>CAMBQN010000010.1 GCA_945870025.1 Akkermansia muciniphila
ACTGACCTGTCAAGCGGGCGATCCTGTGGACAGCCCTGTGACGTGGGCTAGCGCCCCGGCCGACGCGGCAGCGGTGGCGCGGGACGTATCGGACCGCGCAGACGGTGTGAGCGGTCTCGTAGATTCCGCTCTACCCGCTCACGCGCCGACCGGTGCGGTAGCGGCGGGCGATCGCAGGTCAGTGAAACGGGGATGCGCCCTGGAGGAGGGGAGTGTTCAGAAAAGGCTTGATCGAAGACGGTGTTCGGGCGCTTAAGTAAGTGTCATTCCACCCGTTCTCTTACCTATAACTTCAAGCTGCCGCGAGGGCTCGTCCTCGTCCTCGTCGTCGTCCTCGTACTCGATTTCCGAGGACGAGGACGAGGACGAGGACGAAAGACAACCCGGATTTTCATTTCCAGTTACCCCCTCGTTTCTTCGCGGCGAAGCGGCGCGGCTGGCTTTCAATTTGCGGGCGCGGAGGCCATCTGCCGGGCGTCCAGTGTCGTGGCCCATTTCAGGATGGCGGTTCGGATGGTGTCGTTGTCGACGGTTCCCGATGCAACCTGTTCCAAGTCGGCGCACATGCGCTCAATCTCGCTCGCGGGGCATGTGGGGACTTTGCCGACGAAGACGCGGGCGTGATCTGTTTTAACCACCGACGAGTCGCTGAGATCGAGTTCCTCGTACAATTTCTCGCCCGGACGGATGCCTGTGTAGGTGATGGCGATGTCTTCGTGCGGACGGAGTCCTGAGAGCCGGATCATCATCTCGGCCAGAGCGAGTATTTTGATGGGCTGGCCCATGTCGAGAACAAAGATCTCTCCGCCCGCCGCACGCGCGGTCGCGTGGAGGACCAGCCGCACCGCCTCACGCGTGGTCATGAAGTAACGCGCCATGTCGGGATGCGTGACCGTGACCGGGCCGCCAGCCTTGATCTGCTCGCGGAACAGCGGCACCACAGAGCCTGAAGATCCGAGCACGTTGCCAAAGCGAACCGCGCAGAAGCGGGTGGCCCCGGCGCCGTTTAGAGCCTGGATGACGTGTTCGGCCAGCCGTTTGCTGCCGCCCATGACCGACGACGGACGCACCGCCTTGTCGGTCGAAATCAGGAGAAAGCTCTGCACCTGATGGCGGATCGCCAGCAGACCGAGCCGCCGTGTCGCCAGTAGGTTGTTCCGCACCGCTTCGCCCGGATTGGCCTCCATCATCGGCACGTGCTTGTGCGCGGCAGCGTGCAGAATGATGTGCGGCTTGTAGGCTACCAGAACCGCTTCCATGCGCATCGCATCGCCGATGTCGGCCAGAATCGGAACAATCGGAACATCGCGAATGCCGGCTTGCAAGTCACGTTCAATTTCATATAGGGCGTTCTCCGTGCGCTCGATCAGCACTACCTGCGACGGCCCCATGCGGGCGACCTGACGGGTCAGCTCGGCGCCGATGGTGCCGCCCGCGCCGGTGACCAGCACCCGCTTGCCGCTGAAAAACGCCAGGGCGGATGGATCGTCCAGCACGCCTTCTTCGCGTCCGAGAAGATCGATGATGTCGATCTCGCGAAGGCGGTTGACGGTGACGCTTCCCGTGATGACCTCGTAGTAGTCCGGGACGATGCGAACGGGCACGCCCCGCCGTTCGCAGCAGGCCGTCACGCGCTCGATGAGTGCACGCGGTGCGCGCACCATGGTGACGATGACTTCGTCAATCGCGTGCCGGATCATCAACTCGTCGAGCCGATCAACCGTGCCGAGCACGCGAACGCCCTGCAGCAGCACCCGCCGTTTGGCGGGCGCGTCGTCAACAAAGCCGATGACGCGGATCCGCTGGCGCTGGTGCTGCATCTCGCGCAGCACCTGATTGCCCGTGACGCCCGCGCCGACCAGCAGCACCCGACGTAGCGGACCGCGTCCTCCGCCCACCGTTCCGGAGCCCGACACGATCCGCCAGAAGGACCGGGTGAGCAGCAGACCGCCCAGAACAAAGACGCCATTGAGGACCACCACACCCACGGGCATCCTAATGTGAACACCGGGGGGCAACGGGGCCATCACGGAACCGAGAACAAGCGTGGTCAACCCGATGGCATAGACAAACCGCGGCACGTCGTCCACGACGATAAACCGCCAGATGAGCCGGTAACAGCCAAACGCGGCGAGCGCCAGAACTTGGATGGCGGCCAGCAGCCCCACGTGCAGGAGAATGCGGTCAGACTCGACGTGGATGCGCGTCCAGTCAAAGTTGTAACGCAGGGTGTAGGCGGCGAAGAGCGCGGCGGCCATGATGACCAGATCCGTGGCAAACGGCGCGAGGGCGCACAGCCGGTCGGTCGCGGTCTTGGACTGCGTGCCTTGCTCTGTCGGGGTGGTTGCCATGATAGTGCCTCTGGTTAAACGCAATTGCGAGGGGTGTGTCACGCATTCCGCAGCATGGCGAAAGCGTGGGAGAGGGATCGGGTGATGTCAAGCGCGGTCAGCGCCTCCTGACTTTCGCGCCACATGGCGAAATCGCCGGCGGCGCCGTGCAGCCAGACGCCCAGACGAGCGGCGTCGAGTGCCGCCATCGGCCGCGCGGCCATGGCGGCAATGATGCCGGTTAGGACATCGCCGCTGCCGCCCGTCGCCATGCCAGGGTTGCCGGTGAAGGTGATCCAGGGGTCGCCAGCGGCTTCGCAAACCAGCGTGCTGGCGCCTTTGAGAACGGCGGTGCCGCCAAACCGCTCGGCCAGCGCGATAACCGCGCCCAGACGATCGGCCTGCACGGCAGCGGGCGTCAGCCCCAGCAATCGCGCCGCCTCGCCGGGATGGGGCGTGAGGATCAGCCGCTCCGGGTTGCGCAGCGTGACACGGGGAAGGACGTTGAGGGCGTCGGCATCGAACACCACGCGGCCGTCATACCGGTCGAGCACCCATTGCACCACGTCACGGGTGGTGTCGGCGGCGGTCATGCCTGGCCCCATGGCGATGCAATCAAAATCATCCAGCGACCGGCCCCAGCGCTCGAGAGCGCCGACCGTGATGACGCCGTCGGGGGCGTCGAGCGGATAGGCCATCGCTTCGGGGGCGTGCGTGGCCAGCGCCGACATCGATTCAGGCGGGACTGCGGCGGTGATCAGTCCGGCTCCAGCGCGCAGCGCGCCGGTCACCGTCAGCGCAGGCGCGCCGGAGTAGCCTCGTGCACCTGCAATGACGCCGATATGGCCAAACAGGCGCTTATGGGCGAATTCCGGTCGGATCGGCAGAAGACGGTTCAGCTCGGGCGCGGCAATCAATTGAATCCGCTCATTCGATTCGCGTTCCGCATCGGCTCCGATAGTCTCATGGATGCCGATATCGGCGACAACGACATGCCCGAGGCAGCATTGAGCAGCCGGATTGAGAAACCCGACCTTGGGGTAGGCGAAGGTGACGGTGATGTCGGCGGTCACGGCATCGTCGGCGACCGCACCGGTGTCGGCGTCCACACCGCTGGGGATGTCGATCGCGACGACAACCGCTCGTTTGTGCGCGGATCGGATCCAGCGGATTGCGGCAGCCGCAACGCCGTGTGGCGCGCCCTCCGAGCCAGTTCCAAGGAGGCCGTCCACGATGATGCCGGTGATCGGCAGACGAGCGGTGACCTTGCCATCGCAGGCCGTGTCCTCCCAGTCACGCACATCGGCCAGAACCTGGTGGACGATTCCGGCGGCATGGAGATCGTTCCACGCCTCGTAGGCATCGCCCTCCAGTTTGGCGGGCAGGCAGGTCATGAGCACGCCGACATGCCAGCCGCTCTCAGACAGGTGGCGGGCAGCCACCAGCGCGTCGCCGCCGTTGTTTCCTTTGCCAGCCACAAACGTCACCCGGCGATGCTCGTTGCGCACGGTAGCCAGTTGTGCGATTACCTGAGCTACGGCCAAGCCGGCGCGGTTCATCAGGATCATGCCCGCGCCTTTCCGCTCCTGGATCATCCGCTTGTCCAGGTTTCGGATTTGTTCGGCATTCAGAAATTTCATATTTGTTTCCCCGTTCACGCTATCGGTAACGCCGCTCGACCCGGGAACCGAGCGAGCAGATGATCTCATAGGGGTGGGTGTTTTTCAAGTGCGCCCAGTCCTCGACGCTGATCGCCATCGGTCCCTCGCCCCCCAGGCAGACCACCTCATCGCCGACGGCGGCGTCGGGAACCTGCTCCAGCGAGACGGTGGTGTAGTCCATCGAGAGCCGACCCAGGATCGGGCAGGGGACGCCTCGGATCAGAACATGGCCGCGGTTGGAGAGGGCGAGCGGCAGGCCATCGGCATAGCCGGCGGAAATGGTGCCGACGCGCGTGGCCTGCGGCAGACGGTAGCTGAGACCGTAACCAATGCTGGCGCCGGCCGGCAGCGTGCGCGCGGCGGTCAGCCGGGTTTTCAGCGTCAGCACGGGCGCGAGGTCGAGCACGCGCATCCCCTCGGTGTCAAACGAACCGTGCAGGTTAATCCCGGTCCGAACCAGATTAAACGGCGGGTGGCAGGCTTCGGGGACGTTATTGACGGCGTCGCTGTTGGCGATGTGGCGTTGGGCAAAGGACAGACCTGAGGCAGACAGGGTATCGAGCAATTTGGTAAAGCGGCGGATTTGTTCGCGCGTAAACGCGCTGCCGGTCTGATACGCGACGGGAAAGTGGGTGTAAATTCCGTTGGCCTTCAAGCCGGGGAGTCGGCACGCGGCTTGGATCGTCTCCGCCGCCTCGCCGATAAGCATTCCGAGCCGCCCCATGCCGGTGTCGACCTTGAAGTGAACCGTGGCGGTGCGGCCCTGGCGGACCGCCTCACGGCTGACCGCGCGTGCGGTGTCAAGATCGGTGACGGGCAGCACAACGCCGACGGCGACCAGTTCAGGAATTTCGTCGGGCAGCACACTGCCGAGAATATGGATGGGGATGCCCAGATCAAGCAGGGCGAATGCCTCGTGGGGTTCGGCGACGCCGAATGCGGCCACCCCTTCATGGGCGAGCGCCCCGGCGATCGGGCGCACACCGAGTCCGTAGGCGTTCGCCTTCAGGACGGCCATCACGGAGCAGGGCGACACGGCCCGGGCGATATGGCGGTAATTGGTACGCAAGGTGTCGAGGCTGATGTCGAGCCACACACGGCGCGGCGTGGAACAGGATGGATGGGGCGTATTCATCGTTTGGGTGATTATCGGTAAAGCGATTGTCAGGGACACGAGGTTGAGTGGGGTGGGGGAGTCACAGGGGTTCGATGCCGCTCAGCCGCAGTCGCGTGCGGTTGTGGAGGTGGCAGATGGCGAGGGCGAGCGCGTCGGCTTCGTCCTCCTGCGGGAGTTCGGGAAGGTTCAACAGGGTCATCACCATCCGCTGCATCTGATCCTTCACCGCGCCGCCGAAGCCGACCACGGCCTGCTTGACGCGGCGCGGCTCGTATTCATAGACCGGGATGCCTTGGCGGGCGCACTGGCCGATCAGCACGCCACGAGCATGACCCAGGATCAGCGTCGTATGGATGTTTTTAGAGAAGAAGACGCCCTCGATGGCGGCCGCCTGAGGCTGGTAGGCGGCGATCTGTTCACAGACCGCATCCTGCAGGGCGACCAGACAAGCCGACAGCGGACGCGTCGGGGGGTTGCGAACCCGTCCGTGCCAGAGGGCCCTCATTCGCGACCCCTCCGCCTCGACAACGCCCAGCCCGGTTGATCGCAGTGACGCGTCAATCCCCAGAATGCGAATAGTGTCAGGAGGCGTGCTCATACGGCAGTGGCTTACTATAATCAACACGGCTATCGCGTGCAAGGCCAAATCGTCAGGGCGAACGCATCTAAATTTCTGCCACTGCTGCAAAATAAAGAACACTTTTCGCAAAAACCGCAAAAAATCAGCGAATTTTTCGTCCGCCTCACCCGTGAATACACGGACAGCGGAACGAACATTCGCTCAAAGCCGGATTTAATTGAGTCATTCAGCGGTTTCACCGGTATGCCGTCCGTGTATTCACGGGCGAGGCATCCGAGTGAAACCGCACGTTGGCGGCTTTTGCGGTAAAATTTAGATGCGTTTGCCCTGGCCAAATCGTAACAATGCGGGTAATCGGTTAGGCCGATGCTGATAGGAGGTCCGTCCCTTATCCGCGCTCAGTCCGACCATGATCGGGACCATTACCGGGTCAGAATGAATCGCGGATAGGTCTTCTCCAGCGGCCACTTCTTGTCGTCACGTTCGGCCAGACCGGGAGCAGCCTGGAGCCAATAACGAGATCCATCGCCTGTGTCGTCGTCCTTGATGACTACGTTGAATCCGAACTCCGAATCGGGCGTCAGACCGAGCACGGTCAGAGGCATCTTCAGTTTGTAGGTGGTCGTCTTGGCCCCGTCGGCTCGGGTGACTCTGAACTCGGTTGCCTTCTCAATCTGGTTGGTGCCGCCTTCTACTTTGTCGAACAGAACGTCCTTTCCGGCCAGAGCAAGCCCGAGATTCCAGTGAATGCTCTTGGGCTTGAGGGTGAGGATACCGATCTGCAGACAGTCGCCGTTGTATAGGTGTTCCGCGTTTTCCGCTTTGTTGACAGGCTTGTCGTCCGTCACCACGGCCGCCACGTACAGCGCGTTCGAATCGTAGGTCATGTAGACCTGGGCGCCCAGATCGCTGAAATCGGTCCACACGGTGGAGCTGTCCAAAAAGCCCTTCTTTCTACGGTCCTCCGGGAAGATGGCGTCCGGACCGTTCAGGGACAGCACCGCATTTCCCCACTCGTTTGTCGTTATGGGGGCATCCATCCGGATCGGCGCTTGCGCGCAGGCGATCGGCCGGGGGCCGCCGGTTTTCTTTGGAGGCGTGTCGGTGATGGGCTTGAGCAGCTTCACCAGGCCGCGGTGGTCGCCGTACACGTCCGGCAGGCCATAGATGGGCGCATCGCCGCCATCGTCATTGATCGTCGCAAAAGCGAGATACCCAGCGTAGTAACCGATCGGCGCGGTTACTTCTCCGCCGATTCCGGGAAGGCCGTCCTTCGCCTTGAAAGTTCCCTTCCCGTCCATGGATCCAACGGCAATCTGGCGTGCGGCGGGTTGGCCGGTCGCGGCGTCGAGCAGTTGTACTTTTCCAGCGGACACGCAAAGCAGCACTGGCACGGCTGGGCCGATGGGAGCGGCAGCCATTTCGGAAACCGCATTTGAACCGGAGCCGGAAGCGGTCGGCGCCCCGGCTGGCAGCATCATCGGGACCGGATCGTACCTCATGAATCGGGTATTCACCTGGGTCTGCCAGACTGGTTCGCCCGTACGACGGTTGAGCGCTGTCAGGCGGCCGTCCAGACAACCGAACACCACGAGGTTGGGTAGCACCACCGGACAGCGACAGAACTCGCTTCCCAGTTCGCGTTTCCAGAGCATCTTTCCATCCACGCTCTGCACGGCCCGGGCCGTGCCCTGCCGGTCCGCCATGAAGACCACGCCGTCGTCCACGGCCGGCGTGGATTCCGAGTCCGGCGCGATCTCGACGTTCCACAGGACCTTTCCGCTCTTCGCATTGAAACAGGTGGCCGTGCCGCTGGACGTGATCACGTACACGTTGGTGCCGTCCGTTGCCACCGACCCGTAAACCGGCCCCGCCAATTTCTGTTCGCCGAGAATCGCACCGCTGGCGATGTCCAGCGTGTAGCACTTGCCTGCGTCAGTCGCCATGAATACGTCAAGCCCGATCGCCGCCGGACTTCCGGTCAGCCGCTCGCCTAACGCTGTGGACCAGAAAGCCCGGCCCGACTCCGGATCCACGCACCAGAGCTTTCCATCCGTGCCAGGCTTCATCAAGGCACCGCCATACAGGGTCGGTGTCGGCCCGAACCCCAGACTGCCGGTGCGGAAGAACGATTCGTCGGAATCGTCAAGCGAGAGGCGCTGATTGAAACCGGGGGAGCGTGACAGATACAGGTTCCGCTCCGACATCATCACCTGGGAGACCGGCGGTGCCCATCTCGGCAACGCGCTCTTTCCGGTGACCGCCTTTTCCTCGTACCCCGGCGCGACTTCCAGACGGCGTTTCTCCACACGCGAGAACGATCCCATATAGGTGTTCTGTCCGGCCGCATCCACAAACCCGCTGCTCTCTGATCCAGACAGGGGGCCGTAGACCTCCAGTTCCGTCACCGTCCGATGGCGAGGCAACGCATTGCGCAGCACCACACGCACCTCGTCGGCCCGGCGCGGCGGGAACTTGATCAGCCGGAACAAGCTCCGGTTGTTGCGGACCGATGCGACGAGCACCATCCGCTTCGCGTCAATGTCGGACACATAGACATCCAGATGCCGGGCGGTATTGGCCTCGTCGTAGGCGTTGAAGTAGACCGCGACCATGGATACCCAGCGCGGATTCCTGATCCCCATGGAGATATGGGTGTCCTCGCCCCAGTAGGACCAGTGCCAGAGACTGCAGATGTCGTTCAGCCTCCCGTTCTGCATGAAGGCATCCACCACCAGCGAGTCGGCGATCTGCGGGGGCCGCTCCGACAGAATAAGATTCGGAATCTGCTCGCGCAACACGCCCAACGGATTGTAATCCTTCATAAACAACGGGTTCTTCAGAATGATGGGATCAACATCATAGATCGGCGGATACAACATGTGGTTCACGCTCGGGAAGCGAATCCGGCGGAGCGTGACGTTGTCCACCAGCGCCTCGCCGCCCTGTCCCTGGAACCCGATGCGAACAGCCTTTGGATCGCCGCCGCTCTTGGTCACGATCCTTCCGAACTTCCAGTCCTTGTCGCACGGCAACACGCGCACGACGCTGTTCGGGTGCCGGTTCTCCACAGCTAGGCCGGCTAGCAGGTTGGCGTTCTTCTCCGGCGATGCGTTTCGGTAGAAGAACTCCAGCACCCACGTGAAATGCTCGCCAATGAGGCCCTCAACCTGCTGCTGAACCAGCGCATCCCCGACCTTCAGACACCGCTTGCCCTGATAGCCGCCGTCGGCATAGACGGGCGCGGCGGCCTTCGTCCCGGCATTGGTATCCGCGAGCCAGCCGTCGGTTCCCTCGCAATCGCCGTTCACCAACCGGCTTTGATCGAGCGTCACCAGTTTCTCTAGTTCGCCGGGTTCGTCCGTGACGACCGCGTAAAGTTTGTCCGTGCGGTCGGGTATCGCGGGATCCACTTTTGGGAACTCCGTCTTCTTGAGGCTCTCGTTGTGCGCGGCTAGCGTCGTGCTCCAGAGCGGCTTGCCGCTCGGGTCGTAGCTCATAACCCTCCCGCGAAGCCCGCCGATGAGAAACGATTTGGAGTCCGGCGCGAACTCCAGCACGAACCCCATCTCAGACAATTTGATTTGGGCCGTACGCTTGCCCGTCTCCACCTCGTGAACAAAGGCCGTCCAGTACTCGTCCAGCAGCACCACGGTGCGACCATCCGGGCTGATCTTCGCAAAGGTCGGAATCCACGGGAACGGCCCAAGCCGGGAGATTTCCTTATCACCTTCCGGCGTCGAACGCACCAGGCGCAGGTCCTTGCCATCGGGGATCAGGCCGGTCGCGCCGCCCAGGTCGAGCACCGTGCCGACGGGCGCAGACAGGTCCACGCGCAACATGTCTAGGTCGGCGCCGTAATGGGTGCGGCCAACGATCGGTCCGAGTTCGCCTTTCTGCCACGACAACGCGCCGTCGCCGCAAGTGCGCTGCGCCACCTTGCGCGCGTTCCCGGCGGGGCCGGACGCCCCCGGAACGATCTCGCGTAGAACCAGGGTGTCGTCCTCCATCTGCGCCACTCGCGTACCGTCGGGACTGCAGACGAAATCGCCCAGTTTCGCGAAGGTCGTTTCACCTCCCGTTCCCGCCGTGCTCTCACCCCGCCACTCGGCGATAACGGTGTAGTTCTCGTCCAGTATGCGCATGACATTCAGGAGCGGCTCGTTGTACACGATCCGGCGCGACCCCGGCACGCGCGATTCCGGCACGTAGGCATAGCGGAAAAGGTCGCTCGTCAGCCCCATCCCGTGCTTGAAGAGATCAGCCGTGTAGCATTCCCGATAGGTCGGCCCTTTTAACGCGACTCCCGGATCCATCGGCAAACGCGCCTGCGAGATCGGCTTCCCGTCCAGCCCGATCTGGTACAGCCGGCTGCCGAAACCGGTGAAGACCACCACGCGGTCGGTGTCAATGTCCAGACGGCACGCGCCCATTTCCGGCAGGCGGCGCGACCAGCGCAGTTTGCCCTGCGGATCGAGCGAGTAGAGGTTGTCGCCGTGTCCCCACGTGATCATGTACAGATTGGTGGCCGCATCGAACTTAATATCCAGCACGTACTCGTTGTTTCCCATGAAACTTAGGGCTGGCTTCCGATCAGGCGTTTCCCGGCCTTCTTTTGGCTCCGGTTGACCGTACGCTTTCGGCTTGGCCGCCGTCTCGCCAGCGGTGCCACCCGCCTTGACGGGATCTTCGAGGACGCGGCTGACGGCGCTGCGCACACCCTCCGAGTCGTTGGCCACCATCAGGAGCGTATCGTATTTCCAGTGCAGCCCCCGCGATGCAACCTGGAGCGTGGGCTGCGCGGCCAAGCCGGCGTAGCCGACCGGCGTCTGCGTGACGAATCCTGCGTCCGCCAGGGTATTGAGAAGCATGGAACCCCGCGCCGAACTCAATATGATCAGCGGGCTGTCCACGATGGTAACCGGTGCGATCGGACCACCATCGCTTCCATACATACCTCCCGACCAGAAGTGAAAACCGTCTGCGTTGGGACAGCCCGTAATGCTCGGATCGCCTGTGACGACACGCCACACGCGATTCTCGGGCATCAGCGTGACCTTCAGGCCCTTCGCGCCCAGACCCGCAATCAGGCGGTCCACCTCGGCTTTCGAGCCTTCCATGCCGCGGCCCAGCACAAGCAGGGCGTTGGTGTTGGATTTCATAAACTTGGCCACCTCACCGGGATACGGCACGTAGGGGGTCAGCACGTCGTCCAGACGAAGCACCGGTTCCGTTGCGGCGCCCGACTCCACCTGGGCGTTGCACGTCTTGCCGGAAATGTTCTCCGTAACTTCCACTGTCATCGCGCCGTCGCGGCCGGACATCAGGGGAATCGCCAGCTCCATTTCACTCCTGGAATCCATGGCCCGATAGATCGAGAACATCTGCTTTCCCTTGCCGTCCAGAAGCCGGATGCGCGTGGGGAACACGCCGGCGATCGCCTTGCCAGATTCGCCGACAAGCGTGCCGTTCAGCATGAGCGATGTGCCGGCCGCGTCGCGCCGCGTCGCAAGCCGCAGCGCCGCAATTTTCTCAGGCAGAAACGCCGCCAAAGCGCCCTGCACGCGGGTCATATCCAGCACGACGGATCGAGCCGGTGCATTCGTTGTACCGATCGGAATCTCAGCCTTGCCAAGAGGCAACTCGGTCTTGGCCAGCAGATCGTAGGCCACCTCCCCGCGATAGGCCGGAACAGAAAGCGGCATGCGCACGGGCTTGGACATGATGTCGCGGCAGGTCTGACCATAATCGGGATCCTCGTAGTTGGACATGATCAGATACTGAATGCCGCCACCGTCGCGCCAATTGGGGCCCACCGTGAATGGACCGCGCGCTGCCGGCTCGATTCCCCACTCGACCATCTTCGTTCGAAGATAGTCCGTGCAGGGTTGGGACAAGGTATAGACCTTGTCCAGCTCGGCGTCATAGCCGGCTACGTTGAAGCCGGGGCCGAGGAAATAGTTCATCAGGTCGAAGTCGGTCATCTTGGTGACGCCTTCGATCTGAGTGTCCAACGTGCTATCCCGCTCGACGATCACCTTGCAGCCGCGCTTGATCGCGTTGCGAAGTTGATCGAGCGCCGTCGCGGTCAGTTCGCCGGGGAAACGGATGCCGGGCACAAAAATCGCCTGGTAGCCTTCGATCGGTCTCTCCAGGTCGCCCTCGCGCAGGAAGACCGCCGGGTAGCCTAGGCGCCAGCAGGCCAGCCACAACTCCTCGAGTTGGTTGGCCGTGCGGATCGGCTTGAAGTCGCTCATGGAAAGCTGGGCCATGGTGTTGACGATGCCGACCTTCAGATAGCCCGGCTTGGTCCCGCGCGAGTACACCTCGCCGAACGGCGCCAGAATCTCCTTGTTCAGCCTGCCCATCGTCTCCTTGCTCTTGAGCGTACTGGGGTTCGGCCCGTCCGATAAGCTCTCCTGCAGCAGGTACGTGGCATAGCCGTCTGCGCCCTGCGCGAGCATGGCGAAAGCCATCTGGCGCTGCAACTGACCGTCGGAGAGGGAAAGCGAAGCCTTGTTCATCGAGATGTTCGCCCAGACCAGACGTCGCTGTCCGGCGGGCGATTCGCGCAGCAGTTGGATCATGATCGGGGAATTGATCCAGTACCCGAGTGTGGGGCCGTCGTGGTAGTGCTGGCAGGAGGCGATCTCCAGGTTCTCAAACACGTCGGGATGATAGCCGTTGTCCAAGTCAGCCGCGGACATCACCGCGCCACGGCCGCTCTGCACAAACATAAAGGAGCAATGGTGCGCGCCGAAACGCCCGCGCGGCAACAACTCACGACCGGCCCCCGAAACGCGCGTGTTGAAGTCGCCCCAACTGTGCTCTTCCCACCGGCAGTAATCGAGATAACGATCCATGATGCCCGGATCCCATTTGTCCGGCGAAGTTTTCAAGTCGATCAAATTCTGACCGATGTCCTTCTTGATCTGATTCGGCGGCGGGTTTGTGAAGGCTGCCATCGCCCGCTGCATCCGCCACGCGGGAAAGAAGGTGTCGTGCTTCTTGGGTACGCCATTCAGTCCGCGATAATACACTTCCCAGTACAGGTACTCCCCGTCGTAGGCCGGCGAATGGCGTTTGGATGTCACTTCGCGCCGAAGCCACCGCTCGGCAGCGTTGATATAGCCGTCGATGTAGCGCGGAATCTCGTTGTCGCCACCCGGGAACAGGCAATCGCCGTATTCCACGCCATACCGCACACAGGCGTTCAGGAGCTGATTCTTCTCCGTTGGCACACCGATGGCATCCGGCGACATCAGCCGTTCGTCGTCTTGCGCCAGCGCGGAGGCAACATCGGCTGGCCCCTTGCCGGAATCGAACAGATCGAGCCGGTTGTAGCCCAAGTCCGCCAGCGTCGCCACGGCCCGATCGATGTCCATCGCACCATGGTGGGTATCGCCTCCTGAAGCGCCTCCTCCCTTGATCATCCGGTACAGGCTCTCGCGCGGCGGTGCCACATCGAATCGGAACGGATAACAGGCCAACCCCGGCGGCAAATCCGTGGCCGTCAGTTCGTAGCGTCCGGGTGCCAATCGGCGGGTGATGCTCTCCGGTATACTCAAAGTCTGGCAGTACCATTTTCCGCCCGCATCCTTGATCGGCAGCCGATCCTCGCGGCCGTCGGGATGCTTCAAGACCACGGTCCGAGTGCCCGCTGGCCGGACGCCTTTGGACCGGAACACGGCCTCAAGCCGGATCGTCTCGCCCTGCACAAAAGCGTCGCGTCCCTTGTTGCTGACAAAAGCAAGGGTTCCATCCTGCTTCGGTTCGATCACGCAGACCGGAAACTCAGCCGTCAGCGGCGATATCGAATCCTTGTCGTACGGTCCGAACAACACGATCCTGAACATGTAGAAGCCGTACGGAACATCCGGCGTCTTGAATGTCAGGACATCGCCCTCCCATTTCTCAACGGCGTCACACGGGGTCCACGACCGGCTGCCCCAGTGAACGGGGTTGTACGCCGAGTAGAACATCTGAACCCTGGGCCGCGCCACGTCCGCCGAGGCCGACGTATTCTCCTTGAATTGAAGCCGGACCGTGGCGGAGCTACCACGCTCGAACACGCAGGCACCCGATTCCAGCGCCATCATGCGCAGGGCCATCGGGTCCCGCATGTTTTCCACCACCATGAACTTGTAGGGATACTTGTCCATGTCGCCCGAAAGCTGAAGTCCGAACGTCTTCGAGAGACCGCCCGTGCTGGCGAGAAACATCGGCTCGCCGACGACGGGACCCACGCGAATCCGAGCCGGCTCCGTGTCCGTCACGGGAATCTCGTCGCCGCCAAAACTTGCGCCGATCCCGGTCTTTGTCCGCACCCAGGCAAAGAACGACCGGTACGAGAGGACGAGCTTCGATCCCTCCGCCTTGATGACGGGATTCGCCTTCCCCTGCAATTCGACTGTCCCTCCGGGCAGAACCCGAAACCGCTGGTCGCCCGGCCTCAGCACGTACGCCGAATCGTTCGTATGGGCAGGCAGATAAAGCCGTAACGGGCAGAATTCCGTGAGCTTCTTCTTGTCGGATCCCAACAAGCTCACCGTATTTGACCCCGCCCGAATCTCTTCCACATTCAGAACTCGGGCCAACTGTCGCACCTCCGGCGGCCCGGTCAGATTGTCGTCTACGCTCATGAAGTCGATGCGATACGCCTTCAGGCTTACCGTCCGGCCTTCGATGACGATGTCCGGATCGGACGAGGATAGGTTGCCGTCCTTGTCGATGCGGAACACGTGCCGTCCGGGATCGATGACGTGTTCCCCCTCCGTCAACCGCCCCGCCGCGAACGTCAATTCCGACTTGCGATAGGTGTATTCGCCCTTGAAGTAACGCTCGAAGGTGTTCGTGCCGTCAACCCGCGCACCCTTCACCCACATCGTGGCGTCGTCACCCCCTGCGGACGACGCCGTGGGCGTTCCGCCCAGCCGCGAACTCGTGTTGACGGCGGGACTGCCGACCGCCGCGATGGCCTCTAGATCGCTCACCAGCCGATCCGGAGACTCGGCAGCCACAATCCGAACGATGAGTTCGGATGACCCGTTTCTCGGCGTCGGCGTTTGAGCCCAGCCGGTTTCCGTGGCCAGGGTCATCGCGATTACCAATCGCACAAACATTCTTATTGGGCTCATCACCAATCCTTCTCCGTTGCGTGTCGGGTGCCGTCGCCGTATGATTTCCAATCTTCAGTTGCTCCTAGTGCATCAGCGTATACAGCAACCAGTTAATGCTGAACCGGTAAACGGTTTCCCGCGTATCCATGAGACCGCTGCCCGGAGCCTGGGTGCCGCCGCCGTATCCATCGCCATGCGCGCCCACGCCCAGGGGATTTAGGGTTGTCGGCGGCGTGGAGATCTCCCACATGCATCCATAGTCGTTGGGACAGAAGATGATCGCCGGTCGGCCGCGCACGTACGCAGCCTGAAACGGCCGCGAGAACTGCGCCTTGATGATTTGGGGCACGCCGGGGAAGGCATAAACCATGTTGTACAAATCGAAGAACTCCGGTATTTCACGCAGCATCTGTTTCATTTCGGAGCCCGGCGCGATCCGCTGGACGTTCTGGGGAACGGATTCCATGAAAGGGCCGCTGCCGGTGCAGTCGTCCAGCCAGAGCGTTCCGCCACGCTCGACGTACTTCTTCAGATTCACCACCTCCTCTTCCGTGAAGGTAAAAGGGAAGTGGCTCGTGAAATAGATGATCGGATACTGGAAGATCTCCTCGCTCGTGATCTCCAGCCCCGCGTTATCAATGTAGTACGGGACCTTGAAATCACCCTCGGTTCGCAGGCCGACCTGATAGAAGAAGTACGGCAGTGCCGTGGGATCGTTACCCCAGTCGGAATGACACTTGGGAATGAGCCTGCGAATGGTCACCTTTCCGCGCCGGTCAATTTCTTCACCCTCCTTCTTGGCGCTGCCGCGTCCGTCGTACACCTTCAACTGCTGGCTCATGCCATTCTGAAACCAACCGGACTCAGCGCGGGCGGACGGCACGGCAATCATCGTGGCTAAAAAGATAAAGACTGACACCTGACACCTGACACCTGACACCTTGCCGCTCATCATCTCGCCTCCTTCAAAAACAGCACCGGCTCGACCCAGTTGGCCAGGTCGTTATCGGCCCCGTCGCCCGTATCGTCCACATGCAGCACGAGGCGTTCGGCATCCTGCAACCCGTCAACCGTCAACGTCTTGGGAATCGACATTCCCGACATCGTGCCTGAACTCCGCTTCTCCTTGCCGTCCACGTAGATGGTGAACGCGACGGTTCCCTTTCCCCGTGTCACTGCGTCAATGCCGACGGTCACCTCAAAACGCGAAAACTGTTTGTTGAGAGGATACTCGATGTCCGTGCGCCCTTGGCAGCCAATCCCCGATGCGTAGGTTTGCTTGCCCAGCGTCAGCGTCGTGCCTGCCGCACTCCGGAAGGGCTGAACCGGAACCCCCGCGTCCACAAGGGCCACCGGGCCGAAAGCCGTCAGGTCCACACGCCCGTCCATTACGCGCGTCAGCCGGTAACCGCCCGTCGTCGTGGGCGTGGCGTGGCGCAGGACCACCTCGTTACGGCCTGCCTTGCACCCGCGCAGGACAAAGGCGCAGCGCTTCGGCCCCGCGCCGTAGAACGTGTCCAACTCGTTGGTCATGGCGTACCCGACGATGGACGCCAAATTCCAAACCTGCTCCGGTCCGACGTTGAGGGCGACCCGCGAAATCCTGTTCGTTCCGGAAGCCGGATCGAGGAACCACAGCCTGCTCAGCAGGACATCTCCGGCTGTGTCGAGGCGGAACGCGAACCGTTCTTCGGTAACGTTCTTGAGAAATCCCTCCTGCACGCGCTCACCGGCCGGCAGGCGGCCGGGATGCGGCTCAACGGAACTCCCGCCGGTCGCCTTGTATTCCGCAGCGTCGCGTGAATACGGTTCGGACGGAACGATGTCCATGATCAGCGCATACTGCTTGTCGGCCTCCACCGGTTGCAAATTGCGCAGGTCGTGCGCCACTCGGTCGGCGGGCATCGAAGCGAAGCGGAGGAAGGTGGGCACGATCCCAACCGAAAGGATCTTGTCGAGCGCCACCGGATCGCCGAACGTGTCCACCGCCGTGACTCCCGACTTCCACTCCGCCGGCAACCGATAGTTTTTGTTGTCTTTCACGCGCCAGACGATCGCGCAGAGGCCGCCGTCGCCCCGCTTGAAGAGATAGATGCGACTGGCCTGGGGATCCCGATCCGCGATGTAAGCGCGCTGGACGAACGTGAGTTCCGACAGCATCTTCCGCGTCTCGATCAGCGCGAAATAAGCCGGTTTCGGAACATAGAAAGAGCGCTGGTTCTGAACGGCGGTGTTGCCGTAGAACGGACGGAACATCAGGCCGAATCCGTCCTGGACTTCCGTCTTGTTCGCGCTCGCAAACTCGTGAGGGAGTGCGCCGGACACATGCAGAAGAATGGCGGCCCGCGCATGATTGGCGGCCTGATTCAGCATGGGAACCTTTTCGTCGGTTCCCCAGTCAAGATCGACAATGGAGGCTTTCCGTCCCAGCGCCGTGAGTTTCAGCCTGGCGTCCAGATCCTCCATGAAATCCTCCATCATCATTTCTTCCAGCGAGGCGCTGCCCGGAGTCACCCGGACTTCGAACCGGTCGAAAGGCAGTTTGTCGGGATCCTTCATGCCGTCCAGATAAGACAGAACACGGTCGTAACTGAAGCCGCCGGCGACGATACAGGCGTTCGTATGGTACGCCTTGATCCACCGATGAAAGAGATCAAGCATGCTCCGGTATTTGTCCTGCGGCAGATGGATCGGCGATTCCACCATCGAGTCCGCACCCTGCCAAAAAATCCAAGTCGGAAATTCGCGGGCATGCTCCCGTCCTACGTTGCGCATGAACACGTTCCAGTCCGCCATGCGGAGCGGTGCCTGCAAGTAGCTGCCGTCGTTACGCAGATACGTGCCATCCTCAACGGCGGGTTGCTTCTCCGGACCCGCCCAGTCCGCAGAATATCCAACGACCGGCACGGTCCGATAAACGCCGTCCTCAGACTTGGCCGCGGCGTAGCGTCGGAACCATTCGTGGTGATACAGATCGGGAACAGGTTCGCAGGAATCCCAATCCAGATCGATCTTCCGATTGGTCATACAAAGATCCGCATCCATCGCGTGAATATCCGCGAGATGGGTCATGACGGCCTCGCCGAAATAGCGCTTGCGGTCCGGTGCCTGGACATCCGTTTCCAACACGCGCCCGTCGGGAAGGCCCGTCACGCGCAGGCAGTAGAATCCCTGCTTGAGCGACTCGACCAGCGGGAGCGCCACTCGGGCGCCGGGCGGCAGTGTCGCCTGACGGACGCCCTCCGCGGCTGTCAGCCCGACGGATGTCGTCAGCTTGAACGAGAGGTCCAGCGCCAACGGCGCGGCCGAAAAATTATTCAGCACCAGCTTCAGCGGCTGTCCGGGAACATGCAGGCGGGTCTCGTCGGGATATTCCAGTTCGGCCATGATCTCCTGTCGCTTGGCCAGATGGGTGCTGACCTTGACTTGGTCAACCCGGATGGCGGCGGGTGTGCCGTCCTCCGTCCAGGCCAGGAGCGCAAGGTTCAACGGATAGCGTTGCGCATAGAACGGATTCTCTTTCTCCGTGCCTTGCAAATAGCCCGGCGGCAACGGGGGCGCGACGAAACGACAGCTCTTCCAGCCTTTCCAGTCCACGCGCACCGGAGCACTGGCGAACTTCTGGAAGGGAATGTCGAATTCCGAGGACCCGCTATCGACGAAAAGCGCCTGAAGCATCACGGGGGCGCCTTCGCCGAACGCCTGCAGTTCCACGCTCTCGACCGCACCCGGCAGGGCCGGATGCAGGAACACGGAGACCGGCCCGTTGGTCGAGACGGTCAGCGGCAGCGCGCGCGCCGTGCCGTCCGCCCCGCCCGCCACTGGATCCGCGCCAGGGGGCGTGCTGACGAGCAACCACTGCTTTGGATTCTGGGTCGGATTCCGGTTCACGATCCCGTTCTCAAGAGCCATGTAAAGTTTTCCGGCGATCTTCACCATGTCGTATTGGTGGTACGGAGCCTGGTAGTACCAGTCCGGAGCCAGCGTGTTGAAATGCTCGGCCCGCTCGAAATCCCAGAACAGACCCGCACCGGTCGGACGCTGGAAGATCACCCGGCTCTGCGCACGCTGGTTCGCAAGGGGCCCCGTTACCGTCACGACCGCCGTCACCGGGCCGCGCGGCTGGAGCTTTTCGAGAGCCGCAAGGGAGATGGCTTTCACCGCTACCTCGCCCGCCGCGACGTCAATCCCTTCGGCCATGTCTGCGTCTTTTACCGGCTCACCCTCACCGTCGAGGAAAGTCACGGCGATACGCCCGTTGCGAATGTCGTTCGGCGTCCCGTTGCCAATCGAAACAAACAGTTTGGAATCGGCGGCCAGTTTCCGCTCTGGCGTATCGCCGCGCAATTCGAGCGTCATGCGTTCCTTCCGGGGCGCCTGCGTTTCGACCATGAGGTCGTCAACCCAGACGGACCGCTGTGCGGTGTCCGGCTGCGCATCCTTCGCGGGCGGTTCCGGGATCACCCGGATCGCCGCGCAAAACAGAGGGGACTGGAGCGGGTGCCGGTCTTCCTGGCCGGAATGACCCCACTTGTAGGCACGGATGTCGCGCCCCGGCAGCCCGTTACCCAACACGGGGATCGTGAAGCACTTCCAATCGGAGAAATCCAGGCGGCAAACGTCGACGATCATGGCGTTCATGAAGCGCTGATAGGCCGGCGCGCTGAAGTTGCACGGATCGCGCCACTCGACCACGAGACGATCCTTGGTGTTGTTGCCCTTGACCCAGATCCGGGCCGCCGTGGGAATCCCCGGCAGGCGCACGTTGCTGCCGATCGTCGCCCCCGAAACCACTGCAGTTGCCCCCGTCGAAACCGGCCTATAGTCTATTCTGAGACTGCGCTCGCCACTGTGCCGAACTTCGGTATCGAACACGGGACGGGTGAAGGGCAGATAGGCGCTGAAAAGGGTGTTGGGCACTTGCCTTCGATCGCCGTCGCTCAGCGGTCTTCCCGGGATGTGCCAATCGGCCAGTGTATCGCTTTCCATGGCCGAGGCCGGCACGAGCAGGGCGGCGAAGGGAAACCGGGCATCCCCGGTCACATTCATGCCCAGCGTCTCGTTGTTCGCCGAAAACACGATCGTGAAGGGGCCGGTCGTGTCGCGCTTGGGCGTGACGTCCTTCTCGTAATCCGTGGATTCCGTGCTGGACAGCACGACATCGCTCTCACCGCTTGATAACTGGTTGCCGTCGGCGTCCAAGATACGGAATTCGACGGCGGCCTTCTGCTCAATGCCAAGCTTGTGGGGACCGAAATGCAGGGAGAAGATCACCTTCCGATCCGCGAATCCGCCCGTCAGGCGCACGGTGCAGGAACTCAACGGCGTGCCGGGCCTGAACGGATAGATCAGTTCCTTGGTCTCCAGACCGAGAGCCGCGTCCCGCACGTTCACCTCGATATAGTCGCTCGGTACCGTAATCGTCTCGCCGTTCATGACATAGTATGGCTTCCCTGAATAGTATGTCCTCCACAGGCAGTCGTTGGTGAAACCCGGGGTCAGCAATGGGAGTGCGGACGTCAGGGACTTGCCATCGCCGCTCAGTTTCAGCGAATGCCCCGAAACAAAACCCTCAGTAGTCGTATCGCCGCGCTGATTCACGGCCCTGACGCTGACCGCTATCGTCTTTTCTCCAAGTTTGGCCGAAGTCTGCCCGGGATCGAGTATCACCTGCAATTTGGGGTCGTTTCCCACCCAGACCAGGCACGACTTCACGGATGCGGCCGCGTTGGTCTCGGCGCCCAGCCCCTGACCGACGGCGGCAAGAAAGACCAGGGCTGCCGCCAGAAAACGGACGCGGGGTTTCATCAGGCAAGTTTTGAATCGCAAAACCCGAAACACCGGCTCTCGGACCTCCGATGTTTCCTTTTCAGATGTTTGCATTCGACCGTCGCTCCTTCTCATGCGTTGCTCCATCAGTCCAACGGACGGACCGCAGGACAAGGGAATCTGCAATCTTCGCTACTTCGGCCCGATGAGGCCTGCCCCGTAAGCTTTCTGTGTCGAGTCAGTCCCGCCAGCCCGGGAGCCGCGCACACCCACTTCAGGGCGATCAGACGAGAAGTCGTTTCCGCGTCCCGCCGTATCCAACTTCTCAGGCATGCCGATGCCTTTGGGACCTGTCCGCTCTCCGAACTGACGAGGCGTTTTCTGGTCGCCCCGATTAAATCGCCTCCCCCCGGAGATATCCGTGCCACTGCCCGCCGGTCCAACAACTTCCATCCCTTGCTTGATAAAGATCGAGAACCACGAGGAGACGGTCTTCTGCGGCTTGGGTTCGTGATTGTCGAACGCCTCGATCTGGAACTTGAAAATATTTCCCTGGGGTCCCTTTTCCATCAGCGCTTCGGCCTGGGCCCGGAACATGTTCTCAAAAGACGCCACGGCCATCGGCCGCGGCGGGAGGAAGACGCATTCGATCGGATCGCCGGGAATCTCCCGCGGATCCTCCGCCGTGGATTGCTGCCAGATGACGCGACACTTCGACGCGCCAAAATCGTCCTCCACGCGCGCGCCAAACGTGAATCCCGACAAGTCCTCGATCGTGCATGCCATGTCCTGCTTCAGAAACGCGGAAGGGAACAGTTTGGGCGGGTTGTCGGCCGTCAGACTAAACTCGATCGGCTGCGGACTGCCGAGCTTGAACCCGTGACTGTCCTCCACCTGCAAGCTGGCTCTGCTCTCGCGCGAATGCACAAACGAGATCGATGCAAACCTGCCGACCACGTCCAGCGGCATGCGCATTGAGTTTGTCCCGTCCTCGAAGGTCAGCACCGCCGATTTCAGCGTCTTATTGAACACGTATCCCAGGTTGACGCGCGTTCCGCCCAGCGCGGTGATACGATCCACCACGCCTTCGATCTCCTTCGGCATCAACCGGGTGTAGAGCGGATACACCAGCTCCACCTGCATGTTCTCGATCATCGGCGACGTGGTGAACGTCAACTGCATCGGCGCGGAGACACGATTGCCGAAGGCGAATCGTATCCGGTACTGCCGCTCCACGGTCGGCTGCAGCGACTCGGCGGCGCGTCCGGAAGCCGTGACGGTCAGGATATTGGTCGTCACCACGCCGCGCCCTTCGGCATTCTCAGTCAGCATCATGACGCTGGGGTAGCGAAAACGGGTGAACTGGAGACCGACCTCGGCCTTGGCGCCGACCAGGAACACCTTGGATCCCGGGAACACGTCAAAGCGGGTCGGGAGAAGAAATTCCCGCAAATTCGCGACGCAGTGCTGCACGGTGTTTCCGACCCGCGCGAATCCGAACCACGGCGTCAGGCCGAGGAGCACGAACACCACCAGCGCGCCCGCGAATTGCCAGCGTGCGCGATTGCGCGCCGAACGATCCAGCCGTTTCTCGAACGGACGTTCCAGATCCTGGATGGCTTTCTCAATGACGGCATCGGTCAGGGGCGTCGACACCGGCCGAACCAAGAAATCCACGGCGCTGACGAGACGGCTGTTGAGATCGCCTTCCAGCTCTTCGGCGCGAAACGCCTCGCTCAGGGTTTTGCGCCGTCGTTCCCATCGGCGGATCAGCCGCGCGAGCAGCCAGACGAGCAGTAGCGCTGCGGCGGCCGTGGGAATGGCGTCGATCCCGGCATTGACGAACGGGCTGGACGACCACGTCCAGCCACGCAACAAGATCAACGCGCCGATGCCCACGCCCAGCGCCAGAACGCCGGTCCCGTAAGCCAGCGCCCCGTTCTTGACGGCGCGCCGCACGCGGCCGAAGCGCCCCAAGCGTGCCTCAAATAGTGTTCTCTGGTCTTTCATTCTCAGGCCAGTCCCTGCCGTTTTCTCACGTAACAATCCGCACAGATCAGCACAATGAACAGGAACAAAATCGCCGGACTATTCCACAGTTCCAGATCGCGTGCCGCCTGCTGCGTAACGGGCCGCTGATCCGCCTGTTTCGCCCATGCGGGCAGATTGTCCACAATCTGCCCGCCAGCCGCCTGAGCCAAGTGGGTCATGCTCTGACGGTCCACGGAGAGATCCGCAAATTCGTCATCCGCCCCCCGCACCACGAAACGCATCGTACGGTTGGTCTTGTTCAGGGCGGCTGTCACGGTCCAGTCACCCGGTTGATCAGCCAGAACACGATACTCGTACAGTCCCGGCCGTTCGTTAAGATCGCGCGGATAGAGCGTCATGGTCTGGCCGTCCGGCTTCTTCACGCGTACCGCGAGATCAGCCAAACGTTTGGGCTCGTAGTTCTCTTCGAGCAGGAGCGTGGACATCGTGACCGTCTGCCCCAGCGAGGGCGTCGGATCCGTCAGGGTAACGTTCACGCTTCCGGCCCTGGAACCGGGTTCGGGCGCCATATACCGGATGACGTTCCCCATCAGCGTCTCGAGCGGGGTCGGCGGATCAAAGTCTGGCTGCAGTTGCCAGCGCCAGAACGTGTCAACCGAGGAGGCCAGAACCTTGCCGCTGCCCAGATCCATGTACGCCAGAACCGGTACGGCGACGACATTGGTGGCCCCGGTGGCGGTCCGGATCTTCGCGTCGCGTGTCAGCAGGGGCTGGGCGAGCGGCCTGAAAGCGCCGACGTTGTTGCATCCGTCGAGTTGCTGAAGCTTCTTCCATCGCGCCCGGTTCCCGGCATCGTCCGGCTGGAGCCGCAGCAGCGGATGGTTGTATTGGTCGTTGACCACATTCACGCTGAAGCGGCCGGGGAACTGGGAATCCTTGGAAAGGCTGGTGCTCAGGTCGAACGGGAGGATGGCCGCCAGCGGACTGTCCTGATACCCACCCGCGCGGTAAACGTTCTGCCCGCCCATCGCCACCAACCCGCCGCCGCGCTTTTGGACAAAGGATACCAGCAGCCGCAGGGTGGTCTCCGACTTGTCTCCCCCGGCGCGAAATAGAAAGCGCGGCACGTCGCGGAGAATCACGATATCGTACTTGAAGAGGTCCGTCTCGCTCTTGATTATACCGTCTTCGGTGTTCTTGTGGAGGGCGCCGCCCTGCACGCTCACACCGCCACCGGGCTTATGACTGACGGTGACGAGGTGTACCAGCGGGTCGGTCTCCAGCGCTATCTTCAGAAGCTTGAACTCGAAGCCGGTAACCCCCTCGATCATCAGCACGTTGATTTTCTCGTCTCGAACGTCGGCATAGAAGGACACCGAGTTGTTCTCGGGATTCGCATCGTCCGCCGCAACCTTCAACTCATAGCGATGGAGCTTCGCAGTCTCAGGCTTGTAAACAACCTCGAACCAGGGAAACGACTCCCGGTTCATCGTCAAGCTCTTGACCTTCTTGCCGTCCTCCTCGAGCGTCAGAACGAGGGCCGACTTCCCGCCCGGGTCCTTGATCGCGCCGCGAATAAAGAGCGATTCGCCCAACCGGATCACGGTACGCTCAGGCCTGGCGGAGATCAGCAAGTCCTGCACCGGCTTGTCGGTGCCATACACCACCACGTTCAGCGCCACCCCGTGCGACTTCAGGGCCTCTCCGGCCAGCAGGAAGTCCGTTTTATCCAGATCACGGCCGTCCGAAAGCAGGAGCATCCGCTGCAGATTGGGCCGGTTGGCCAGTTCACGGACAATGGCGGTCTGGATATGCGTGGGAGTTTTTGCCCCGGCTTCTTCCCCGACCCGATCCCCGCTGAGCGTCGTTTCCTCTATCTTCACGCGCCGCCCGATCATACGTCGAACCTCGCCGATGTCTTTGACGGCAGCGCTGAAACGGGAGTCGCCTTTTACGTCCTTCGTCCTCATGGAACCGGAATCGTCCAACAGGGTCAGCCAGGTTTGCGGGCGCGCCCTGCGCAGGTCGAGTTTCCCGTGCACCTGCATTAGCGCGAGCAGGAACAGGCCCACCATGCCGATGCGGAACAGGGACGTCAGCACCCGTACGCTCGTACGCATCTTGACGATGGGGAGGAAATTGACGAACACCATGAGCAAGCCGAGGACCACCACCGCCCACAGGACAGCCGGAGGCATCCCGGAATCGCTCACGAACCGGAACCCCGTGATCCGGTCCACCTGGGTGAAGGGATCCAGGCCAAACCATCTAAGTACGTGATCCATGGACCTCCTTCCGGCGACGGAAGATCAGCGATCCCGCCGTCTCCAGCAAAAGGGCCGCGAAAACAAGCGCGAGGAAGATCCGCGTCAGTTCGCGGCGCGGACTGAAAAGCCCCGCAATCTGGCCGGACGTCGCCGCCACGCCGGGTCTTCCCCCGCAAAGCTCCGACAACTGTTCCGCGCTCATGAACGAGGGGTCCGACTCTTCCAGGGAGCCGTTGACCACGAGCCATCGGTCCCTCGCCGCAGATCTTCCGGGATGCGTCGCGCGGTAGGCTCCGGCAACGTAGATGTCCTTGACGGTCACATACGTATCCTCCGATCCCAGATCGAAGGCATACCGCCGGGGACCCTCGAAGATAACCTGGCCGCCCAGCCCGCGGAACTGAGGCAGATGCATCCGATAGAAAGCTCCCGCACGAATCCGGTCCGGCGCGCCGACAGACTCCGCGTCGGAAACGGAAAGACAATTAATGATCGCGTGAACCGCGGAGACAAAGGACAGGTTCCGGGGAAACGACGTGTCCTGCACGTTCCAACTGTGCGCCTGGACACAAACACGGCCTTTTCCCACCGACGCGATGGCCAGCAGAACGTCCCCGTCGCGCGTCCGCAGCGCGGCTCTGGCTTTCCCTTGCTTCAGCTCAAAGTACCGCACGAACGACAGGTCGCTCACGGTGCCCCATTCGCCGCGCATCAGCCCCAGGAACACCGGATCATCGATGGGTTTCTCGTCCGTGCTCAGGTTCGCGGCGATCTTCGGCTCCCGCAAATCCCCGATTTCGATTCCGCCGAGCAGCGGTTCGAACGTTCGGTTGAACGATCCCGGCCTCACCGTCGTGTCCGGAATGATGTACAGCCCCCCTCCTTGCCGAACGTAGGCGGCGAGGTCCTGAACCACCTCGGGCGCCAGCTCATGCAGTCCGTAAATCACGATCATGGAGTACATGGACAACGCCTTCCGCTCCAGATCGTCCGGCCCCACGCGCTTCACGGAAACATGGGTCTGGCCGCTGGCTTCCCCCGTCGCCTCCGACGGATTCACGGCACAGGCAAACAGGTCTGGACCGTTTGTCCCGACCGTCAGCGCCTCGGGCTTGGGGTAATGATCGGGCGGCACCACCATCAGCACCTGCCGTGGCTTGAGCATGCGAATGCCGGCGTAGGCATCGTTGTCGGCCAGATACCCGTCTTCCGACAGATTTACGTTCCAGGCCGTGTCGTTGGGAGAGTCGAACGTCTGACGCATGTCCACGCAAGCGGTCTCGCCACTCGCCACATTAATGATCCGTGGGTCGGCCACCTCTGATCCGCTCTTCAGGGACACCGTCACGACTTGCGCCATGTCTGATCGGTTGCGCAACTGAGCGACGGCCTTGGCACTGGATCCCAGATAGACCCGGTCCGGCATGAACTCGGCGCCCTGCAGTTGGATGTTCGTGTTCACGACAATCGGATCCTGAATGAAGATGGGCTTGGCAGAGCTTCCTTGCAGCAGCGCACCGAGTCCGTCGGCGCCGAGGTGCGCCGGGTAATTCGCAGTCTGCTGATCGGAAAACACCAGCAGGGCCGTGTTGGGCGCCCGCCGCGAACGCAGCTCCTTAAGATTATTCTCGATGGCCGGGTAAATTCCGCGGGCGCTGCCGTCGCTGACCCAGGCGTTGGTCACGGCTCGCTCCAGGAGGGCGCGGTCGCTCGTAAAGTCGGTTGTATCGAAAACCTGATCCCCCGCCAGCGTGAACGAAAAGAAATCGCCCTCCTTCATGCCGCGGACGAGTTGAAGAATGCTCGCCCGGTGTTGCTCGAACAGCGACGTCTTGCCGTCCGGCCCGACGCGCTTCATGCTCATGGAATTGTCGAGCACGATCGCCAACGCACGGGGACCGACTGCGGAACCGGGCGCCGTGAACCGGGCCATCAAAATCACGAACAGCGTCAGCAGCAACAGGCGCAGCAACAGTTGCAGCACGTCCCGCGGCACTGGCGCGAAGGAGTTCGCCACGTCCTGCTGATCCAGAAACTCCAGAGTCGCCAAGGCCCGCGGCTTCATGCGCCGCCGGTTGATGAGGTGGATCAGAATCGGAACCCCCAGCCCCAGCAAGCCCAACAACATCAGCGGATTCAGCATGAGGCGGCCCTCCGCATCAGCCGCTGCAGAAAGTGCGAGGAAAGGAGCGCGATCCAGTCGTCACCGCTAGGCACGAACCAATAGGCCGCCCCGCTCGGGCGACGGATAGGAACTCGCTTTTCGGAAAATTCGGGCACACTCCCGCCTGCCTGTGCGTGGCCGCGCACAGACAGGTTGAGACCGGTCGGAAGGAGCGAATTCATGAGAAAAACTATACCACTATCGGGCAAGAGAGGCAAGATCAGACTTCCCGACACCAGCCATTCGGGCGCATCCCCGTTTCTCTGACCTGCGATCGCCCGCCGCTACCGGTCGGCGCGTGAGCGGGATCTACGAGACCGCTCACACCGTCTGCGCGGTCCGATACGTCCCGCGCCACCGCTGCCGCATCGGCCGGGGCGCTAGCCCACGTCACAGGGCTGTCCACAGGATCGCCCGCTTGACAGGTCAGTGAAACGGGGATGCGCCCCAGCAATTCTCATGATGAGGCGATTGAGTCATCGGGGTCGGGGTCGGTATCGGAATCGGGGTCGAATTTTCGTTGATCTTATCGATACTGTTCACATCGGGAGTGAGTCCGATGTGTTTTTTTGTCGGGCAATGACCCGCAGCACGGTGTCCAGGACGCGGTCCAGCCCTTGGACGACGTCTTCGGCGAGGAAGCGGAGGACCCTGTAGCCCTGCTCTTGCAGGAGAATGTCCTTCATCCGGTCGCGGCGGTAGGCCTCCGGATCGCCCAGATGCTGCGCGCCGTCAACCTCGACCGCCACCTTCCGCTCGGACGGGGAGCCGCGAGTGGTATCCGTGAGGGGATGGCTGAGCGTCGGCTCCATACGGGATCAGCGTTGGCGGATCTTGAAGGCGCAGTCGCGGGTGAAGGGCGGCACTTGAAAGATCAGCGTGCCGCCGGTTGCGCGCAGGTCGAATCGCTTGACGGTTTGTCCCGAAGTGGTATCCGCGATTTCGATGCGGTAGACCTGATCGGGCGTGAAGCCGCCGAGTTCAACGGCCAGGTTGGTGATGTCCAGCTTCAGCGGCGCGCCGCCGCTCTCGCGCACGCCGCTGAAGCCGGCGCGGGTGAAAATCCAGCCGATGGCCTGAGTGGGCGAGGCCGAGCAGACGGCCTCCACCGTCGGCTGCGGAGGCTTGCCGGGCGTGTCGTCGGCTTTGAGGGTTGGTTGGACCAGCACCATTCGGGAGTCCCGCTTGTCCACATCCTTCATGAAGCGCTGGACGGCGGAATAGACCGGATAGAGATCCAGCTCGTCGATCACATGCCACCACCAGAAGAGGGGCGTGCCGGCGATGGGCGAGGCGGTCGCAGACCACAGCGCGGCGTGGTGCTCCTGACGCAGGTGTTCGGCTCCTGCGGCCATGGGGGACCCGCCGAACTCCGTAATCAAAACCGGCTTGCCGAAAGGATTGTTGAACTTGGCGGTTTCGGTCATGAGATTCACAATCTGATGGGGCGGGCCGTTGTGATAGGCATCGACCGCGCAGTGGTCAAGCGGGGGCAGTTTGCAGAGTTCCGGGTTCTGAATCGTGTAGTCACCCGAAACATGGGTGGCGACGAGGCGATGGTTGGGGTCGATGGCTCGGAGGTGGTCGGCCATCATACGGTGCCAGGCGACGACGCGGGGATCGCCGCAGCCGCGTTGCTTGTGACTGGGTCCTGCGAGGTCCAATTCACTGAACAGCTCCCACGTGAAGACGGTGGAGTCCCAACCCCAGCGGGCGACGAGATAGCGGTGGAGCCGCTGGGTCATGGCAATGGAGCGTTCGTGCGTGAAATACTCCATGACGTCCTTGCACCAGCCCCCGCGGCTCGCGTTGTAGGGGTGATCCTGCCATTCGGGGTCGCACCAGGCGCTGACACGCCCGTGATTGTTGAGCACCAGATTGACGCGGATACCGGACGCCCGCGCCCATTCGAGCACGTGGTCCAGATCCCAGGCGTTGTCCAGCCGGTAATCGCCCGCGCCGTGGTAGCCGCGTATGACCGGACTCCATTCGATGCCGAGCGACCAGGCACTCATCCAGATCTCGGCAAAGTTCTCGCCCGCCTTGTGCATGTCGGCAAAATAGTGGTTGTAAGCCGATGATCCGGTCGGATGGCGGAAGCGCCAGGGAAACTGGTCATCCATGCGGGTGTCGAACGGCGAGCGGATATTGTGCCCGATTGGATAGAAGAACGCGCCGTCTTCGGTTTCGAAATAGCGGGGATCGGCGGCCGAGACGCGGATGAATGAAAACGGGGTTGCGGTGTCACGAACGGTGAAGGGGATCGGGGCGGCGGTATTCTCACCCCAGCGGTCGCGCACGCGGAGAGTGACCGTATGTACCCCGGCTGTGGCCGGGGAATAGCGCACCCGCCATTCCGGACGGCCTTGGGGCTCGATGCGTTCCTCCACGGAATTAATGGTGCGGTAATGGTCCTGATAGTAGAATCCGGTCACACGGGTAATCGCTCCGTCCGGCGCGGCAACGTCCGCCGTCACATCAACCACGTCGGGGTCAAACGGGTCGGCATAGCGGTCGGGAAGGTCGAACCGCAACTCAAAAAGGCCGCGGCGGGGCACGGCGCGCGCGTTCGGCCGCAGATTGGTGATTACGGGCGCTCCGGGAGTGGTTTCAGAAGAAACCAGATCTGCCGACACGAGAACGCAGCTTCCCGTGAAGGCCTCGTTTCCGAAAAATCGGACACCCGCCTGCTTGGGATTGAGCCGTGTGCGGAAATGCCACGGCGCGGCATGGCCCACGCCTTGCCAACCCGGTTCACCCGGAGTCAGCGGAATTTCATAGGAACCGGTCCCAGGCGCGATGTTGGTGTCGACAAGGAACTGATACCAGCGGTCGTCTCGGTCGATCAGCCAGACCAGCGCCTGAACGTTCGTCGGACCGCCTTCCGGCCAGACGACACTAAAGCGCAGCCGATCGGCATCCAACCAGTCGGATGGGCTTTTCGCCACCCAGACTGCTTGCGCGGGAACCTTGGGAAGTTGCATCCGGCAAGACAACACGTTGTGCTGCGGCTTGTTTCCATCGGGCCGATCCAACAGCATCGGTATCACGCGGTCCCGTGCCACTCCCTGCACGACGACCCCGCACACGAGCAGCAACGCCAAGCGGGATGCACGCATCACGCCAGCTCCGCTACAAAAATATTTGCCTCTAAGCATATTTACCAAAAAAGCCATGTTTTTGAGACAGCAGGAAATGTGCCGATCTGGCCGTTTCACGGCTGGTCTCACGCCGAGAAAAGATATTATGGACAAATACCCCCAGCGGGTCGAGTCCGAAATCGTCCGAAATCGTAATGGGAGGGAAAGCGTAAGGAGAGTGTGTGGGTGTGTGGGTGTGTGGGTATGGATGATATACGCGGCTTCTTGAGGACGATTGCGTAGAAGTGTTTGTTTCAGGCGTGATCAGGCGACTGTTGACCGTTTGGTACGGGTCTGATGGCTGATATAGTGATTGGACATGAACGTGTAAGAGACAACCCGGACCGAATAAAACGCCGCCAGCCGATTGAGCATTCGTACAAACATTTCCTTCTCGGCGTCGCCGAATGGCCGGTCCGACCGTGTTCCCACAGTCCGGTTGTAGCAATGGTGCCACGTATCCTGATAATCGGGGTTCAGTCGCGCCTGTCGCATTTCATCCTCCTTGGCTGAATGGTTTGACTCGCACCTGACGAGCCCTCCATCCCCTTAAAGGATCGAGAAGGGACGATTTCCACACCGTTTAGAAAAATATTTGCTATTATTTGCCTGTCCCCGGTTTCTTCCCGGTTTCTTCCTTCTGTTTGCCTGTCCCCGGTTTCTCGTGTCCCCGGTTTCTTCCCGGTTTCTTCGGTTTCTGCGTGCGGTTTCTGCGCACCAACGCGGAGATAGCCGGAAACGGCTCTATCACTTGTTCGCTGACTAATCATGAGAGAGAGGTGGATGCATGGCCACTTGCAACGGTTGGAAGATAAACGGGCTGATCGTCGCAATCGGGGTGATGGTTGCCTGTGCCGGTGTGGGAGCGGACACAAATACTCTGTCGCTCGCACCCCTTACCGACGCGGAACTCATCCAGACGTACGAAACCGCAGGACTTGCGCTGGCCGGGACCGGGAGGGAGCCAACCGATGGACCTTTCGTCAGCAGCGCTCCGAAGATTATTGATTTCGGGATGGAAGCGATTCAGGCGGAGATTCTGCGGCGAGGGTCTGCGGTTGTTCCAGCGCTGATTGACTTTCTTGAGCGGGAAGTTCCTCAGGATCGTCAAGCTCCGGTCCGCGGACCCGCGCCCTCCTTCGCCGGCAATGGCGCGCTCTCCTTCACCGGCAATGCCTTGGATTTGCTGGCGCGGATTGGTGACACCAGGGGCGCGTCGATCACGCTGCGCATCCTGGAGGGATGGGAGGGCAAAGCCACACGATGGGAACAAGGTGCTGCTCTCGACGCATTGGAAAGACTCACGCATGTCTGCTTTCGGTCCCTCAACGGCAACTGCGCCAACAGCGTTGAGCATCCCACTGCGATCCGTGCTGCGTCCTTCCCGGATTACGCGACGCCGGCCCGGTTATACAAACAATGGATGGAAGGGGAGGGAAGGGACCCCACCAACTGGGTCGGGATTGCCACACAACGGGCGCGGGAAATGTTGACCAGCGAGGACCTGGAGCAGGTGTATGGTGCCGCGGCGTTCCTGCAGTCGGCTGCGGATCATGACACGACCCCCGATGCCACCTTGGCACGTCTGGCGGATATTGTCGGGAAGATGAAGCGGGGGTGGAAGAAGGGCCGTTATGAGTTCGCAGGCAAGCCAGTTCCGGAATCGATCCACGAGTGGTTGGCCATGATCTCGAACTACGGGCCCCGCGCCCGCCCCTACGCCGCAACGTTGTTGCGGATTCAGAAGGAGCAGGGCTGGAACAACTGGGCTGGTTATGCGCCGTTAAGGAAGGTCGGCGGTCCGGAGGTGGTGTCCTATCTGTTCGCTGTGCTGCCAGAGATCAGCGCCAAGGCCGACAAAATCAGCGGCGGGGCGGAGGCACGCGCCGGATTCCGAAGCGATGATCCGCAGGGCTGGTGGCTGAGCTCGCAGGGCGAAGTCCGGCTTGGCATCGATCGATGGGCGGGGCGCGTTTTCGACAGCGATGCTGATCGTCTGGCGTGGTGGGAGGCCAACAAATCAAGGCCGCCGCAGGAGTGGTTGGCCGCCAACCTGGAGGTGGTCGTTGCGCAGGCGGACACAGGCGTACTGTGGGCCGGGTGGATTGCGCGCGAGGTGCTGCCGGATCTGCCGATGGGCGTGTCGGATCCGGGTGGCAATTGGTGGGATCCAGGGATAAGACGGGTCGAAGGGTCCTTCCGGGTCAAATGGCTCCATGAGCATCGCGATGCATTGCGTTACGATGCAAACGCCGGGTGCTATCGGCTGGCGATTCCGGTTTTGTAGACAGGATTAACAGACCCACACCAACAAAAAACGCACCCTGCCAAGCGCGGGTTTAGGATGGCCCGCCCGGCCGGCTGTAGCGCCGCCGGTGCGGGTTTTTGAAGACGTCGGGACGGACGCTGAATCGGACGGAGTTGCGGCCGAGCAATTTTTCGGCCTCGGCGACAAACTCGGCGGTCGGCGCGACGCCGACCATGCGGCCGGCCCCGACCACCACCTTGTGGCCCGCCGGGTAGCGCAGGCACATTAGCAGCGGTGTCTTGCCCGGATGGGCGCGCACGAGAGCCTGGAAGCGCCCGAGCGTCTGCCCGGTCTCGGCGTTCACGTGGATCAGGGCCAGAACCTTTTCGGCGAAAAGTGAAGGGGACAGAGAAATAGGGCCTGGCGATGATCGGCAAGCGCAATGATGTCCGCCTGCTTCCGCAAGTCCGCACCTACGCCACGAACACGACCGACAGCCTTCGCCGCTGCGCCATCGCCACGCTGGGTCAGATCGGCGCCCCCTCAGACCTCCCCCTGATCCGGGCCGGCCTAACCGATCCCAACCGCGCGGTCAAAATGGCCGCCGAAGCGGCGGTGAAGCGGATTGAATCGCGGTAGTGCTGCCGAAAGGGAGCAGACACCAACCGGGCTATCGCTCGCTTCCCGCCCGTCCACGAACGAAATCGTTATCCGCTCTCGTCGCCCGCTATCGTCCACCGAACGGAGACAGAATCAGTTGACTATGACGGGCGACGATTACGGTTGACGAGTCAGCCGATTGCCTGTTCCCAATTGTCCCCGTGTTGCCGGTTTAGTCCAGGCGCGAGTAGGGTAGGACGGGACGTATCGGACCGTCCCCCGTCGTCTGCGCGGTCCGATACGTCCCGCGCTACTTGAACGGATGCGCGTCCCTGTTTCTCTGTCCCCGTTACTGTCCCTGTCCCCGTTACTGTCCCTGTCCCCGTTACTTTCTATCCATGCCACGCCACCCTTCGTCGCTTTCTTCGGCCCACGCGTTGTCGTCTACGCTTCGTCGCAAGACTTTGCCGAGACTGCTCTCGGAGTTTAGGATGACCCGCCCGGCCGGCTGTAGCGACGTCGGGGCGGTTTTTTGAAAATATCGGGACGCGTGCTGAAGCGGACGGTATTGCGGCCGAGTAATTTCTCGGCCTCGGCGACAAACTCGGCGGTCGGGGCGACGCCGACCGTGTGGCCGGCCCCGACCACCACCTTGTGGCCCGCCGGGTAGCGCAGGCACATCAGCAGCGGTGTCTTGCCCGGATGGGCGCGCACGAGAGCCTGGAAGCGTCCGAGCGTCTGATCGGTTTCGGCGTTCACGTGGATCAGAGCTAGCACCTTTTCGGCAAATACACCCGGCGCGTCGCCCAGCAGGTAGATTTCGCGGGCGATGATCTGACTCTGGTTGTCGCGCTTCTTGATCTCGCCGCAGATCAACAGCGGCTGATCTGGCTGGCAGGCGGCCTCGTAGTCACGAAATGTTTCGGAAAAGGCCAGCGCCTCGATCAAGGTCTCGCCGTCCTGAAGCTGGATGATCGCCCACGGCTCCTTGGTCTTTTGCGAAATACGCTTCTGCACCGAGGCGGCAAGACCGGCGACGCGAGCTTCCTTGCCCTCGGGGACACCTTCCAAGCTGCCCAGCGCAAGAGTTTGAAAATCGCGCATCAGGGGACGGAAACGGTCGAGCGGATGACCGGAGATGTAGATGCCGAGCAGTTCGCGCTCGGCGGCCAGCATGGTCTTGACGGCGAGCGGCGGCGCATCGGGGAGGTCGTCGCCGAGCGCCACGTCCTGCCCCGTCGCGGCGTCGCCCAGAGCGGCAAAGAGGTTGCCTTGTCCGCTTGCACGCTCGCGGATCTTGTCGACGGACCGGGCCAGCGCGGTGTCGATCCCGGCGAGCAGGCGGCCGCGGTGCATTCCCAGACAGTCCATGGCGCCGGTGCGGATCAGCGCCTCCAGCACCCGCTTGTTGACGGCGGCGGCGCTCACACGGGTGCAAAAGTCGACCAGTGACTTAAAAGGGCCACCGCGCTTGCGCTCGGTGATCACCGCATCGGAGGCCATCTCGCCGACGCTCTTGATTCCGCCCAGACCGTAGCGGATGCCGTCCTTGCCGTCGGCGAGCTTTTCGGGCATGAATCGCGATGCGGAGCGGTTGATGCAGGGGGTGAGAATCGTCATGCCCATGGCTTCGGCCGCGCCAACGAAGCCGGGGAGCTTGTCAAAGTTGCCGATCTCGGATGAAATTTGGGCGCACATGTATTCGGCCGGGTAGTGCGCCTTCAAATAGCCGGTCTGATAAGTGATGATGCCGTAGGCGGCGGCATGGGCCTTGTTGAAGCCGTAGCCGGCGAATTTCTCGATGTTGTCGAAGATCTGCCCCGCCTGCTCCTCGGGGATGCCGTCAACGGTGGCGCAGCCATCGATGAACCGCGCCCGTTCTTTGATCATCGCCTCCGGCTTCTTCTTGGTCATGATGCGGCGGAGCACGTCGGCTTGGCCGAGCGAAAAACCGGCGAGGACATGGGCGGCGCGCTGCACCTGCTCCTGATAGACCATGACCCCGTAGGTCTCCTTCAGAATCGGTTCGAGCAGCGGGTGGTCGTAGACGATCGGCTCTTCGCCCCGTTTGCGCTTGATGAACGTCGGAATCATGGCCATCGGGCCGGGTCGGTAAAGCGCGAGAATAGCGATGATCTCTTCAATGCAGACCGGCTGCAGATCGACCAGAATGCGGCGCATGCCGCCCGATTCAAGCTGAAAGACGCCCACCGTGTCGGCCCGTCGGAACAGCTCGAAGGTCTGGGCGTCGTCCAGCGGCAGTTGGATCAGATCAATGGAGATGCCGTGAAGTTCACGGATGAGATCAAGGCACTCTTTTAGGACGGTGAGGGTCTTGAGTCCGAGAAAGTCCATCTTCAGCAGACCGCAAGCCTCAATGGGTTCCTTGGCGTACTGGGTGACGGGCGCGCCTTCCTTGTCGCGGGCGAGGGGAATGATGTCGATCAGCGGCTTGTCGCCGATCACCACGCCAGCGGCATGGACACCGGCCCCGCGGTACAGCCCTTCCAGCACCTCGGCGTATTTCATGATCCGGCGCAGGTCGGGGTCGGTGGCGCAGAGGGCGTCAAACTGGGGATTGTCGGTCTTCGCCTTGGAGAGGGTCATCTTCGGGTCTTCGGGAATCATCTTGGAGAACGTGTTCGCCTTGTCGAGCGGAATTTCGAGGACGCGCGCGATGTCGCGGATGACGGTCTTGGCGCCGAGCTGTCCGAAGGTAACGATCTGCGCCACGCGATCCTTGCCGTACTTCTCCCGGACATATTCGATAACCCGTTCGCGGCGGGACTGGCAGAAGTCGATATCGAAATCGGGCGGAGATACGCGCTCGGGATTCAGAAAGCGCTCGAAAATGAGATCAAAGCGGATGGGGTCGATCTGCGTAATACCGAGTGCATAGGAGAGAATGGAACCGGCACCCGAGCCGCGGCCCGGGCCGACGGGAACGCCGTTGAGGCGGGACCACTGGACGAAGTCGGCGACCACGAGAAAATAACTAATGAAGTTCGTTTTTTCGATGACGTCGACCTCGTAGTTAAATCGGTCGATCAGCATCCGCTCGCGTTCGTCCCGGGGGCGGGCAAAATCGACGATGCCGTAAAGGCGGCACATGCCCTCACGACCGAGGTGTGCGAGGTAGTCCTTGAGTGTGGCAAAGCCGGCGGGGATGTCATAGGCCGGAAAATGGCTCGCCAGATTGCCGAGGGGGATCGTGGCCTGACAGCGTTCGGCGATAGTGACAGTGGCATCCAAGGCGTCGGCGTCGTTTGGAAACAGCCGCTCAAGCTCCTCGCGCGTCTTGAAATAAAACTGGTTGGTCGCATAGCGCATCCGCTTGGGGTCGCTCATGATCGTGGAGGTCTGGATGCAGAGCATCACCTCGTGGGCCTCGGCGTGGCTCTCGTAGAGGTAGTGGACGTCGTTGGTGATCACGGAGGGAAGGCCCGTGCGGCGGCGCAATTCCCGGACGCCCGCATTCACGATCTTTTGTTCGGGGATGCCATGGTCCTGCATCTCCAGAAAGAAATTGCCGGGGCCGAAGATGTCGGCGTATTCGCGGGCGACGGCCTCGGCCACGTCGAGCTGCTGCTCGGCCAGTGGCATGTTGATCTCGCCGTGGAGGCAGGCGGAGAGTCCGATCAGCCCCTTGGCGTATGTGCGGAGGGTCTCCTTGTCGATGCGAGGCTTGTAATAAAAACCTTCGAGCTGGGCGATGGTGTTGATGCGCGAGAGGTTCCGATAGCCTTCATCGGTCTCGGCCAGCAAAACGAGATGGTAATAGGGCGTGTGCGGGTCGCGGTCGGTTCGCGGCTTGCTGGCGTTGATGTAAATTTCGCAGCCGATGATCGGTTTGATACCCTCGTCCTGGCAGGCCTTGTAAAAATCGACCATGCCGTACATGACGCCATGGTCGGTCATGGCCACGGCGGGCATGCCCAATTCACGGGCGCGCTTCACCAGAGGCTTGACGTGGCAAGCGCCATCGAGGAACGAGAAGGTGGTGTGGACGTGGAGATGGACAAATGGTTTTCCCATGGCAGGCCTTTGGTGCGGGTCAGTATTGTTTTTCGTATTCACCCGCGCTGATTTTCTTCAGTTTGCTGAAGCCGGCATTCTTGGCGCGCTGGTCCAGCGAGGCTTGAGAACGGCCGATGGCGGGTAGGGAAAGGCGCTTGCGGATCGGCGCGCCGCAGTCGGGGCAGGCGGTCAGCCGTGGCGCATCGAGGGACTGATAACGCTCGAATCCCGTGAGGCAGGTCGGACAGGAACGGGCGGGGTCTGACGCTTCGTAGTCGTAGTTGGGCATGGGGGTCTCCAATACTGAAAAGCTGAAAACTGAAAACTGAAAGCTTTTGTACATTTCTCCTCCGCCATCGCTATCTCGCGGGCGCGGGCTCTGGGGCGCCGGATGGCGCTTCAATCGTGACGCGGAGCGTGATTTGCATGGACGAGGCGTCGCGTGTGCGGGCCAGCCCCGCCAAGAAAATCCGGTAGAAGTCGGCGTTCTCTCCGAATGTGGCGAGCGTGACGGTTGCGCCGTCATTGGCGGTCAGCGTGGTCGCCAGTTGCGTGTAGCGAATCCGCTGCGACCGGCCGCTGGATACGCCCGAAAGCTCGGGCGTCAGCGTGAGCTGGACTCCGGGACCGTCACCGATGATGCGGGCGCGCACATCCAGCGAAGCCCCCACGTTGCGGAGGGTCACCTCGCGGGCGATGTAGCCGTAATGGCGGCCCAGAACGATCAGCTCGTCGACGAAAGGAACAGTCTCGCCGACCCGTAGCGAGGCCTCGGAGCCGCTTTGCACCAGAAGCCGCTGGCGGGTCTGCGCGGTGGTGGCGGTCGTGCGCGACTCGGCCCGCGGCGTGATGTGAGCCGTGCCGCTGACCCCTGCGTGGGTGACCATCACGCTACCTGAACCGCGGACCGACGCCTCCGATTCGGAGGTGTTGCGTTGCTCGTCAAAGGAGACTTCAATGCGCACGTTGCGGCGGGGTGCGTTCAGGTCGCGCAATGCGTCCCGCAGGATCCGATGCGCCTCCGGAGAGCCGTAGACCAGAAGCTTGTTATTCGGCTTGTAATAGGTGAGCTTGGCGCGATCTCCGACCATCTCCTGCAGCGCCGCAGCCGTCTCATCGGAGTCCACGGTGACCATGCCGTAGGAGGCGAAATAGACGTTGGTTCCAGAGGACGCCGGGCTGGCGGCCGTGGGCTGAGTCTGTGTTCGTGCCACGCCGGCGATCAGGCCGATGGCGATAATCAAGATGGCGGGAGTATTCATAGGGAACGCACGCAAATGAATGAGAGGGACTATAGTCCTTTGAATGGCCCTTGTCAACGAAGCAGCAATTCTAATTATGGCAGCCGCTATCGGGATCCAAATCGGGATCGGGACCGAAATAGACGAGAAAGCGAGGAATTCGACCCCGATAGCGATAGCGATTTCGATTTCGATTTCGACTGTACGGATGTGCCATAATTAGAATTGCTGTCAACGAAGACTGTTCGTTGACTCACAGAGTACTAGTATAGTACTATGACGGACATGCTAAAGATAATCAGAGAGCTGATCCGCACCCTCAAGAAGGCGGGATTTGTGGACCGTGGTGGCAAAGGCAGTCACAGGAACTTCTCGCACGCCTGCGGCTCAAAGATCACTCTCAGCGGGAACCCTTCGCATGACGCGAAGGGGTATCAAGAACGAGATGTAGAGAAAGTAGTTCGCGAGGTGACAGAATGAAGACAAGTGATCACTACCTCAAGATTGTGGAATGGTCGGAAGAGGATCAGTGCTACATTGGCACATGCCCTGGACTTATGCTTGGCGGTGTTCACGGCGACAACGAGGCCAAGGTCTATAAAGAACTCTGTCAGGCCGTGGAGGAGTGGATCACAATCTATCAAGAGGATGGCGCGTCCCTTCCCGCAGCCACTGCGGGCAGGGAATTCTCTGGAAAATTCGTTATCAGAGTTGGCAAGGATTTGCATAAGGCTCTTGCTGTCGATGCGCTACGATATGGTGAGAGCCTGAACTCCTTCTGCGTGGATGTCTTGCGCGAGGAGAGAGCACACTATGGGGAGAACCAGCGGGTGCAACGTATTTCTGGACGGACGATCCCTTCCAGAAAACGCTGACCCCTATCGTTGGGCATGAGAAGAGGAACCCCCAATAAGAGGCCCATTGCGCCAAAAACAAACACTTTGTTTTCCCCAGGGAAAGGCTTATGCTATCCATCCTTGACTGAAACGATTGGATACACCATGTCCGGCAGTGACTTTCACATTCAGTTTCTGGGAACCGGCACGTCAGTCGGCATTCCGATGATCGGCTGCCGCTGTCCGGTCTGCCATTCCGCCGACCTCCGCAACCGGCGGCGGCGCACGAGCGTCTATGTGTCGGCCGGCGAGACGCGGATACTGGTGGACACGCCTCCCGATTTTCGGGAACAGGCGCTGACGTTTCAGGTGCCTCGAATTGATGCGGTTGTGTTTACCCATGCGCATGCCGATCATGTCTTCGGGTTTGACGACATCCGCCGCTTCAATACTATGCAGGGGCAGGCAATCCCCGTGTATGCACAAAAAGAGACGCTGGCTGAAATTCGCCGGATCTTCAACTACGTGGGGACAGTGCGCAAGCCGGGGATTTATCGGCCGCTGGCCGAGTTTTGCGAAATCGCGGCGCCGTTTGTGGTTGGCGATGTGCGGGTGCAGCCGATTCCTGTCGCGCACGGCGACGGGCAGGTGTGTGGCTTCCGGTTTGACTGGGGGGGGCGCGCGGTGGGCATTGTTCCTGATTGTCACCACATGCCCGAAGCGTCTGTCGAGGCACTGCGAGGCGTTGACCTGATGGTTCTGGACGCGCTCCGCTATGTGCCCCACGACACGCATTTCACGGTGGACGAATCGCTCGACTGTCTGCGGCGGATCGGCGCGCCGCAGGCCTATCTGATCCATCTGTGCCATGATCTGGAACACGCCACGCTCCAGTCGGAGTTGCCATCCGGTGTCGATGTCAGTTACGATGGGTTGGTGGCAGAGGTTTAGCCGAAGAGATTCCGAGAAGGGGAGTAAGATGACAAAAAAAATAATGGTTGGATTCGGAGCCTGGGTCTCTGTGGCTGCGCTGTGGTGCAGTGCGCAGGAGATGGGTCTTTTGTTGCATACGCCCAACACGGTTTACCTGGTGGGCGAGCCGATTGTGGCCGATGTTCGCATACACAACCGGACGACCCGGGCGTTTGAGGTGAAAAAAGGTTTGGAAGGGTCGCAACTGACGCTGCGCATCACGCGGGGAGAAGATCAGGTTTCGATCGAGCCGTTTGATCCGCAATCCGTGATCGCCGAGGTGACCCTCGCGGCGACCGCAGTCTGGGAAGGGCGCATCGAAATCACCCGTTATTTCCCCGTGCGCGATCCGGGACGGTATCTCATGCGGCTGGTGACCGTTCATGCCGGGACGCGCTATGAATCGTCTCCGAGGTCGTTTGACGTAGTCCCCGGTCTTGAACTGGCCACGGTGGCCCAGGTGTTCCCGGGCCAGCCGCCGCGCCAGCGTAAGATGCGGCTCGTCTACTGGGTGCGCAGCCAGATGGAGGAACTGTTTTTGGAGGTTAAAGATGAGCCGGAAGCCCGCATCTGGCGCACCTATAGCCTCGGACCCGTGCTGCGGACCACCGCGCCCACAGTAGATATCGCACCAGACGGGATGCTGTCGATTATCCATCGCGCCACGCCCGACGTGTTTGTCAAGACGCAGATTAAGTCCGAAGAAACGACGGTGATGTTCCTCGGTCAGGAAAAACTGCTCGATCCAGTCACATCCGCCAGCAGGCGGATGCTGCCCTTTCAAAAGATGGCGATGGACGATGCCATTGATCGGCGCGAGAAATCCAAGAATAAGGGCGGGTGGTGGCGGTTCTGGTAAAAGGAGTGCGCATGAATCCGGGAGCTGGAGCGCAGACAATGCCTGGGCGGGTTGCGGTTTGGCTGCATGCGGCCGTTCCTGCGTTCGCGCTGACGCCCGTGCAGGCGGATCGGCTGCGACGGGCGCTTCCGGGCGCGACGGTGACGGTGTATGACTCCGAGGATGCGTTCGCGCAGGGGCTGGCCGACGCCGAGATGGGGATCGGCTGGCGTTTTCGGCAGGCCTGGATCGATGCCGCGCCCCGGCTTCAGTGGCTGGCCACGCCGGCGGCGGGGCGGGATTATTTCCAGTTGACGCTCCGGCCGGGGATACGGATGACTTACGGCACGTTTCAGGGACCCCTCATGGCGGAGACCGTGGCGGGGATGGTGCTGGGCGAAAGCCGCGGGCTGTTGGAAGGCGTCAGGTTGCAGACGACCGGGGAAGTCTGGCCGCGCGAGGCCCTCGCGCCGCGCCTGCGGAGGGTGCGCGGGACGCATGCGGTGATCGTCGGTTTCGGGCGGATCGGTGAATGGGTGGGACGCCTGCTCAAACCGTTTGGCGTGCGTGTGACGGGCATTCGGCGCAATCCGGAGGCCGACATCAGACCCTCATGGATGGGACCTGAGGATCGAATCCTTCCCGCTTCACAACTGGATGCCGCACTGGCGGATGCCGACCATGTGATCCTCGTGCTGCCGCGCAGCGCACAGACCGACCGACTCATGGACGCTGGAAGACTGGCGCTGATGCCGCCACGGGCGGTCCTCTACAATGTCGGACGCGGCAATACGGTCGATGAGAACGCCCTAACACAGGCGCTGCGCGACGGGCGCCTGCGCGGCGCCTGCCTGGATGTTTTCAGCCGCGAGCCGCTGCCCCCTGATTCGCCGCTGCTGCAGACACCCAACCTATACCGGATGCCCCATCTAGCCGCCGTCGCTCCAGAATATCTCGACGACTATATTGATGAGCTGGCGGGATTGTGGCGGGCCGATGCGGACCGTGAGGAATGAGGACCATCCATGCCATTCGACTGGAGCCGGGTGACGCCTTTTCAGAGGCGGGTGTATGAGGTGCTGTTGGAAGTGCCTCCAGGACGGGTCACAACGTACGGACGACTGGCGTCCCGAATTGGATGCCGTTCGTCTCGGGCGGTCGGGCAGGCGCTCGGAGCCAATCCGTTCGCTCCGGATGTGCCGTGTCACCGCGTGATCGCCGGCACGCTTACTGCGGGTGGATTCAACCACGCGGCGACGGGATCTGCAATTGCGTGCAAACGACAACTACTGCTCGATGAAGGCGTCACATTTGACAGATCGGGAAGACTGGCCGATGTGTCACGCATCTGGCAGTGGGACAACGTCGGGCAGACGGGGCTGTGAACCACAGTCTGGCGCGCCGGAGCCCGTGTGGCCCCGGCGCGCATGGCGCCTGCTAATCGATCAGCACGATCTTGGCTTTCGCCTTCAACCCATCGACGAAGGTTTCGTAGACTTTCGCCTTGGCCGTGTTCTTGAGCGACTCGAGAATTTTTTCCTTCACCTCTGCGAAGGGGACATCGCTCGCGGGCGTCTTGGCGGTTACCTTGATGATATGGTAGCCGAACTCGGTTTTGACGGGGGCGCCAACCACATTCAGTTCCTGCGTAAAGGCAGCCGCGTCAAATTCCGGAACCATCTGCCCGCGGCTGAACGAACCGAGATCGCCGCCCTTTTCCTTGCTCGGGCACGATGAGTTGGCCTTTGCCAATGCGGCAAAGTCGCCGCCGTCAGCCAATTCCTTGGTGAGGCCGTCGATCTTTTTCTTGGCCGCCGCCCAGCCGGCGTCGTCTTTGGGTTCCGGCGTAATCAAGATGTGGCTCGCCTGAACCTTTCCTTCGGTTGAGAAATACTGAGTCTTCTTCTCGTTGTAGAACGCCAGAGCATCGGCCTCCTTGATTTCAGGCTGCTTTCCGCTCATCTCGGCATCCAGAATCTTCTCAACCTGCAAGCCCTCTTTGAGGTCCTCTTTCAGCGCGCTCATTTCCATGCCGCGCATTTTCAGTTCGGCGTCAAGCGTCTTCCCCTGAGATTCGAGCATTTTCGAAATCTCATCGATCCGCTTGTTCATATCGGCGTCGCTTATTGTGATCTTCTGGCGGGCGATCTCATCCCGTACCAAGCGCTGCGCGATAAGCCCTTCAATGGCGCGCGTTTGCATTTCGGCGCGCATCTGCGCCTGAAATTGTGGGGGAACCCGATCACCGTACTGGGCGATCTGACGGTCGATCATCTGGGTCACGTCGGACTGCTTGATCTCGAACGTGCCGACACGCGCGACTACTTTTGCAGGATCTACTGCGGGCGTGGCAGGCTTTTTGGCTGCTCCGACATCGTAATCGCCAAGGCTGGCCACGTCAGACGCCTTCGCTGTGATCGGTGCCGAGTTTGGCCCTTTGCCGCCAGCGCTCTTCTCTTCCTTGCAACTGGTAACCGTCGAAACAACAACAGCACAGGCCGCAACCGTCCATACACATTTAGTCATCATAATTCGTCTTTCCTTGAGAAAACGCCGAAAAACCCTTCAGCACGCGCATACAATCGCCGATTTCTATTCGTATGTCAAACGAAAACTCGCACTGAACTCCCCCTGTGGCGCATCCCCGTTTCACTGACCTGTCAAGCGGGCGATCCTGTGGACAGCCCTGTGACGTGGGCTAGCGCCCCGGCCGACGCGGCAGCGGTGGCGCGGGACGTATCGGACCGCGCAGACGGTGTGAGCGGTCTCGTAGATCCCGCTCACCCGCTCACGCGCCGACCGGTGCGGTAGCGGCGGGCGATCGCAGGTCAGTGAAACGGGGATTCGCCCTGGCTCAGCGAGCATGAGGGCGTCACTCACGGCGTTCGCACGACGCAGCGGAATCCGACCACGAAACTGGCGGTGCCCACAGGAAGATAATCGTAGTCGCCCCGTCTGGCCGCGCGGAACACATCTGGCATCCCATCGTACCAGGAGCCGCCACGCACCACGCGCCACACGCCGGTTGACGGCCCGGTCGGATTGCGTGTAGGGGCGTTACGATAGTAGTCTGCGGCATACCAGTCCGCGCACCACTCTGCAACATTCCCGGCCATGTCGCAAAGGCCGTAGGGATTGGGCGCAAAGGAACCCACCGGGGCTGTGCCAGCAAATCCATCCTTGTAACCATCCAGAAAGTACTTGGATCGCAGGCGGATCGCGCCAAAGGTCGCGTCCGCCAAATTCCCGGCGCCCGCAGGCGGCGGCCAGTCGTCGCCCCACGGAAAAACCCGCTGATCCCCTCCCCTTGCCGCTTTTTCCCACTCGGCCTCCGTAGGTAATGCCGCGCCTGCCCAATCGGCGTAAGCCTTGGCATCCTTCCAGGTGACGTTCACGACCGGAAGGGCATCCGCCCCCTTCCCGGAAACGCGTGCCCCGGAAAACAATGTGCGCGGTTCCGGCGGCAAAGCCCGGCCCGTGGCCTGACAGAACTTCCGGTACTGCGCCACAGTCACCTCGGTCTTGTACATATAGTAGGCTTCCAAGTGAATCTTGCGCTGCGGCAACTCGTCTTGGAAGAGGGCCGGATTGTCCCGGCGCACGCCCGTTTCCTGCATCCACGCCGCGCGCTGCGCATCGTTGGTGCCGCGCAGGAATTCGCCCAAGGATGTGCTCTCCTCGCAGGCCGTAAACGTGATCAGGTCGCGCTTGCGCGTGTCCGGGTGCGCCTCCAGCCACGCCGCGCACTCCGCCTCGCTTGTGCCCATGCGGAACTCCCCGGCCGGGATCAGCACCATCTCAGCGCCATCCATCGCGTTGGTCTTTGTGACTAACGTAAGGTATGCGGGGCGTTGGGCAGAGCTCTTGGCGAGCGCTACAGCCGTGTTGCTCCGGACCACGGACACGGTCTCCACCGGCGTATCAGTATGCACAGTGAAGGGCGCGGCACTCCCGTATATCGCATCCGCAGCGCCGAGAAATTCGTCGAACGTCCAAGTCCAGTAGAGGAATGCCTGCCGGGCATGCGGATCTCCAGCCATCTCGTCCAGCGCCTGGTCGCGCAGGGACTTCATACGGGACACCACATCCGGGGGCCAGGATTGGCGGAAATACTCGTCGTCCGGAAAACGCAAGGACCCTTCCCCCACGCTGCGCATCGCCTCCTGCTGCAGGGGACGCGCCCAGTTCGCCCCCTCCCAACGCTCACACTCCAGCCGCAGCAGCGCGCGGGCGCTGGCCGCACCGGCGCCGAAGAGCCGACGGCACATCTCGTCGAGCGTCGCATCCACGTCCAGTGCCGGGTTCCACAGTACGCGCATCCAGACATACCACGTGGGCGCCGCCGTAGTCCAACACGGGAGCGAATACGTGGGAACCATGCTGCCGATAATCAAGTCCTGATGCGTCCGATAGAACTCCTGGACGACGTGCGGATACTGAACCGGCCCCAGCGTCCAGTCGCTGGGGCCATAGAAGCCGAACCGCGCGCCGACGATGCGGCCTGCGTCTGCACCGGCCAGCGCATCCGCCACAGCCGTTGTTGCAGCAGGCGCTGCTTTCACGCTCCGACGCCACGCGCGCAGGCGCTCCTCCTGCTGCTGACGCACCACCGGCTGGTGCAGCAGCCCCATCATGAAGCCGACGTCAAGATTGTGCACCACCAGGTTATCGGGGAACTCCACACCCTCAGGGCAATCCGTACCCCAGGGGTGACAGAGCACCTTCTTGTCTGGCCAGCGTTTCTTCACCGCTTCGCAGACGCGCTGGACGAACAGGCCAAAGACCCGTTCATGCACGCGTTGCTCGACCCTTTCAAAAGCCCGGCGCTCGCCATGCTTCGCAGTCAGGCTGACGGAGAGCTCGCGATCATCCCGGTATTTGGCGGCTGTTTCCTTGCACGCCGCGCAGTTACAGGCCAGCCCGGGCGTAGCGGGAAACCAGAGATTGATGCTCGATGGCGTGACCCACGAGCTGCCATTGCCGCCGCGGTCCCAGACCTGCGCGCAACACTCCAGCGTATAATCGAGCGCCTCCGGCGCGCTGTAACAGAACACATTGAAATCCCGGGTGCCGTCCTTCTTCAGTGCAAACATGGCATCGAGGCGTGGCTTGCGCTGCGCCGCCGCGCCGGCCACGTCCGCGGCGCGCGCCCCCTGCATCACCGGCTGGTACGGTAAACTCGAACCATATCGCGTGAGCGGCAGGTGCGGCACCAGGGTCACGTAGGTCTCACCCTCCGGTAGCACGCCCGGCGCGAAAGGAACCGGCAGTGTCATCAGATCCCGCGGCGTGGCAGAGTGTGGCACGTACGAAAGCGGCAGCAGCAGGTTCTGCTCCGGGTGGAAGGTGCGCTCGCGAAAGACCGGCTGGTCGCGGTAGTGGACCGGCGGAATGACGAGCGCAGTCGTGTGCGGAATGGAACGTCCGCCATACTCTGCCGGCCAATACCAGCGCACGCCGACCAAACGCTCCAGAAAATCCGCCACGGCCCACACCGTGCCATTGTTCGCACCCATGCTCCCCGCTGGCAAAACCTGCGTACTCCCCACGAGATAGACGCGGTTCCGCGCAGTCCGGACGACAAACCCTTCGACCGGAAGCTGCGATGCGTCAATGCCGGCCCGGCGCGTCTCCTCGCAATCGCCGATCACTATGGCAGGCTGATCAGCCGCCGGCGGCTGGTCCACCAGTTCGATTGCAGCGCCAGTAGCCAGCCGGATGACCTCCAGTAGTTCATGCACCAGCCGCGGGAGCACCGGCGGAAAGGGCGCGTTGCAGTAGCGATAATCGCGCGAATCAAAGTTCTCCCGACCGCGGGGATCAGCCACATAGACCACGGCCCGGGGCTGGCCGTCGCGTACAATCTCAACCGGCGCATGAACCGGCGCCTCCAGCCAAGTTACGGGCGTCAGATCGCGCGGCTGCGTCGTCGGCGCAGCGGACTTCACGCGCGCCGCCACGCAGCCGGCGCCGACCAGCATCAGAAGCGCGAGCGTAAGCCCGATGGCTGCCTGGACTGTGGAAGGTTTCATAGTTTGGTTTAGTATTGAAGGCGCTTGCAGAACCCCTGCAAGCGCCGGTTTCAGGTTTCAGTGTTCAGGTTTCAGGAAGATGCAACATCGTGTGGTTCATCCTAATACCCGAAACCTGACACCTGAACACTCCGCTTGCAAAACAGGGCTTTGCAAGCGGCTCATTGATAAGAAACCGCTTTTTGCCCCGCACCGGCCCGCACGGGCCGAAATCATGCCGGAAACGGCCTGGATCAGCGATATCATGGGGGAAAGCATGGCAGACGCGGGGATCAAAGTCAATAGCCCGCTGGAACGAGCACTCGCCGGCGTTCATCCACACGCCGCGCACGTTGGGCACGTGGTCGCGCAGCACCGGGAACAGGTGGGCAGAGTTGCGTGTTGATCAGCAACCCTGTCGTGGATTCTGGAGAACTGCGAATTGACTGGAATGCATGGGTGGGGCACCGAGTGGCGGTTTACAGATCATTCATCATTCGCGATGGTGATCGAACATTGTCGGCCTTATTTCGTGCGTAATTTCTTGCGCCCGTCATGCCGACAATGGTAACCTGTGCCCATTCATTTTTCACGTTAATCAGGAGTTTTTTATGAAGAGATCGGAAGTCAATGCCTTCATGCGGGAGGGAATCGCATTTCTGGCGAAGAAGCAGTTTCTCCTGCCGTCGTTTGCCTTTTGGACGCCCGAGGCGTGGCGCGCCAAGGGGGCGGAGTGCCGCGAGATTGTCACGAACCAGCTCGGATGGGACATCACCGATTTCGGCAGCGGCAATTTCTTGAAGACCGGCCTCTTCCTCTTCACTATCCGTAATGGTTCGCTGGCCGATCCGGTCAAGACCTACGCCGAGAAGATCATGATCGTGCGCGAAGGCCAGATCACCCCCACGCACTTCCACAGCCAGAAGATGGAGGACATCATCAACCGCGGCGGCGGCAATCTCGTCATCCGCCTCTGGAACGCCAAGGCCAACGACGAACTCGACGACACCGCTGTCACTGTGAGCGTGGACGGCGTGCGCAAAACCATTCCCGCAGGCGAGACCCTCACACTCCATCCGGGCGACTCGGTCTGCCTGCCCCAGCGCAACTACCACAGCTTCTGGGGCGAGGCCGGCAAGGGCACCGTGCTCGTCGGCGAGGTCAGCCGCGTCAATGACGACCGCACCGACAACCGCTTCCACGCGCCAATCGGACGCTTCCCGCAGATCCAAGAGGACGAACAACCCCTCCACCTCCTGTGCACCGATTATGCGAAGTATTACACATGCTGACCCCGGTCCGTTGATCCCTTCCAACTAGGTGCTTTCTTGGCTATAGGATGCTTCCATCTGGCCGGTATCGGCGGCGTGGGGATGAGCGCGCTGGCACAGGCCCTCATCGATAGAGGCATTACCGTCTCGGGCTCGGATCGGCTGCTCGATAGCGGCGACGCAACCGACACGCTCAACCGCCTGCGCAGTCAGGGCGTCGCGCTCTATCCTCAGGACGGGTCTGGCATCACGGCTGGCGCGGCGCGGCTGGTGGTCAGCAGCGCGATCGAGGACGACAACGCCGATCTCGCCGCCGCGCGCCGGTGCGGCATTCCCACCGTCCATCGCGCCGCCCAACTCGCCGAGCTGGCCGCGGGCCGGAGGCTCATCGCCGTGACCGGAACCTGCGGTAAGAGCACAGTGACGGCTATTCTCGGCTGGCTGTTGCAGGAGGCGGGGCTTGATCCCGCAGTTGTCAACGGCGCGGGCGTGGTCGGCTGGGGCGACGGCGGCCGAATCGCCTCGGTCCGCCGCGGCGCCGGCGAGTGGCTGGTGATCGAAGCCGACGAGAGCGACCGTTCGCTGATGGTCTTTACCCCCGAACATGCCGTAATCACCAACGCCTCGGCCGACCATTTCGGACGTGACGAAGCACTCGCGCTCTTCAGCCGCTTTCGCGAGCGGGTCACCGGGATCGTGATTGACGGCGTCGGCGAAACGTCCTCGCCCGCCGAAGCCCGCAGCGAGGGGTGGAACGGCCGGTTTGTCCTGGACGGCATCTCCTTCACCGTGCCGCTCCCCGGGATGCACAACATCTGGAACGCCTGGCACGCGGTCCGGCTCGCCCGCGCTCTGGGCATCCCCGCCCCCGTACTCGCCGCCGGCCTCGCGACCTTCCGCGGCGTCGAGCGCCGCATGCAGCGCACCGGCTTCTGCGGCGGCGCGGTCGTCGTGGACGACTACGCGCACAATCCCGAAAAGCTGGCGGCGGCGTGGACCACGCTCACCGCAGGCTTCGGCCGCATCATCGCGGTCTGGCGTCCGCACGGCTACGGTCCGCTGGGCAAGATGATGGAGGATCTGGTGACGATGTTCGTCCGCGTGGTCCGACCCGGCGACCGGCTCCTGATCCTGCCGGTCTACGACATGGGCGGAACGGCGGACCGCCGGATCACCGGCGAAACCCTCGTGACGCGGCTCACGCCACGCGGCGTGCCAGCTCAGATCGTCGCCACGTTGGAGGATGCCGAGGCGGCGATGCGCGCCGCCGCCGCGCCGGACACGGCGATGGTCACCTTCGGCGCCCGCGACCCGGGCCTCGCCCGGCTCGCCGCGCGCCTCGCCGCGATCCGCTAAGTCAGCACCGCCTTGATGCGGCGGACGCCGGCGGATGACGCCTCTTCCTTCTGAATCTTGAAGGCGCCTAGCTCGCCGGTGCGCGCGGCGTGTGGCCCGCCGCAGACCTCCTTGGAGAAGCCCCCGACGGAGAAAACCTTGACCTCCTCGCCGTATTTGGCGGCGAAGAGAGCCGTGGCGCCCGCTGCCTTGGCTTGTTCGATGGGCATGGTCTCGCAGGTGATCGGCAGGTCGCGGGCGATGATGTCATTCACGATCCGCTCGACCTCGGCCAGTTGACCGGGGGAGACCTTCTCGTGATGCGCAAAATCGAAACGCAGCCGCTCGGGGGTGATGTTCGACCCTTTCTGGAGGGCGTGCGGCCCGAGGACGTTTTGGAGCGCCTGGTGCAAGAGATGCGTGGCGGTGTGCAGGCGCGTCGTGGCAACCGTGCTGTCGGCCAGTCCACCCTTGAAGTTGGCATCGCCCTGCTTGGAAAGCTCCTGGTGCTTCTTGAAGGCCTCCTCGTAACCAGCGCGGTCAACGGCGAGGCCTTGTTCGGCGGCAAGCTCCTCGGTGAACTCCAGCGGAAAGCCGTAGGTGTCGTAGAGCTTGAAGGCCGTACGGCCGGAGAGATTGGTCTGCCCATGCTGCCGGAGCGCGTCGGCGATCTTGTCGAACTCCCGCTGTCCGGAGGCGAGTGTCTTTTCAAAACGCTCCTCCTCGCCGACCAATTCGGCGAGGATCGTCTCGCGCGCGGCTTCCAGTTCGGGATAGACATGCCGGTAGTTGGCGATAACGGTCTCGGCCAGCGCGCGGCTGTAGCCTGGTGCGATGCCGAGCAGCTTGGCGTAGCGCACCGAGCGGCGGATCAGGCGGCGCAGCACATAATTGGCACCGAGGTTGCCCGGTTTGACGCCGCCCTTGGGATCGCCGAGGATGAAGACCGAGGTGCGCATGTGGTCGGCGATGATCCGCTCCGCGCGCACGGCGGCGGCCTCGTCGGCGGGGCGGACAGTAGCCATCGCGCGAATCTGGGCCATGAGCGGCGCGAAGAGTTCCGTCTCATAGACCGTCTGGGAGCCGTTCATCATGCAGATCGTCCGCTCGACGCCCATGCCGGTGTCGACATTGCTCTGCTTGAGCGGCTCGTAGCGGCCGTCGGCCGTCTTGTTATACTGCATGAAGACATCGTTCCAGATCTCGACGTACTTGCCGCACCGGCAGCCCGGGCGACACGCCTGCGAGCAGGCGGATTTACCGGTGTCGATAAACATCTCGGTATCGGGGCCGCACGGACCGGTCAGCCCCGCCGGACCCCACCAGTTGTCCTCCTTGGGGAGTGCGTAGATGCGTTCGGATGGAATGCCGAGCGACTTCCAGATGGCGATGGACTCCTCGTCCTTCGGCACGCCCTCCCCGCCGCAGAACACGGTAACCGAGAGCTGGTCGGGGGAGAATCCGAGCCACTGGGGCGAGGTGAGAAACTCATACGACCACGTGATCGCCTCTTTCTTGAAATAATCCCCCAGCGACCAGTTGCCGAGCATCTCAAAGAACGTCAGATGCGAGGCATCGCCCACGGCATCGATGTCGCCGGTGCGGACGCACTTCTGCACATCGGTCAGGCGGCGGCCGCCGGGGTGGGGCTCGCCCAGCAGGTACGGGACGAGCGGATGCATCCCCGCCGTGGTGAACAGCACGGTCGGATCATTTTCCGGGATCAGCGACGATCCGGAAATGACCGTGTGCCCCTTGGCGTGAAAAAAGGCGAGATACTGGCTGCGCAGGTGGTCGGCTGTAAGCATGGCGATTCGATTACCTCCTCATTTGGAATGGGCACAGGATAGCACACCCGCCGGACGAACGGCAATTCTCATTGTGAACGCGAGCGCCTGAGAACGCTGTTGACATATCCTGACATTATGATATATCATTAACTTGTTTTCTTCCTTGGTTTCCGTTGCCCGGAGAGTTGTTCGATGCAGAAGCAGACATTACCGATCACTTTTTTGAGCCAGATGGCCGACGTGCTGAAGGTCATGGGGCACGGCTTCCGGTTGCGCATCGTGGAGTTTCTGGACCTGCATGGCTCCGCTCCGGCGCACGTGCTCTTGAAAGCCCTAGGCGGCGGACAAGGTGCGCTTTCGCAGCATTTGTGCAAATTGCGCCTGGCAGGCGTCATCCAGGCTGAACGCCGTGGCAAGGAAGTCTGGTTCACGCTCGCCACACCGGCGGCGGTCACCATTCTCAACTGCATGCGTCAGCGAATTTCTTCGGATAAAAAGATTTTACAGCCAAACAGGTAAGCGGAGACCCTCTATGAAAATCGTAATTGTGGGCGGTGTGGCCGCCGGAATGTCGTGCGCCGCGCGGTTGCGTCGTCTGGACGAGCATGCCCAAATCATCGTGTTCGAGAAAGATGAACACGTCTCGTTCGCCAATTGCGGATTGCCGTACCATATCGGCGGCGTGATCAAGGAACGAGCCCGTTTGCTGGTACAGACACCGGAATCGCTCAAAACAACCCTCAATATCGACGTGCGCGTTTTTTCCGCGGTCACGACGATTGATCCTGTGGCGAAAACGGTCGCTGTTCGCGAAGCGCGCACCCATCGTGTCTACGAGGAGACGTACGACAAGCTGGTGCTGGCGCCGGGTGCCAAGTCGTTGCGACCGCCTCTGCCGGGGCTGAGCCACCCAGCCATCTTTGAATTGCGCAACATGGTGGATATGGACGGGATTGTCACGCGCCTCGCCACGGGTGCCAAACAGGCCGTGGTCATGGGTGGTTACATCGGCATCGAGGCGGCCGAGAATCTCCGCCTTCGCGGGCTGGAAGTGACCGTGATAGAGAAGATGCCCCAGTTGATGGGGCCGCTCGATCCTGAGATGGCGCAGTTGCTGCAGGCCGAACTGGCGCGCCAGGGTGTGCGCGTGCTCACCCACTGCGGCGTGAATGGTTTCGAGGATCGTGGCGGTCGCATCGCCGTGAAGCTGGAACGCGGCGAACCCATCGAGGCCGATCTTGTCGTCTTCGCGCTGGGTTCGCAACCCAACACCGAGCTCGCCCAGGCTGCCGGCCTCACACTCGGCCCGCGCGGCGGCATCGCGGTCGACAACCACATGCGCACCTCCAATCCCGACATCTACGCGGGTGGTGATGCCGTGGAATCGGCAGACATGGTCTCGGGGCTGCCCGTCTACATCCCCATGGCCGGACCCGCCAACCGTCAGGGCCGCATCATCGCGGACAACATCTGCGGTCGCGACAGCCGTTATCGCAGCACGCAAGGGACGGCCATCTTGAAAGTGTTCGATCTCACCGTGGCCATGACGGGCCTGAACGAGAAGACGCTCAAGCAGACGGGCCTGCCCTATCGCAAGATCTACGTCTCTCCTTCCGGTCACGCCGGCTATTATCCCGGCACATTCCCCATGCTTATTAAGTTGCTGTTCTCCCCGGACGGCAAACGCATCCTCGGTGCGCAGATTGTCGGCCGGGATGGCGTGGACAAGCGCATTGACGTGCTGGCCACGGCCATGCGTGGCAACCTCAGCGTCTGGGACCTGGAACATTTGGAACTCGCCTACGCACCGCCCTACGGCTCGGCCAAGGACCCCGTCAACATGGCCGGCTTTGTTGCCTGCAACCTGCTGCACGGGGACACGGATCTCTGGTACGCGGAGGATTTCCCCTGCTTGCCGAAAGACATCACGCTGCTCGACGTGCGGACACCGGCCGATTTCGACCTCTGGCACATTCCGGGCGCGGTCAACCTGCCGCTTGGACAGTTGCGCGCACAACTCGGCTCGCTCGACAAGTCCCGCACCTATTACGCATACTGCAAGGTCGGTCTGCGCAGTTATCTGGCAGGCCGAATCCTGAAACAGAACGGATTCCAGGTCAAGAACCTGGCGGGCGGCGCGGATGTCTTCCGCTTGTTTTACCCAGACCCCGTCGTCCGGGCACCGGAACCCGGACTGCGGACTTCTCCAACCAAGAACGAAGAACCAGGCACCCAGAACATGAACACTCCCTGCGGCTGCAACGCGCCCGAAACCGGTCAGACGATTACACTCGACTGCATGGGACTTCAGTGCCCGGGTCCGATCGGCCGCCTGACCGACGCCGTGACGGCAGCGGCCGTCGGCGACCTGATCGAGATCAGCGCCAGCGACCCCGGCTTTCCGAAGGACATGGAAGCCTGGTGCCGAGCCAAAGGCCACGAACTGCTGGAAACCCGCCCCGTCGCGGGCGGCATTCTGACGCGTATCCGCAAGAACGGTCCAGCTGCGCTGACGGCTCCATCGGGTGCCCCCGCGCCGACCGGCCGACGCAAGAAGACATTTGTCGTTTTTTCGGGCGATTTGGATCGAGTCATGGCCGCATTCGTGCTCGCCAACGGTGCGCTGGCGATGGGCGACGAAGTCACGCTCTTCTTCACTTTCTGGGGACTTTCCGCCATCCGCAAGGAACAAGCCGTGGCCACGACCGGCAAGGGGCTGCTCGACCGCATGTTCGGCTGGATGCTGCCGCGCGGGTTGAGCCATCTCACCCTGTCGAAATTGCACATGGGCGGCATGGGCACGGCTATGATGAAACACGTCATGGCGCAAAAACACGTCGACACGCCGCAGCAACTACTGACCAACGCGCGCCGACAGGGCCTGAAACTCGTGGCCTGCTCCATGAGCATGGATGTCATGGGTCTGCGCCAGGAGGAACTGCTGGACGGCGTCGAAATCGGTGGCGCCGCTACCTTCCTGGCCGAGGCCGATCAGTCGAATGTGACCCTGTTCGTCTAGCCCGACCCTAAGGGGCGTCTTCCACTACGCGTTCGCGTTCCAGGTCGACCGTCGCCACGCGCAGCCCCCGCCCGCCCGTAGCGTACCGCTCCGCGGTCCGCCGCACGCAGCCGACCTGCACCATCTGCAGGGCCGCCAGCGGCTCGCTGCTCGGAAAGATGAAGCTCTTCTGCTCCGAACGATCCGGGCGCAGTTCCTCAAGATCACGGTCGTCGCTTCACGAAGCGGTCGCGCGTCCAGAACGAAGGGCGTCTTGTGCATCAACGGAAGACGGGGAGCCATGGACATGCAGTATAGAAAATCTATAGCCAGTCAGAAAGCCTTCTCGTTTCTCTTTTAACAGGTTGCGTGCATTTGCCCTGCCTTAGGCGAGGATTAGGGGGGGTATGTGGGGTGACCGGGGCCCATCAATGTTGGATTCGACATCAGTTTCCTCATCTGCCATACTATCTACCATGCATTCATCGCTTTCTGTTCGATTGCCAGGTTCCCCGCAAGCGCGTGCCTGTGCCGGCCAGAAGGCAATATCCAATCCATTACAGACGGGTAGACATGAACGGACAAGCTGTTTTTTTTGATTTGGATGGCACGCTCGTAGACACGGAATTGCTGTGGGCGTGCGCGTTGACCGGGTTGCTGGCCGATCACGGCCAGCCGGCCGACGAGCAGATGATCGTGCGCATTGTCTATGGACATGCGTGGTCGGCGATCCATCGCGAAATCGTGACGCGGTTTCCGGCGATGGCCGGCATCGGCCTGGCGGCGATGGCTGAGGAGTTGCGCCCGTATTATCTGCGTCTGCGCGAAGCGGGCAGCATCGCCATTCCCGGATCGGTCGCCTGCCTGCGCCGGCTGGCCGCCGCCTACCCCGTGGCCATCGTCTCTGGATCGCCGCGGCTGGAAATCGGCGACGCCCTGAACCTGATCGGCCTCGCCGACTGCGTGCGGTTCTACATCGGTTCTGAAGATTACAGAGAGGGAAAGCCAGACCCTACCTGCTATCGACAGGCGGCCGGTCTTCTCGGCGTCGATCCCGCGCGGTGCGTGGTATTCGAGGACTCCCGGGCTGGCGTGCGCGCGGCCAAGGCCGCCGGGATGAAATGCGTGGCGCTGGCCCGGCCGTTCGCCATCCCACAGGATGTGCAGATGGCCGATCAGATTGTGGCCTCTCTGGAGGCGTTTTCGTGTGCAGATGTGGAAGGATTGGTATCGCTATGAGTGCTAAGAAAAAAAAGGACGCGCTGCGACTGGCTCATCTCTTTACGGATCACGCGGTTTTGCAGCGCGATAGGTCCGTGCCGGTCTGGGGCTGGACCAAGCCGGGGCTGCGCGTGCGCGTCACGCTCGGCTCGTACACGGCTGAGACGCGTTCGGGTGACGACGGCCGGTTTCTGACCCGCCTGCCTCCGATGCCCGCCGGCGGCCCCTACGAGCTGGATGTCAACACGCCCGACCCCGACGCCCATGTGCGGCTCACAGACGTGATGGTGGGCGAAGTGTGGGTGTGTTCCGGACAGTCCAACATGGAATGGCCGGTCAGCCAGACCGACTTCGACGTGCAGACGCTGAGGGCGGCAGACCGTGACATCCGTTCGCTGCGGGTGCCGCAGCGAACGTTGCTCGGCCACCAGTCGGATGTTGATGCGGCTTGGCAGGTCGCCAGCCCGGAAACCGTCGCCGGTTTCACGGCAGTCGGGTTTTTCTTTGGCCGGCGCCTGGCACGCGAGCTGGGCGTGGCCGTCGGGCTGATCAATGCGTCATGGGGCGGTACGCGGATCGAGACGTGGATCAGCCGCGAGGAGCTGGTCCTGCATGGCCGGACCCGCGACGAGGTGGCGCGCTACGAGGCGTCAGTGGCTGGCGCCGAGTACTGGGGGCGGTTCGATCCGTTCGAACCCGACAGCCAGCAGGCGCGGGACCGACAGCTTGGACTCAACTACCCCCGCGACCCGGGCAACACCGGCGCGGCCAACGGATGGGCCGATGCCGCGCATGACGACCGCGCGTGGGAATCGATGATCCAGCCCGGCTCCTGGCTGCTCGCCGGCCATGCAACCAACGGCGTGTTCTGGTTTCGCCGTGACGTCACGATACCCGCTGAATGGGCGGGGAAGGATCTCGCGCTGGGCCTGGGGGCGATCGACAAGCAGGACATCACCTATTTCAACGGCGAGCAGGTTGGCTCAACGGGCCAGTATCTTGAAGACCAGCATTGGTGCGTCCCGCGCAGCTACACCGTGCCGGGGCGGCTCGTTAAGGACGGACGCGCGGTCATCGCGGTGCGCGTCTATTCGTTCATCTATGACGGCGGGATGATCGGGCCGCAGCAGAAGATGACCCTCGGACCGGCGGACATGAGCGCGGAGCCGATCCCCCTGGCTGGCGTGTGGCGGATGAAGAGCGAGCACGAATTCGGGCTGGTGAAGCCGCAGACGCTGCCAGAGGGGCTGGGCAATCCTCAGTCGCCCTACATGCTCAATGACAACATGATCCACCCGTTGATCCCGTACGCCATCCAAGGCGCGATCTGGTATCAGGGCGAGTCCAACGACGACATCAGCCGCGAATACGGCTGGATGCTGCGCGCGCTGATCCGCGACTGGCGCCGGGCGTGGGGTCAGGGCGATTTTACTTTCCTGACCGTGCAGTTGGCGAACTTCCATCAGCCGATGGCCTATCAAGCGAACAGCACCTGGGCGACAGTGCGTGAAGGACAGATGTCGTCCTTGCAGGAGGCAAACACCGGCGTGGCGGTGGCCATCGATATCGGCGAACCCCACGATATCCATCCGCGCAACAAGCAGGACGTCGGTTCGCGCCTCGCGCAGTGGGCGCTGTCGCGCACGTACGGCAAGCCTCTGGTGCCATCGGGGCCGCTGTATCGCGACCACATCATCGCGGGCGACCGCATCCGTCTCCGGTTTGATCACACGGGCGGAGGGCTTGTGGCACGTGGCGGAGAGCTGAAGACGTTTGTGATCGCCGGTGCCGACGGAAAATTCATTCCGGCCGTGGCGGAAATCGAAGGTTCCTCGGTGTGGGTCCGCGCGCCCGACGTCCCGGAGCCTGTCGCCGTTCGCTACGCCTGGGCCGACAATCCGGATGGATGCAACCTGTACAACCAGGAGGGGCTGCCAGCGTCGCCCTTCCGAACGGATGCATGGTGAACCATGACCTTCCGTTTGTCTGCCCACCGCTGCGCTTCCCCGACGAGTTGCCGATCACCGCGCACCGCGAGGCGATCGCCGAGGCGCTGGCCTGCAGCCGCGTCCTGATCGTCTGCGGCGACACCGGTTCGGGCAAGACCACCCAGCTCCCCAAAATCGCCCTCGCCGCCGGTCGCGGACGCCAGGGGCTGATCGGCGTCACCCAGCCCCGCCGCCTCGCAGCCGTCGCCATGGCCACCCGCGTCGCCGAGGAGTTCGGCGGCGAACCGGGCGGCTTCGTCGGCGTCCAGCACCGCTTCGAGCGCCGACTGTCGCAGGAGACGCGCATCAAGTTCATGACCGACGGCATTCTCCTGGCCGAGACCCGCCACGACCGCCTGTTGCGCGCGTATGACACGCTGATCATCGACGAGGCGCACGAGCGCTCACTCAACATTGACTTCCTCATCGGCATCCTGCGCGGCATCATTCCACGCCGACCCGACCTGCGCGTGGTCATCAGTTCCGCCACACTCGATGCCGAACGCTTCGCCGCCTTCTTTGCCGATCGCGGCGCGCCCGCCCCGGTCTTCACCATCCCCGGCCGCCTCTACCCGGTCGAGGTTCGCTACCGGCCCGCCGACGAGGAGGACGCCCCCGACCTGCCTCGAATGATCGCCAACGCCGCCGACGAGCTGGCGGCCGATGCGCCGGGCGACGTGCTGGTCTTTCTTCCCGGCGAGCGCGACATCCGCGAGGCCGCCGACGTCCTATCCGGCCGCCACCTCCCCGACACCGCCATCATCCCCCTGCTCGCCTCCCTGCCCGCAGGCGAGCAGCAGCGGGCCTTCAAGACTATCCCCGGCGTCCGCCGCATCATCCTCGCCACCAACGTCGCCGAAACCTCCGTCACTCTCCCCGGCATCCGCGCCGTGATCGACACCGGGCTCGCCCGCGTCCCGCGCTGGAACGCCCGAACCCGCGTCCAACGCCTTCAGATCGAGGCGATCTCGCAGGCCTCGGCCAGCCAGCGCGCCGGGCGCTGCGGCCGCCTCGGTCCCGGCGTGTGCATCCGTCTCTACAGCGCCGATGACTTGGCCAACCGTCCGCCCTACACCGACCCCGAGATCGTCCGATCCTCCCTCGCGGGAGTGATCCTGACCATGCTCGACCTGCGTCTGGGCGATATCGCCACCTTCCCCTTCCTCGACCCGCCCCCGCCCACCGCCATCCGCGACGGCCTGCGCGAGCTAATCGAACTCGGCGCCATTGGCCATCACGACGCCCCGCCCGGCGAGCTGCCCGACAACCCCCGGTCCCCGGCCTCGCTCACCCCACTCGGTATTCACCTCGCCCGCCTGCCGCTCGAACCGCGCCTCGCCCGCATCCTTTTCGCCGCCGACGCCGAGAAAGCGCTGCGCCACGCGCTGATCGTGGTCGCGGCCCTCGAATGCGACGACCCTCGCCGCCGGCCGGTCGAAAAGCAGGCCGAGGCCGATGCCGCGCACGCCCAGTTCCTGACGCCCGCCTCCGACTTTTCGGCCCTGCTCCGCCTCTGGCGCTGGTACGACGATCAGGGCGGTTTCACCTCCAACACCACCGCCCGCCGTCTCTGCCGCGACCACTTCCTCTCGTTCCCGCGGATGCGCGAGTGGCGCGACCTGCGTGATCAGCTCGAACGCCTGGTACGCCCGCTCGGACTCGACCCGGCCACCGAGGCCGGCGGCGACGCGGGGCTTCACCGCGCCCTGCTGACGGGGCTGCTCGGCCATATCGGTAAGCGCGACCCTGAGACCGGCGACTACCGCGGCGCCCATGGTCTGCGCTTCGCCCTCTTTCCCGGTTCGGGCCTCGCCAAGGCCGCGCGCCAGGCGGGCAAGCGCAAGAAATCAGATCCCGCCGCCGACGCCGCGCCACCGACGCGCCCCTCCCCCACAGCCCTGCCGGTCTCGCGCGAATGGGTGATCGCGGGCGAGCTGGTCGAGACTGCCCGCCTCTATGCCCGCACCGCCGCCTGCATCGACCTGGCCTGGATCGAGCCGATCGCCGGGCGTCTCTGCAAGTCCTCATTCCACTCGCCGTGGTGGGACGCCGACAAGGGCTTCGCCCGCATCCGCGAACGGGTCACGCTCCACGGTCTCGTGCTGGTCGAAAACCGCACGCGCGACTATGCCCGCATCAACCCCGCCGATGCGCGCTCCATGTTCATCCGCCACGGCTTGATCGCAGGCGAGTTTCCCAATCCGCCCGCGCTCATTCGCGACAACCTCAGCCGACTCGCAGTCATCCGCCTCGCCCAAGCCAAGACCCGCAGCGGTCAGTCCCTGCTGGATGAGGACGCGGTCTACGCCTTTTATGACGCCCGCCTGCCCGCCGACGTTCCCGGTGCCGACGCTTTGCGCCGCTGGCTGCGTCAGGCGTCTTCTGAGCAGGTCGAATCCTTTCGCCTGACCGACGCCGACATCCCCCTGCCCGACGGCGCCGCGACGGGGTTTCCCGACACCCTCACGCTCGATGGGCATTCCCTCCCCCTCACCTACCGCCACGCGCCGGGAGAACCCGACGACGGCATCACCTGCACGGTCCCCGCCGATCTCCTCCCGCGCCTCCGCGCCTGGCGCGCCGACTGGCTCGTCCCCGGCGCGCTACCCGAAAAGATCCGCTGGATGCTCGCGTCGCTTCCCTCCAAGACCCGCCGCCTCGTCGCCCCGCCCGGCGAAACCGCAGACCGCTGTCTCGGACGCATGCCACCGGGTCGCGAACCGCTGGCCCAAGCCCTCAGCCGCGTCCTGTACGAGATCTGCGGCGTTCGCATCCCATCCGAGACGTGGCGCGAGGACGATCTGCCCGACTGGCTCCGCATCCGCTTCGTGGTGACCGCTCCCGACGCTCCCGGCGGCAAGCCCATCGGCACCGGCCGCACCTTCGACCTCTTGCTCAAAACCTTTGCCCCTGAGGCGGCTGAGTTTGCCACCACCGCACCGCGCAAACCGGGATCCGAATCCCGCTTCCACCGCGATAGCATCACCGACTGGAGCTTCGGCGATCTTCCGGAAGAGGTCACTATCGGCCGCGCCGGCTGGCCCATCGTCCACTATCCCGCGCTGGTCGACGTCTCACCTGCCGCATGCGCCCTGCGCTTATTTTCTGACGCCGCGACCGCCGCCGCCATCCATGCCGAGGGGACGCTGCGGCTCATCGCCCTCGCCCTCGGCCCCGACATCCTCATCCTCCGCCGTGCGTCCGCGCCTGCCAAGGAACTGCGCGGAGCGCTTGCTGCCCTTGAGTACACGCCCGAATCTTTGGGAGCGGATATCCTTCGCGCCACTCTTCACACCTGCTTTCTCGAAGACCTGGCGCCCGTGCGCAGCGAAGCCGTTTTTCGTCAGCGCCTGCTCCTCGGCCGTCCGAAACTGGGCGCCTCTCATCTGCAAATCGCGCGTCTCTGCGCATCGGTCCTCCATGAGGCGCAGATCCTCGAACGCGCCCTCGGCGGCGAAGCGCGTCCGATTCCGACTGCGGCGCCGATCTCGGTACACACCGCTGAATCGGTCTTGCGCGATTTCAGCAAACGTCCGGCGGCCGTCAAAACTCCCGTTCCATCTGCGCCCGTCCGCGCCGACGCCCTCGCCACCTTCGCGGATCTGCTGATTTCGTACAACCGCCAACCCGATTCCGGCGGACATCCCCTGCCGTCCAAACGGTCCGCTGCGCGCATGCCTGTGGCCGTGAACCTGCATCCGGTTGCAGCCGACGACCTTCGCGACCAACTCGCCTGGCTGGTGTTTCCCGGCTTCATTCGCGCCACGCCGTGGGGTCGGATCCAGCACTACCCGCGCTATTTGGAAGGCATGCGCATCCGTCTAGAGCGCCTGCGCGCCAACCCGGCGGCCGACCTCAAGCGCCTCGCCGAGATTACGCCTTTCTGGGATCGGTACACCGCCTTTATGGCTTGTGAGGCCCAACCCGCGCACGACCACGCCGCGCTGGCCGACTACCGCTGGATGGTCGAGGAATTCCGCATCTCCCTCTTTGCCCAGGAGCTGGGCACGGCCGCCCCCGCCTCCGCCAAGCGCCTCGATGCGCAGTGGCAACGGGTGCTCGCGACGTAACCAGACCACTCTGGCCCGTGAATAATCCCCCATAAACCCGGAAGCCCGGAAGCGCCAATATTTTACTTGATGTCCTAATAAAATAAGAGTAATTTAATCGGTGTTATCCGTCATCATTTATTTATCGTATGACCTTTTTTTCGTGTGCACGTTGAATGTAAATCGCTTTCAAAGGCATTTGTCATGACTTCGTCCTTTCGCGAACCGATCCGTGTTGGAATCGTTGGCCTGGGCCGCGCCGGATGGGGCATGCATTGCCCGGAACTGGACAACTATCCCGATTTGTTCCGCCTCGCTGCGGTGTGTGATCCGCTGAAGGATCGCCGCGATTGGGTGGCGGCCCGGTACCCGAATTGCCGCACGTACCGCCGCTTCGAGGATCTGCTGCTGGATGGCGATGTGGAACTGGTTGATATTGCAACGCGCAGCGAAGACCATGTGGCGCATGCGGTGAAAGCTCTGAAAACCGGACGTTGGGTCAATCTCGAAAGCCCGATCAGCCTCGATGCGGATCAGGCACTGGTGCTGCGCGCCGCGTCGATCCGGGCGGGCAACAAACTGTTTATCCGGCTTAACCGCCGCTTTGAGCCGGCTTTTGTCCACGTTTGCGAGATCATCGCATCGGGCATCCTTGGCGAGATTCATACCATCCGGTTGCGCCGGGGTGCATATAGCCGGCGCGATGACTGGCAGACCGTCCAGCGGTGCGGCGGCGGGCAACTCCTCGGCGAGGGGCTGCATCTCATCGACCAGGCCCTCCAAATGCTCGGTTCGTCACCGGTGCGCATGTGGTCGGATCTCAAGCGCGTCGCCGCCATGGGCGACGCCGAAGACACCGTTTCTATCATCATGCGCAATCTGGCCGGACTTACGGTGGACCTCGAATTCTCCGGCGGCCGCGTCCTTCCTGTTCCCGCCTACACCGTTTCGGGGGAGAAGGGCGAACTGACCGCCACCGATGAGGTCATTACGCTCAAATATGTTGATCCCCAACACGCCGCGCCGCGTCGCCGCGCCAGTGTTCGCACGCCGCCTCTGGGAGACGGCGGCTCGATGGATGACCTTCAGTGGATTGAGAAGCAGATCCCTGTGGCGCCCCAGGCGCCGGCGGGGCGGACGCTCATCTGGGAGCATCTCGCCAATGCCATCCGGCTCAACAAGCCTTACCCTGTCACACTCGATCAGGCCGTTGATGTGATGCGGATTATCTCCCTCGTCCGAAAGGACTCGGCGTTCGCCTGACGCCGATACGGAACAATCGCCCCGGCATGCTCTAGTTTGCAATCATGAAACGGTTCATCTTCATAGGGGCGCTGATCCTGTGCGTACAGTCTGGAGCGCAAGCGGCGTCCGGAGCCGAGGTGTTTGGCCTGCCCGCTTTTCAGGATCGTTTTGCCGCCATCAAGCGCGACTTGATGATCGCCTCGCAGGCCCAGAACTACGTCGCGATGGAAAAAGCCTGCCGCGCAGGCCGGACGCTCCTCCCGGCCGACCCGAACTTTGCCTATAACCTGGCCTGCGCGCTCGCCCGGCAGGGCAAAGTCGACGCCGCGCTCGACACCCTGCGTGAGGCGGTCACGCTCGGTTTCCGCAACACCGACTTGATCCGGCGGGATGCCGATCTCTCCGTGCTCCGCTTCCGGCCCGCCTTCGCTGGCGTGCTCAAGCAGGCCGAGACTCCCCTGACCGACGACGCCCCCCGCGGCCTGTATGATGTAACGCCAACCCCGATCAGGCCGGGAGGCGTTGCGCCGGTCTCGTCCACCAACACACTCTGGGATTTTGATGGGGCCTTGTTCAGATCGTTTTTCTCGCTGCCGACCGACAGCCGGCGCCTCGCCCCCGCCGATGCGGATGCTTACCGGGGGCCCGCCCAGCCGCTCCTCGCCGGCTGGCTCCGGGAGGGCCGCGCGGCCGGTAACGTCGGCGATCTGTATGACAATCGCGATGATGGCCATTCGGCGCTCACCATCGCCGACTTCCCCGGTCTCGCACGCGTCGTTTATGGATCTGAAGTCCACAGCGCCGAGACGCGGCCGTATTACGGCGCCGCCCTATTCATCTACAACCTGCCGACCTTCGGCAACTCATCCACGGCACTCACGCAGGGGCCGTTTTGGCGCTGTCAGGCGCGGATGCTCGTCTGCAACCCGTCTCGCGTTGCCAGTCTGTTCAATCTCTACGTCGCCAACCATATCTACGTCTACCCCTCCCATCAGGATTTCCTGGCCGCGCAGGGCGATGTCTTTCCTTTTAACACGCCTTATTTCATCGTCAGTCAGGGATCGTCCGGATCGGACCAGCCGTTTCTGCGCGCCATCGCCGCCACGCTGGCCGCGTTCACCCCCGAGACCAAGCGGTTCCTCGTGCAAAATCGGCTGCTCGCGCCCACGGTTCAAATGATCCTGCGCGCGACTCAGCGTCCAGTCACCCACGCGGAAGCCTATTACACCGGCGTCGCGCATCCCGCCGTGTTCGCCAGCACGAACCTGAACCTGGATGCGATGATCCGGCTCGCCAATGCCTTGACGAGCAACACAATCCCGCCGATGGTCACGCTCCGGGTGTTGAAAGAGACTCAACCGGTTTACGGGCGCGATTTCTTTGATGGCTTTCCCTCCGCCGGACTCTACGATTCCCCCGCCTGCATCGCCCGCGTCTTTCGCGGGGTCGGCTGGTCGCATACCCTCACCGTTGCCGCCAGTGCGGCGGCCCTGCCGGGCGCGCCCCCACTGACCTGGCGCTGGGCCCTCCTGCAGGGAGACCCGGCCAAGGTCACCATCCGGCCGCTCGACCCGGCGGGGCAGGTCGCCGAGATCACCGTCGCCTACCACGAACCCGGCTTTCCTAGCGCCGCCGATCCCTCACTCGCCGCCAGCCGCGTCGACATCGCCGTATTTGCCCACAACGGCACGCACCCATCCGCGCCCGCGTTTCTCTCGTTCTATTTTCTGAACAACGAAACCCGTGTCTACAGCGCCGACCACCGCATCCTCTCCGTGGATTACGCTGCGGCCGGCACCCGCTACGTCGATCCCGCCCTCTCCTGCCGCCGCGATTGGAAGGATGTCTACCGCTATGACGCAAAGAACCAGTTGATCGGCTGGGACCGGAGTTGCGGCAAGGTCCAGGAGGCTTTCACCGTGCACGGACTCCGGGTTGAGACCCGCGACACGCTCGGCCGGCCCCAAACCGCCCGCACCGTTCGCTATCGGCCCAGCACGAACACCCCCCCCGAGTTGGTTCAAGTAAACGATGATCGGCCTTTCACCTACACCTACACATCGCCCGAAGACGCCATCGGACGCCCCGATGCGAACGACTAGGGTGACCGGCTCATCGATGGCCGTGACATCCGGACCGTCACGTCTGAGTCGATCCACCGTCAAACGGCGCTGGTGCTGCAGCAAATACTTCCTCTTCACGTAGGCATACAGGACCACTCCGTCCGCATACAGTCGAACGCACTGCAACGGCGAACGGTGTGCTACGGTGGGCTTATCGGCGGCGATGCTACGTGTGGCGGCGCCGTCTGAACAGGCAGGGAATCCGATCATTACGTGACCTTTCCGTGAAAGATTATGCGATGGCACACTATTTGCTAGTTGAATCACGCGATTTTGTGTAAAGTCTCAGGGGTGCTAAGGAAGTACTATTCAGACTCGTATTCCTTCTGACACCTAAAACCGGTTGTCTGCCTCTCGTAAAGGAGTCGCAGAACCTTCGTTGAATAATGGATGATGCCTGATGAAAGGAGTCGATCATGAGTCGGTTTTGTAAGGTATATTCTTGCGCGCGGGCAGTCGCGATCGCCTGCGGGCTGATGCTGGGTGCGGGCGCGGCGAGCGCGCAGGAAGCGAAGCTCAAGGAAACAAAGGCTGCGGAAGCGAAGGGCAAAGCGGCGCAGGTCGAAGAGAAGGCGGTGGAGGAGTCCGCGACCAACGCGGTGGCCGTGGCGCCTGCTGTGCGTGTTGATGGGTTGCGGATCAAGAATGTGTCGGTGGCGCCGCGCGACGAGAAGACCGCGACGGTGAAGTTTGACATCGTCTGGTCGAACTCCTGGCGCCACGGGGTCTTTCATGACGCGGCCTGGGTATTTTTCAAGGTGCGGGTCAACGAAACATCCGCCTGGCAGCATGTCAGGCTGGCGGCGGATAAAGTGCTGAACCCCGCCGGTTACGGCCAGAAGAAGGAGGGCACGCCGCTGGAGTTCGTGGTGCCGGATGGCAAGGACGGTTTCACCGGTATGTTTGTGCGGCGCGCGCAGGACGGCGTCGGAGGGGTCGAAACGCGCGAGGTAACGGCCGTGGTGGAGTGGGGAACGAACATCCAACCTGCAACACCGGAATCCCTGAAACCTGAAACCCGAAACCTGAAACCTGAAATCCGGGCGTTTGGCGTCGAGATGGTCTACATCCCCGAAGGGCCGTTCTACGTGGGCAGGGGCTCAGAGGAGCCATTCCCGACTTCGGGCTACAGCGGGGGCGGCATGGAGCAGAACTGGTTGTACCGATACAACCGTAAGAACGGCGAGGATTTCGTAGCGCGGTTTCAGTACTCCGCCAACCCTCTCGCAGATTCCTATATCACGACTTCCCCGCCTCAGCGGTTCCCGGCGTATCTCGTGACCGGTGCCGGCCCGATTCCGACCGGGAAGCAGGAAGGCAGTCTCTGGGCGGTGGGCATGAAGCCCGCCGACAAGGGGACGATTCCGGCCGCGTTTCCCAACGGCTATGCGGCCTTCTATTGCATGAAGTATCCGTGGATAACGCAGGGGCAATATGCCGATTTTCTAAACACACTGACTGCCGTGCAGGCCAAGAGCCGCTATTGGCCTAACGGGCATGGCATCGCGATCGAGGGAGGCGGCGCCTGGACGGGGGGGGGCGCCTGGACCCCAAGCGGAGGCGGCGCTGCGGTCGTCCGCGCCGGAAAGTCGCCGAAGTACACCTATGCAGCCACAGACCCGGATGGGATGTGTCCCTGGTTGTCCTGGGCTGACGGAACGGCCTACGCGGCCTGGGCGGGCTTGCGGCCCATGACGGAACTGGAATACGAAAAAGCCATTCGCGGGCCGGAGTTGGCGGCCCCGAACCAGGTGGCTCCGTCCTATTGGGGTGTGGACTGGGTGCAAGTTGGTGAGCTCATTGAGCGTGCGGTATCCATTGGCGACGTCGCAGGGCGCGCGTTCGCCGGGACGCACGGACGCGGCACGCTCGACTTGCCCGCGGACTGGCCGTCCTCCATTTCGGAAGGCGTGATCATCCGCGGCGACTCGATCCCTAAATCTTCTGTAGTAGCGGCGCAAAGTACATGGATTCCCGTTCACCTGCTCATTGCAGGACGCGTGGGCCCTCTTTATGCGCGTTTGGACCGGTCGAACAAAAACCCGTACGCCGGCTGGCGTGGCGCGCGTTCAGCCCCCGCGCCCGTGGGAACCACACTGGAAGGCCAGACTCCCGGCGATACCACCATGGCGCCGTTCATCAAACCGTCGGCGGACGAGACGGTTCCACTCGCCAACATGAAGAAACCCATGCAGGCGGATGGCGTTCTGGACGAGTGGGACAAGCCCCTGTTGACCCTGAACGAACCTTCAACGATCTATCCGGTCCACTTCCGCAGCTACTCGCTCTTTTGCTCCGACCCCTGGCGTGGTCCCGAGGACATGAGCGTCAAGGTGTACCTGGGCCGGGACAGCGATGCCCTGTGCGTCGCCGCCGAGGTGACGGACGACGTGCATTGCAACACGAACACCGCCGCCAGCATCTGGGATGGCGACGCCATGAATGTTGGATTGATCGATACGAATGGGATGCAGACGAGCCTTTGGCTGGCGCTGACGCCAAACGGCGTCGTTTTCCCACCGGTGGCTGGAAAGAACAAGAACGTGTCGAAGACCGCCAAGTATGCTGTGGTGCGTGATGAGGCCGCCAAGGTTACCCGTTATGAACTGCGTCTGCCGCTGGCCGACCTCGGCCTCGCGCCCGGGGGGAAGTGCTGCTACTACTTCATGTTTATGGATAACGACGGTAAGGGGCTGCGCTATCGGTTCCAGTGGGCACCGGTGATAACGAAACCCTTCATTGCCAGGTTCTACTCGAAGTTCGTGATGGAGGAGTAGATGAGGTCTCAGGTTTCAGGTTTCGGGAATGAGCCGTCAGACAGGTCAGACCTGTCCGACTCGTACGACAGACGGAAAGGATGCACACGATGAAGAAGACAACAAGGCATGAGGCGGGAAACGACGGCAGGCTGGCGCGCATGCTGGCCGTCTGCGCTCTGTGGCTGGCGGCGAGCACGGCGCAGGCGCAGATCCTGATGGATTCAGGGGTGAACCTCAGTGTTAGCTCGCAAGACAAAATGCATAGGAACATCCAGGGTGAAGAAATCCCGAGGCCGATTGGGCGTATCATGAACGTCAGGATCGTGCCCGGCGACGACAAACAGGCCACGATTCAGTTCGACGCCGCCTGGCAAGGTTCCTGGCGAAGCGATATCAACCACGACGCGGCCTGGATCTTCTTCAAGGTGCGGCCAGAGGGCGCGAAGGAATGGCAGCACGTCCAACTGGCGGCAGACCGGGTGTTGAATCCAAAGGGCTATGCCTGCGAAGGTAACCGGAAGATGGACTTCTTGTTACCGTTACCGGAAGAAAAGGCCCCCGTGACAGGACGCGACGCACACAGATCCACCGGCATGTTCGTCCGGCAGGCCAGCCAGAGCCCTGCCTGTACGATCGCGCTGACCAATGTCACGGCCGTCTGGGATCTTTCTGCCAGTAAGGGCATTGGCAGAGACACGAAGGTTCAGATCATCGCGGTGTGTCTCAAGATGGTCTACATCGCCGAAGGGCCGTTCTACCTGGGATCAGGCGGAACAGAGACGGCCGGGTGGTACGAGTACCCCGAGCCCAAGAAGGAGCGCGCCGCAACGTTCGGGAGCACCAACGGCACTGCGACGGTCGTGGTGCATGAAGGCGTGGACAATTCCACCGAGTTTCCTGCGTACCTGGTGAAGAACGCGGGGCCGATTCCGACCGGCAAGAAGCCCGGCCAGCTCTGGGCGCGGGGCGCAGAACCGGTGGAAGGCGAAATCCCGGCCACCTTCCCCAATGGCTATGCCGCCTTCTATGTCCAGTCTGAGTGGATCAATGTGTACGACTATGTCGTCATGCTGAACACGGTGCCTGCCCAGGTGGCGGATGCGCTCTATGATATCAACGGCTGTTTCTTTGTCGCAAACTGCTATTATATATATGAAGAAGGCAAAGCGAACCCCAAAGGAATCTCTCGCGAAGGGACCGGTCCAGACTATACCTACGTGCAGACATGGTCCTCCTATTACGGCAACCCTAGACAACCCGTATGGGGGATGCGTTGGCTGACATGGGAGAATGCCGCGTCCTTCGCGGCCTGGGCGGGTTTGCGGCCGCCGACGGAACTGGAGTTCGAGAAATACATGCGCGGACCGCGCCAGCCGGTGCCGGACGAGGCGCATCACAGTTACTGGGGTCTCTTGACGCGCAGCACACGCCAGGATTGGCCGCGTGAGCGACCGGTGACGGCGGCCAAGATGGATGGGTGGGATCCGGCAACCTTCAAGGGGACACACGGACTTGGCACAGCCGACTTGCCGGCGGACTGGCCGAAGAAGGATGCGGTTGGCGCCGGGTTTCGAGGGGGGTGGTGCCTGAGGGGCGGGAATAGCCCCTCCGATAACTTTGGCGATCCGGCGTTCTATCGCATCTCGAACCGTGGAAAGATGACGTTGGTCGATCCGGATCGTTGGTCCACCTACAGTTTTCGCGGCGCGCGTACGGCGCCGGTCGAAGCGGCGCAATTCTCGGATGAGGAGTAGCGTGAGACAGATCAGCAACAGGAGAAACGAAATGAAGTGTCATGCTATGGGTCTCTTGGCCCTGACGATTCTATTTGGAACGGCTGTATCCGTGCAGGCGCAGGAGCCGGAATCCGTGCCAGCGTCCTCCGGTCCCGCAGGCAAGGTTGATACGCCGATTCTGCGGGTGCCGCTTCTGAAAACACCGCCTACGATTGATGGCATCATGTCGCCGGGCGAATGGGACGACGCCTCGGCGCTGTCCGGATTCTGGTACGACCACGGGTTCGGCGATTTCAGAAACATGGCCCCGCCGCAGACGCAATTGCAGGTTTACTCGGGTTACGACAAGGAGTACCTCTATTTCTGCTGGTCCTCGCCGATCTATCCGGTCGACTCGTGGCTGAGGGCGCGCGGCCGTTATCCCGACACGCTGATGCACCCCCTGTACGGCATGCTGTTCGACGACCACACGGAGCTGGAGATCCGCCCCATTGAGGATCTGACCGAAGGGTTCAAAATTGGCTTGCTGCGCTGGGACGTCAATCCCATCGGCACGGTCACCGATTGGCACTGGAGCACGCAAGTCGGTGAAGACATGCGGTACTCTCCTCGCGCAGAGATTAAAACGGTTGCCGATGGCCGGCGATGGGTGATCGAGTACAAAATCCCGCTGAAATCGTTGCGCTATGCCGGTTACGACGCCAAGGATGAGGGTGGGCGGCCGCTGGTGACGATCCCGCCCACGGACGGCTCGGCTTTCCGCGTCTGGTTTGCGCGCGGCATCGGCGGCCAGGGCGCGTTTTTCAACGCCTTCGACGCGCATGGCTGGAATACGACCAAGATGAAGCTGGTGTTCGACTCGCAATCCCCGATTTTTCAGATCAATGAAATGGGTCCGCTCATGGACAGCGTCCTGAACATGCAGCTGACCGTCAAGAACCATAACTCCCGGTCCGAGACGGTGCGCCTTGGATTTCATATCGAGACCGATGGTGCCCTGACATATTCCACCTATCAATCCAAAGAAATCCCGGACGGGCTGCTGCAACTGAAGCCGGGCGAAACGAAAGTATTGAAGTTGCGGCAGCAAATGCCCGGCTTGAGCGCAGGCAACGTGCTCTGGTTCGACGTGCGCTCCGCAGGGCAGCCAGCCAAGACGCTTTTCCTCACGCGCCTGATCAAGTTCCACCTCATGGATTCCAAGGTGAACATAAAAGTGAAAGGCGGTGGGTCGACGTTCCGCGAGAATCGCGTCGACATCATCGCGAAACTGCGTCCGCCTCGCAATCCCGACTTCGATTTGCGGGTTGACGTGGACCCCTACACCAAGCGGCTGTCGGCCGTGGTGGACCGGGGCATCGCGGGCGTCAAGGAGGAAGTTAAGACGGCTGTCGAGGCGCAACTGATCGTCAAGAAGGTGTTCGGCGGGGAACAGACGGATATCCACGAGTTCAAAACGAAACTGGTCGGCGATTTCGCCTCCTTCCTGTGCGAGGTGCCCAATATCGAGCCTGGCGAGGTCTACGAAGTGACGGTCCTGCTGTTCGACGAGAACATGAAGATCGTCGGAACGCAGACCGAAGCGAAGCCGTTCATCAATCTCACGGCCGCTGCTACCCAGAGCAAAGCCATTTCGGGCGAGCAAGTCGAGTTGCATCCCTGGGAAAAGGCGAAGACGGATGGCGAGCGGCCGAGCATGTCCATGATGTCGGAGGGCGACGACCGCGATGATCGTCGCGAATCGTTTCAGAAGGCACCGTGGATGGAGAACACGCTTGGACTCGATGACCGGGTATGGGAGCCGTTCACGCCGATCCAGCCGAACGACAAGGGGTTTGACACGCTCAAGCACCGCTTCACGATCGATGCCTCGGGCTTGCCGGCGCAGATTGACATCCGGCCCGATCCGCGCGAGCTGCCGCTGGAGCAACGGGGTGCGAAGGCCAACGTATCGCCGCAAACGCTGCTGGCCATCGGCCGTGGCCCGCAGTTGCGCACGCCGATGCACTTGGAGGCCGTGATCGGCGGCACGCGCGTGCCCGCCCAAGTGGTGACTCCGGCCAAGGCCGTGCGGATCTGGAAGAGCGAGATCGAGTATGCCTCCAAGCTGCGGATCGGTCCGGTCGAGGCGGATCTCCAGACGCGCTACGACTGTGACGGTTCGCTGCACGCCACGCTGATCTACGGTAGCGACACGCCCGTAAAGGTCGACCGGCTCGAACTGGTGGCTGACATCGCCGGCGCCGTGGAGCTGGCGGTATTCGACGAACGCCCGGAGCACAGCCTTCCGAAGAAGACCGGCGTGATTTGGGACAGCACGGCGATGCATCAGGAACTGTTCTACACCAAATTCGTTCCCTGGTTCTGGTTCGGCAACGACGACCGCGGCTGGTCGTACTTTGCGCACAACGACAAGGGGTGGATCCTGGACCGGGACGGTTCGGCGATGCAGCTCGACCGTGACAAGGCCGGCGACGTGACCTGGCGGGTGGCGTTCGTCAACCATCCGGCCGAAGTCAAGGGGCGGCACACGATCGAGTTCTCGCTGCTGACCCATCCGGCGAAACCCAAGCCGGAGAATGCCCGCCTCTATGCCTGGCAATACAACGCCGGCGAGGAGTACCAGCAGCGCAGTGTGAAGTTCTTCCGGGGGTACAACCCTAAAACGGCGGGCAATTATGTTGACATCGATGCGGGCTACGCGCCCAGCGACAAGGAACTGGAGGAGGCGTGGTATACCTCGGCCCGCGCGCCGACGAATATTCCCTATGCAAATAGCGCCGAGTGGCGCAAGGACAAACCACCCTTCTTTCGTTACATGTTTAAAGGGGATCTGGACCTGCCCGATCAAAACCGGCTTTTGGAAGACAAGGCCCTCTTCTATTTCGAACGCCTCGTTCGTATCGGGCGTATCGTAGGCTGGTATACGCATCCGTTCACACCGGCGCCGGCGTCGCAGAACCCGGCCATGGACGACGCCTGGGTGCGTCCGCTGGACACCGTCCGCACGAACGAACTCCCCTGGCATCCCGGCTATCTGGGTCAGTACCAGCGCAACATGTCCAAGCGCCTGGCCCGTGTGCATGCCGAGAACAACGTTCCGCCGCGGCACCAGACCCGCAGCGGCAAGGCCGCGTGCCTGCTCGAATCGTTCATGTGGAACAGCCTCATCTGGGGCGACGACGGCGCCTTGATGCGCGCCTACGAAATTGACATGCTCTCGTCCTTCCCCAACTCGTACTATCGCTTCGCGGCGATGAATTACACCGGCCTGTCCACCACGATGGTGCCGGCCATCAACCCCGTGGGGTCCGGCGATGATCCGCACTTGGACCGGCAGATGCTGGGCGTGGCGTTGCTGCACGACTTCGGGGTCACACGTGGCGGCGGGGTTCTTTTGGGTGCCGGTATCAGCTACGTGCAGATGGAACACGCGGAGCAGGCTGTGCGGCTGCTTGGACGTTTGGGCAAATTCGGGTTCTTCAAGGATGCCGACATCGAAAAGTTGCCGTTCTGGCGCAATGATGCCCAGGTGCGCATGGGCGACAAGCCCGGCGACGAATCCCGGGTGCGTGTCACCGTCTATCGCCGGCCGCTGGATAACGGCAAGGGCTACAAGGCGATCTTCGTGATCCTCAACGAGTCCGACGGCGATGTGGAACTGCCGCTCGACCTCCGCGATTCGAAGCGCATTCTGGGCGGCGCGAACACCCTGCGCCGCAGCGACGTGCTGGGCCGCGCGGCCGTTTCCGCCGCACTTCAGCAGGCGTGGCAGGCCGCTGACGGCAAGTCGGCGGATGAGCCGGCGCTGATGGATCTCGAAACTGGCAAACTGATCGCCAAATCCGGCGACAAGGCTGGCGACAAAGCCGGCGAGCGGTACGGGCCGGTGTATGTGCCGTACCATGATTACCGAGTGCTGTATGGGGAGTGCGAGAAGTAAGAGGTCTAAGGTGTCAAGGATGAGAATGCTTGCTTGGTGCCATCCCTTTTCCTGAAACCTGAAACCTGAAACCTGAAACCTGAAACCTGAAACCTGACACCTGGGGAAGAATAAGGAGAACGTAGACCATGAGAATCGGACAAACAAGAGACACATTGTTTTGCAGCGGGCTGGCCTTAGCACTGCTGCTCTCCGCTGCTGCGGCGCGCGCCGACGTCACGGTGTCGAACCGGGTGGTCACCACCTTCCGGAACGTGATCACGGTGGATGACACCGGGCTGCCCGCGCAAATCGAGATTCGCGCGCTGACCAACGACCTGCCGCTGGCCTGGCGGGCGGAAAAGGAACGGCCCGCCACGCTCATCAAGCGAATCGGCCGCGGTCCGCAGCTCGTGGTGCCCATGCGCCTCGAGGCCGTTATTGACAAGGCTATGTTTGTGGCCAAGGCCGACGCGCCAGCCGTACTGGTCAAGACCGACAAGGGCCTTGAAGCCACGGGGACCTGGCAGGCCGACAAGTTGAAGGGGCGTCTGCGCATCGTTTACGCGGAAGACGGATCCATGACCGGGCAGGTGACCTATGACGCCAAGGGGACCGATCTTGAAGGGCTGGACCTGGTGATGGAACTCGACGGGCCGGTGGATACGGCCATTGCCGGCAATCCGGTCGGATTCTCCGGGGAGAAATCCCTGCCGCCCGAATACGGAACTCTGGGTTCAAAGTCGGGTATGCTGTGGTTGAACGGGAAGAACCCGGAAGGCGACGGGAAGTTCCAGAAAGGGCCGGTTTCGCACTTCTTTCTGGGTAACGGCGACCGCGGATTCACCTGGCTGGCCGGAGAGGGGATTGTGCTGGACAAGGACACGCCGTCCATGAGCGTGGAGCTCAGCCGCGAAAAGGTCATCCAATGGAAGATTGCTCTGGTCAACACGTCTCCGCGCGGCGGCGAGAAAACGGCGAACTTCACCTTCCTGATTCATCCGGCCCGTCCCAAGGCGGCTGACTGCAGATTGACTCAATGGCAGCCCTGGTCGGAGAAAGCGGCCACGCCGGCGCTCGATGCCGCGGCACGCGGCGCGCTCGCGGGCACCAACGTGTTGGTGCGCGCGGAGGTGGCCTCCGTCTGCGAGGTTGCGGCCGCGCGCGCCTTGCTGGAAGGTGTGGCCGGCGGCGAGGCGTTGAATGCCGGGGCCACGCTGGCCGATCGCTTTCCGCTGGGGTTGTTCCGCTATCTGGCCGCCCCGCATACGGCGCTGGCTGCGCAGTTGCGCCCCAATGCCGCGACGCTGACCTCCGCCGGGGCATCGCCGGCGCCCGACCGCATGGCTCTGGGTCGGGCGCTCTTGCACGACATCGGCGTCGATCTGAGCGGTCTCGCCGACCGCGTGGGAGCGGCGGAGGTCGTGCGCGCGCTGGAAGAATTCGGCTATTTCGAGAATGACGGTCAGACCGAGTTCCTGCCTTACTGGCGCACGGAAGGCATCTTCCAGTTCGGTGAGGATTTTGAGGCTGAGGCTGACAGAGGGTTTGCTGTTACCCCGGAGTCTCCGACCGCGCGCACGAAAGTATCCGCGTTCATCCGGTCGGCGGGTGTTGAGAATACCCGCTATACGGGCACCAAAGACCGCCGCAAGACCCTCTTTGTGCTGGTCAATGAAGGAACCAAGCCCGTGCGTGAGTACCTCATTATCCAGAACACTCAATACCTCTTTGGCGGCCAAAACAAGGTTCAGGCCGAGCAAATCTACTCGCAGCTCGACTTTTCCTACCTTGCGGCGGATGGCGACTGGAACCGCTGCCGGATTGAAAGATCCATGCCGGAAATCTACACTCGCGATGGCCCTAAGCAAAACGGCGGCAACAGGGTCATCTATCGGGATCACATGAGCGAGCTGATGGATCTGGAAACCGGCGGCTTTGTGCGCCTGGGCAAAAAGGAAATCAAAACCAAGGGTAAGTTCTCCGGCGATGTGTTTATTAAGAACGGCTGGCAACTGTATGGCCCTGTTTATGTTCCCGCGCGCGGCATGCGTCTGCTGTATGGGGCGGGCACCATGGTGTTGCCGCATGGCATCGCCGGGCGGGTATATGACCGCCAGACCGGCAAACCGCTTTCCGTTCCGGTGCATGTTTTCAGCGGAAAGTTCAAGGAGTCCGAGACGCCCGCTGCCGACAAGGATCACCGGTTACTTGTCACGGTGCAGGCTGACAAAGACGGCAGGTTCCGCTGCCCCGGCATTAGCGGCGGAACGATTGTGGCAGAGATGGGTGGAAAGATGGTTCCGGCGCAACCCCAGCGGACGATCGGAAATTACGAGCCATGGGAGGATGTCGATACGTGTGTGGATCCAACACACGGCTCACGCACCTATGGCTTTCGTTGCTGGCCCAGTTTTGATCTCCTTAAAGGCGTGGTTTTTCGCGATAACGGTTTCGGCTCTTCCGGAAAGTGGTTGGATGTGCTGATCGAGGTCGATACGCCCCCGGCGCCCTGACACGCGCGCCCAGGTGCCAGCGCCCCCACCCATCTCGGGTTGTCGCGAGACTGCAAGAAGCTGAATAGAGTCTAAATTAATGCAAATGTGCGGATGCTCTTTCCAGAGTCAAACGTTCAAGGCCTGAGTTGTCCCGCCTGCGAAGAACGACGTGGCGAGCACCAGCTTCCGCGGCGGCGCGTCGGGGTGGGTCTTCCGCCAGTAGAGCAGCCGCGCTGCCTCGGCGCCGAGTTCTTCCAGGGGCATGGCGATTGTGGTCAGGGCCGGGCCGTCGTAGTCGGCGGGCCGGACATTGTCGAAGCCGACCACGCTGATGTCCTCGGGCACCCGCACGCCGCGCTCGCGCAGGTGCCGGATCACCACCGCCGCAAAAAAGTCGCTGTAGACCATCAGGGCCGTGATTCCGTTCGGGCCGGGCTCGCCGGGTCGCGCCGCTTCGAGGAGCCGATCGGTGAACCCGCAGAAATCGACGGGACCGCCCTGATGCATAGTGAACGCACATTCGTCCGGCGCCGAACCGCCGACCGAGTGCAGCCCGGCGCGCAGCCCGTAAAGACGCTTGATGGACATATTGCTCATGAATCCGATATAGGCCACGCGCCGGTGCCCGAGCGCGGCCAGATGCGCGCCGAGCTTCATACCGGCGTCGAAGTCGTCGACCGTGACCACGTCCGCCCCCTCGGGTCCGGAGAAGATGAATACCGCCGGCACCGGCGCCGGGTACCGCGGATGCTGGGCGAACTCATTACCCAGCGACATCACCACCCCGTCCACCTCCTGTCGGGCGACCACCAGCGGCCAGGTATCGGGCTCTGCCCCTTGCGGCTGGAAGTTGGCCAATTCTGCGCCGCACGCGGTCGCGCCTCGCTGCAGGCCGGCCAACAAGCGATGGTTGAATCCCTGTGCCGAGTCCTCACACCCGATGTAGATACGCGAAGCGAGGACGTTGAGCAGATGCGGCGTCTCCTGCGCCCGCACCGGCGGCAGCGGATAATCGTGCTTGCGCGCCAGCGACAGGATCTTGTTCCGGGTCTTCGCGCCCACGGCGTCGCGCCCCTTCAACGCACGAAACACCGTCACGTGCGACACCCCCGCCAGTTGCGCCAGCCTTCGAGTTGAGATGCTCATCTGCTTTCCCTCCATGTGATCAATATTGTTACGTAACGCTTTCTGCTTTGCAAGCACTTTTTGTGTTTTCATCAGTTTGGCCAAATAGTAATATGTCAACTTCGTGAATGAGTAGCGGAAGGCCGTACCGGATCTTGGTGCGTATTTACTTTCAGGAAATGAGCAATCAATGAAGCGTTTTTTGTGTCGCGACAGGATACGGCGTGTGAGCGAAGTTCTGTCGTCCGCATACAGTCGAAAGCACTGCACAGGCGGTCTGTGCGCTACGGTTGGCATGGCGGCGGCGATGCTGCGTAGCGGCGGCGACTGAACAGGCTGGTAATCGCTAGTTACGTAACTTTTTCGCGGAAGATTATGCGATGGCACACTACTTGCATGTAGAGCCAGATGAAGTCGCAGAACCCTCGTTGAATAATGGATGATGCCAGATGAAAGGAGTCGATCATGAGTCGGTTTTGTAATACTCACGCATTCGCTTGCGCACGGGCGGTCGCGATCACCTGCGGGTTGATGCTGAGCGCGGGCGCAGTGAGCGCGCAGGAAACAAAGGCGGCGGAAGCGAAGGGCAAAGCGGCGCAGGTCGAGGAGAATGCCGTGGGGGAGTCCGCGACCAACGCGGTGGTCGTGGCGCCGGCTGTCCGCGTGGAGGGGTTGCGGATCAAGAATGTCTCGGTGGTGCCGCGCGACGAGAAGACCGCGACGGTGAAGTTTGACATCGTCTGGCAGAACTCCTGGCGCCACGGGGTCTTTCATGACGCGGCCTGGGTGTTCTTCAAGGTGCGGCCCAACGAAGCATCCGCCTGGCAGCCTGTCAGACTGGCGGCGGATAAAGTACTGAACCCATCAGGCTTTGGCCAGAAGAAGGAGGGCACGCCGCTGGAGTTCGTAGTGCCGGATGGCAAGGATGGCTTCACCGGCATGTTTGTACGCCGCGCGAAAGACGGCATTGGCTTGGTGGAAACACGCGAGGTCACGGCCGTGGTGGAATGGGGAACGAACATTCAACCTGCAACACCGGAGACCCTGAAACCTGAGATCCGGGCATTTGGCGTCGAGATGGTCTACATCCCCGAAGGGCCGTTCTACGTGGGCAGGGGCTCAGAGGAGCCTTTCCCGTTTGAGTTTACAGGCGGGGGCGGCATGGAGCAGAACTGGTTGTACCGATACAACCGCAAGGACGGCCAGGATTTCACAACGCGGTTTCAGTACTCCGCAAATCCTGTCTCCGACTCATGGGTAACGATTTCCCCGCCACAGCGGTTCCCTGCGTATCTCGTGACCGGCGCCGGCCCGATTCCGACCGGGAAGCAGGAGGGGAGTCTCTGGGCGGTGGGCATCAAGCCTGCCGACAAGGGGACGATTCCGGCCGCGTTCCCCAACGGCTATGCGGCGTTCTATTGCATGAAGTATCCGTGGATCACACAGGGGCAATATACCGATTTTCTGAACACGCTGACTGTCGAGCAGGCCAGGATCCGTTATTTGCCCCACGGACATGGCGATGCGCTTGAGGGCCGCGGCCTCGCCGTTAAACGCGCCGGGAAGTCGCCGAAGTACACCTATTCAGCCACAGACCCGGATGGGCAGTGTCCCTGGTTGTCATGGGCGGACGGAACGGCCTACGCGGCCTGGGCGGGCTTGCGGCCCATGACGGAACTGGAATTCGAAAAAGCCATTCGCGGCCCGGAGTTGGCGGCACCGAACCAGGCGACCCCGTCCTATTGGGGTGTGGACTCGGTGCAGTGTCTTGAGCTCATTGAGCGTGCGGTATCCATTGGCGACGCCGCAGGGCGCGCGTTCGCCGGGACGCACGGAAGCGGCACGCTCGACTTGCCTGCGGACTGGCCGTCCTCCATTTCGGAAGGCGTGATCATCCGCGGCGACCCGATTCCTAAAACGGTTGCCTACGCAGCGGGCGGGACATGGCTTCCTGTCCACCTGCTCATTGCAGGCCGCGTGGGTCCGCTCTATGCGCGTTTGGACCGGTCGAACATCAACCCATACTCCGGCTGGCGTGGCGCGCGTTCCGCTCCCGCGCCAACGGGAACCAAGCTGGAAGGCCAGACTCCGGGCGATACAACCATGACGCCGTTCATCAAGCGGGCGGCGGACGAGACCGTTCCACTCGCCCGCACGAAGAAACCCATGCAAGCGGATGGCGTGCTGGACGAGTGGGACAAGCCCCTGTTGACCCTGAACGAGCCTTCGACGATCTATCCGGTTTACTTCCGCAGCTTCTCGCTCTTTTGTTCCGACCCCTGGCGTGGTCCCGAGGACATGAGCGTCAAGGCGTACCTGGGCCGCGACAGCGAGGACCTGTGCGTCGCGGCTGAGGTGATGGACGACGTGCACACCAACACGAACACCGCCGCCAGAATCTGGGATGGCGACGCCATGAATGTTGGATTCATCAATACGAATGGAATGCAGACGAGCCTTTGGCTGGCGCTAACGAACAACGGCGTGGTTTTCGTCCCGTTGGAGGGAAGCAAAAACTTGTCGAAGACCGCCAAGTACGCTGTGGTGCGGGATGAAACTGCCAAGGTTACCCGTTATGAACTGCGCCTGCCGCTGGCCGAACTTGGCCTGGTGCCCGGTGGAAAGTGCTGCTACTGCTTCATGTTTATGGATAACGACGGCAAGGGGTTGCGCTATCGGTTCCAGTGGGCACCGGTCATAACGAAGCCCTTCAATGCTAGGTTCTACTCGAAGTTCGTGATGGAGGAGTAGATGAGGTCTCAGGTTTCGGGAAAGAGCCGTCAGACAGGTCAGACATGTCCGACTCGTCCGACAGACGGAAAGGATGCACACGATGAAGAAGACAACAAGGCATGAGGCGAGAAAAGACGGCAGGCTGGCGCGCATACTGGCCGTCTGCGCTCTGTGGCTGGCGGCGGGCACGGCGCAGGCCCAGATATTGGTCAGCCTGGAAGACACCACGCATCGGGTGAAAGAACCACCGGGGGCGCTTGGGCAAATCACGAACGTCAGGATCGTGCCAGGCGACAAAGACCGAGCCACGATCCAGTTCGGCGCCGACTGGACCGGTTCCTGGCGAAACGATGTCAACCACGATGCAGCCTGGATATTCTTCAAGGTGCGGCCTGAGGGCGCGAAGGAATGGCAGCACATCCGCCTGGCGGCAGACCGGGAGTTGAATCCTAGTGGCTACACCTGCGAAGGCAACAGGAAGATGGGTTTGCTGGTCCCGGGAGGCGAGGACGGCTTCACCGGCATGTTCATCCGGCAGGCTGGTCAGAGTTCCCCTTGTTCGATCTCGCTGACCCATGTCACGGCGGTTTGGGATCTTTCCAAAAGTACGGGCATTGGCCGGGACACGAAGGTTCAGATCATCGCGGTGTGTCTCCGGATGGTCTACATCGCCGAAGGACCGTTCTACCTGGGTTCGGGCGGAACGGAGCCGGCCGGGTGGTACGAGTACCCCGAGCCCAAGAAGGAGCGCGCCGCAACGTTCGGGAGCACCAACGGCATTGCGGCGATCGTTGTGCATGAAGGCGTTGACGATGCCGCCGAGTTTCCGGCGTACCTGGTGAAGAATGCGGGGCCGATTCCGACCGGCAAGAAGCCCGGCCTGCTTTGGGCACGGGGCGCGGAACCGGAGGAAGGCGAAATCCCGGCCACCTTCCCCAATGGCTATAAGGCCTTCTATGTCATGAAGGATTCGATCAATCCGAGCGACTATGTGACCTTCCTGAACACGGTGCCTGCCCAGGTGGCGGATGCGCTCTATGATAAAGAGGGCGGGTACTTTACCGGTTCCTATTGGACGTATGAAGAAGGCAAACCTCACCCCAAAGTCGTCTCTCGCGAAGGGACCGGTCCGGACTATACCTACGTGCAGACCATGTCCACTCACGGCGTTGTGGCGCGGGGATGGACATCCGGGATGCGTTGGTTGAGCTGGGAGCGTGGCGCGCCCTTCGCGGCTTGGGCGGGTTTGCGGCCGTTTACGGAACTGGAGTTCGAGAAATACATGCGCGGACCGCGCCAGCCCGTGCCGGACGAGTCGCATCACAGTTTCTGGGGCCTTCAAACGCGCATGAGGCGCGCTCCTTGGCCGCGTGAGCGACCGGTGACGGCCGCCAAGACGGATGGGTGGGATCCGAAAACTTTCAAGGGCACGCACGGACTGGGCACAACCGAATTGCCGAAGGATTGGCCGCAGAAGGATGCGGTTGGCGTCGGGTTCCGGGGCGGCTGGTGTCTGTTTCTGACAAAGGATAACCTGGGCGATCCGGGTTTCTATCGCACGTCGGCCCGCGGAAAGATGACGTTTGTCGAACCGGATCCCGGGGTCACCTACAGTTTTCGCGGCGCGCGCACCGCGCCGGTCGAAGCGGCGCAATTCTCGGAGGAGGAGTAGCCGTGATGCAGATCAGCAACAGAGGAGATAGTGAAATGAAGCGTAATGCCATGGGTCTATTGGCCCTGATGTTTCTATTTGGAACGGTTGTGTCATCGTCGGCGCAGGAGACGGAAGCCGTGCCAACGTCGTCCGGTGCCGCCAGCCAGGTTGATACGCCGATTCTGCGGGTGCCGTTCCTGGCCAAACCGCCGGAGATAGACGGCATCATGTCGCCGGGCGAATGGGACGACGCCTCGGCGCTGTCCGGCTTCTGGTACGACCACGGTTTCGGCTCTTTCAGAAACATGGCCCCGCCGCAGACGCAATTGCAGGTCTACTCGGGTTATGACAAGGAGTACCTCTATTTTTGCTGGTCATCGCCGATTTATCCGGTCGACTCGTGGCTGAAAGCACGGGGCCGCTATCCGGACACGTTGGAGCACCCGTTGTACGGCATGCTGTTCGACGACCACACGGAGCTGGAGATCCGACCCATTGAGGATCTGACCGAAGGGTACAATCGCGGAATGCTGCGCTGGGATGTCAATCCGATCGGCACGATCACCGACTGGTACTGGAGCAAGCAAACCGATAAAGACATGAGGTACACTCCTCGCGCGGAGATCAAAACGGTTGCCGATGGCCGGCGCTGGGTGATCGAGTACAAAATCCCGCTGAAATCGTTGCGCTATGCAGGCTACGACGCCAAGGATGCGGACGGGCGACCGCTGGTGACGATCCCGCCCACGGACGGCTCGGCCTTCCGCGTCTGGTTTGCGCGCGGCATCGGCGGCAATGGCGAATTCTACAACGCCTTCGACGCGCACGGTTGGAATACGACCAAGATGAAGCTGGTGTTCGACTCGAAATCCCCGATTTTTCAAATCAATGAAATCGGCCCGCTCATGGACAGCGTCCTGGACATGAAGATGACCGTCAAGAATCATAACACACGGTCCGAGACGGTGCGTCTCGGGTTTCATATCGAGACCGGTGGAGAACTGATGTATTCCACCTATCAATCCAAGGAAATCCCGGACGGGCTGTTGCAACTGAAGCCGGGCGAAACAAAAGTACTGAAGTTACGGCAGCAAATGCCCGGCTTGAGCGGCGGCAACGTGCTCTGGTTCGACGTGCGCTCCGCGGGGCAGCCGGCCAAGACGCTTTTCCTCACGCGCCTGATCAATTTTCACCTCATGGATTCCCAGGTGAACCTCGCCGGTAGCATCAGTGGCAAGAAGTTCAACACGTTCCGCGAGGCCCGTGTTGACTCCATCGAGAAACTTCGGCCGCCGCGCAATCCCGACTTCGATTTGCGGGTGGATGTCGATCCCTACACCAAACGGCTATCGGCCGTGGTGGACCGGGGCATCGCGGGCGTCAAGGATGAAGTTAAGACGGCCGTCGAGGCGCAATTGATCGTCAAGAAGGTGTTCGGCGGGGAACAGACGGAGATCCACGACTTCAAAACGAACATGGTCGGCGACTTCGCCTCCTTCCTGTGTTATGCGCCTAATATTGAGCCCGGCGATACCTGCGAAGTGACAGTCCTGCTGTTCGACGAGAACATGAAGATCGTCGCGGAGCAGACTGAATCGAAGCCGTTCATCAACCTCACGGCCGCTAAAACCGAGGGCAAAGGCATCAAGGGCGAGCAAATCGAGTGGAATCCCTGGGAGAAGGAGAAGAGTGGACTCGAGCGCCCGAGCCTGTCCATGGCGTCGTCTGAAGACGACCGAAAAGATCGTCGCGAATCGTTTCAGAAGGCGCCGTGGATGGAGAACACGCTTGGGCTTGATGACCGGGTGTGGGAGCCGTTCACGCCGATCCAGCCGAACGACAAGGGGTTTGACACGCTCAAGCATCGCTTCACGCTCGACGCCTCGGGCTTGCCGGCGCAGATCGACATCCGGCCCGACACGCGCGAGCTGCCGCTGGAACAACGCGGCCCGAATGCCAACGTATCGCCGCAAACGCTGCTGGCCATCGGCCGCGGCCCGCAGTTGCGCGCGCCGATGCGCCTGGAGGCCGTGATTGGCGGCACGCGCGTACCCGCCCAGGTGGTGACTCCGGCCAAGGCCGTGCGGACCTGGAAGAGCGAGATCGAGTATGTCTCCAAGCTGCGGATCGGGCAGCTCGAAGCGGATCTCCAGACGCGCTACGACTGCGATGGTTCGCTGCACGCCACGCTGATTTACGGCAGCGGTACGCCCGTGAAGATTGATCGACTCGAAATGGTGGCTGACATCGTCGGCGCCGTGGATCTGGCGGTATTCGACGAGCGTCTGGAGCGCAGCCTTCCGAAGAAGACCGGCGTAGTGTGGGATAGCACGGCGATGCATCAGGAACTGTTCTACACCAAATTCGTTCCCTGGTTCTGGTTCGGCAGCGACGACCGCGGCTGGTCTTACTTTGCGCACAACGACAAGGGGTGGATCCTGGACCGGGACGGTTCGGCGATGCAGCTCGAACGCGACAAGGCCGGCGACGTGACCTGGCGGGTGGCGTTCGTCAACCATCCGGCCGAAGTCAAGGGGCCGCACACGATCGAGTTCGCGCTTCTGACCCATCCGGCGAAGCCCAAGCCGGAGAATGCCCGCCTCTATGCCTGGCAATACAACGCCGGGGAGGAATACCAGGCGGACAGCGTAAATAAATATCGAGGGTACGACCCTAAAGCAGACCCGAATGATGCGGGGTCTGCATACGCGCCCGGGGCCAAGCAACTGGAGAAGGCCTGGTATACCGCAGCCAGCGCGCCGACGAATATCCCCTATGAAAATTGCGCCGAGTGGCGCAAGGACAAACCACCCTACTTTCGTTACATGTTACTCGGCGGTCATTCCGGTCTGGACCTGCCCGATCCGAACCGGCTTTTTGAAGACAAGGCCCTTTTCTTTTTCGAACGCCTCGTTCGTCTCGGCCGCCGCGTCGGCTGGTATTTGCAGTTCACGCCGGCCCCGGCGTCGCAAAACCCGGCCATGGAGGACGCCTGGTTGCGTCCGCTGGCCACCGTCCGCACGAACGAACTCCCCTGGCATCCCGGCTTCCTGGCCCAGTACCAGTGCAACATGTACAAGCGCCTGGCCCGTGTGCATGCCGAGAACAACGTTCCGCTGCGGCACCAGACCGACAGCGGCAAGGCTGCGTGCCTGCTTGAGTCGTTCATGTGGAACAGCCTCATCTGGGGCGACGCCGGCGCCTTTATGCGCGCTTACGACATCGACCTGATCACGTCCTTCCCCAACTCGTTCTATCGCGTCGCGGCGATGAACTACACCGGCTTGTCCACCACGCTGGTGCCTGCCATCAACCCCGTGGGGTCCGGCGATAATGCGTGCCTGGACCGGCAGATGCTTGGCGTGGCTTTGCTGCACGATTTCGGGGTCATGCCCGGCGGTCCACTGTGCGCTGCCGGTGGCGGTATCAGTTACGTGCCGTTCGAACACTCGGAACAGGCCGTGCGGCTGCTCGGACGGCTGGGCAAATTCGGGTTTTTCAAGGACGCGGACATCGAAAAGCTGCCGTTCTGGCGCAACGATGCCCAGGTGCGCATGGGCGACAAGCCCGGCGACGAATCCCAGGTGCGTGTCACCGTCTATCGCCGGCCGCTGGATAACGGCAAGGGCTACAAGGCGATCTTCGTGATCCTCAACGAGTCCGATAGCGACGTGGAACTGCCGCTCGATCTCCGTGATGCGAAGCGCCTTCTGGGCGGAGCGAACACACTCCGGCGCAGCGACGTGCTAGGCAGCGCAGCGGTTCCCGCCGCGCTGCAGCAGGCGTGGCGGGCCATCGGCACCAAGACGGCGGATACGCCGGTGCTGACGGACCTAGAGACCGGCGAACTAATCGCCAAATCCACCGACAAAGCCGGCGACAAAGCCGGCGAGCGGTACGGACCGGTGTATGTGCCGAATCATGATTACCGGGTATTGTACGGAGAGTGTGAGAAGTAAGAGTTTTCAGGTGTCAGGTGTCAGGTTTTAGGGATGAGAATGGGAGAGGCGAGGCGGGCTTGTCGCCAGCCCTTTTCGTGACACCCGAAACCTGACACCTGGGGAAGAATAAGGAGAACGTAGACCATGAGAATCGGACAAACAAGAGACACATTGTTTTGCAGCGGGCTGGCCTTAGCACTGCTGTTCCCTGCCGTCGCCGCGCGCGCCGACGTCACGGTGTCGAACCGGGTGATCACCACCTTCCGGAACGTGATCATGGTGGACGACACCGGGTTGCCCGCGCAAATCGAGATTCGCGCGCTGACCAACGACCTGCCGCTTGCCTGGCGGGCGGAAAAGGAACGGCCCGCCACGCTCATCAAGCGAATCGGTCGCGGTCCGCAGCTCGCGGCGCCTATGCGCCTCGAGGCCGTTATTGACAAGGCTATGTTTGTGGCCAAGGCCGACGCGCCGGCCGAACTGGTCAAGACCGACAAGGGCCTTGAAGCCGTGGGGACATGGCAGGCCGACAAGTTGAAGGGGCGTCTGCGCATCGTTTACGCGGAAGACGGATCCATGACCGGGCAGGTGACCTATGACGCCAAGGGGACCGATCTTGAACGGCTGGACCTGGTGATGGAACTCGACGGGCCGGTGGATACGGCCATTGCCGACAATCCGGCCGGATTCTCCAAGGAAAAATCCCTGCCACCCGGATACGGGACGCTGGGTTCAAAGTCGGGTATGCTGTGGTTGAACGGGAAGAACCCGGAAGGCGACGGGAAGCTCCAGAAAGGGGCGGTCTCGCACTTCTTTCTGGGTAACGGCGACCGCGGATTCACCTGGCTGGCCGGGGAGGGGATTGTGCTGGACAAGGACGAGCCGTCCATGAGCGTGGAGCTCAGTCGCGCCAAGGTCACGCAGTGGAAGATTGCTCTGGTCAACAAGTCGCCGCGCAGCGGCGAGAAAACGGCGAACTTCACGTTCCTGATTCATCCGGCCCGGGCCAAGGTGGCTGACCGCAGATTGACGCAATGGCAGCCCTGGTCAGAGAAAGCGGCCACGCCGACGCTCGATGCCGCGGCACGCGGCGCGCTCGCGGGCACCAACGTGTTGGTGCGCGCGGAGGCGGCCTCCGTCTGCGAGGTCGCGGCCACGCGCGTCCTGCTGGAAGGTGTGGCCGGCGGCGAGGCGCTGGATGCCGGGGCTACGCTGGCCGATCGCTTTCCGCTGGGGTTGTTCCGCTATCTCGCCGCCCCACACACGGCGCTGGCAGCGCAGTTGCGCCCCAATTCCGCAGCGCTGACCTCTGCCGGGGCGTCGCCGGCGCCGGACCGCATGGCCCTCGGTCGGGCGCTCTTGCACGACATCGGCGTTGATCTGGGCGGACTCGCCCGCCCCATGGGGGCGTCGGATGTCGTGCGCGCACTGGAAAACTTCGGCTATTTCGAGAGCGACGGCCAGACCGAGTTCCTGCCTTACTGGCGCACAGAAGGAATCTTCCAGTTCGGTGAGGATTTTGAGGATGATGCCGACAGAGGGTTTTCCGTTACCGCGGAGTCGCCCACCGCACGCACAAAAGTGTCCGCATTCATCCGGGCGACGGGTGTTGAGAATACCCGCTATACGGGCGCCATAAACCGCCGCAAGACGCTCTTTGTGCTGGTCAACGAAGGAACCAAGGCCGTGCGCGAGTACCTCATTATCCAGAACCCCCAATATCTTTTTGGCGGCCCCAACAAGGTCCAGGTCGAGCACATTTACTCGCAGCTCGACTTTTCTTACCTTGCACCGGATGGCGACTGGAACCGCTGCCGGGTTGAAAGATCCATGCCGGAAATCTACAGTCGCGCGGGGACGGGGCGTGGTGCCAAGCCAAACGTCGGCAACAGGGTCATCAATCGGGCTCACATGAGCGAGCTCATGGATCTGGAAACCGGCGGCTTTGTGCGCATGGGCGAAAAGGAAACCAAAATCAGGGGTAAGTTCGCCGGCGATATGTTCCTTAAGAACGGCTGGCAACTGTATGGCCCGATTTATGTTCCCCCGCGCGGCATGCGTCTGCTGTATGGGGCCGGCGTCATGGTGTTGCCGCAAGGCATCGCCGGGCGGGTATTTGATCGCAAGACCGGCAAACCGCTTTCCGTTCCGGTGCATGTCTTCGCAGGAACGTTCCAGGAGTCCGAGACGCCGGCGGCCGACAAGGATCGCCCGTTGCTGGTCACGGTGCAGGCCGACAAAGACGGCCGGTTCCGCTGTCCCGGCATTAGCGGCGGGACGGTTGTGGCAGAGGTGGCTGGAAAGATGGTTCCAGCGCAACCCCAGCGGACGATCGGAAATTACGAGCCCTGGGAGGGGACCACCGGTGGTGGTGCCTGGCCTAGTTTCGATCTCGGTAAAGGCGTCATCTTCCCCGATAATGGTTTCGGTTCTGCCGGAAAGTGGCTGGATGTGCTGATCGAGGCGGATGCGCCCCCGGCGCCCTGACACGCTCGTCTAGGCGCAGGCGACCCCACGGCTCAAGATGCCTTGGCAGAACCCGGTTGTTGCCGTCGCGAGACGTGTCCTGAGTCGTTACGCGGCGAGAATGAACGAAAGGACCAGCAAGCATGCCGCACGGAATAGGGCGATGGGTTCTGGGTTTGATGGCGACAGGACTGACGACGCTGACGCTAACGGCGGCGGAACCGGAGGCTTTCCTGCCCAAACTTGGCGCGGTCAAGGTTGACGGCGACCTCACGGAATGGAATGCCGCCGTCACCGTGCCCGTGCGTTTCGCGGCGTGCATCGCGCAGCGCAGACCCAGTCACACCTGGAGCGGACCGGCGGATTGCGGCCTGGAGCTGTTTTGCGGCTGGAACGACGAGGGGCTCTGCCTGGCCGGATTCGTGGCCGACGACGATATCCGCGCCGACCTTGACGAAGTGGACCTCTACGTTGACGCGCGGGTTGGCGCCGCCTTTCTGAAAGCGCCGTACTCGGCGGGCTCCTGCCAGATCCTCGTGCGGCCGCCGGTCGGCAACGAGGCGCCTAAAATGGTATTCGGCCGGGCGGACGGCGCGATCGCCGGCGCACAGTTGGCCGGCAAACGCACGGCGGGCGGGTGGACCTTCGAGCTGGTTCTTCCCTGGTCCGGCTTCCCCGGTTTTAGCGCCCGCTCCGGAGCGTGTGTGGGTCTGCAATTCGCCGTTGACGACTATGACGGCTATGACGGCCGTGATCGCGACACGGCTAAACCGCTTGTTATGAGCTGGCATGCGGCCAAAGCGCTGTCCGAGAATCCGCAAAAGCTGGTGAAGTTCACCTTCTGCGATACGCTCCCGAAGGGCGCCCTCATGGAACTCGGCGCCGTGGCGGACATCGGCCTACCCGCCCGGCCCAGCACGGCGGACACCGTCAGAATATCGTTGGAAATGGGGCGCACGCTGGCTGGGCAGGTCCGTTCGGGAACCTGCGAGATCAAGGATGTTCGGACCAACAAGGTGGTTGCCGGGGTTGCCATGATGTTGGCGAAGCCGGCGGCGCCATGGCAGGAATCCGCCGTGGGCCGGTTCGACTGGACGCTGGGAAGCGCAACCGATGGCGTCTACACGATTGAAGTAACCTTGGCCGATGCGCAAGGCGGTTCGCTGGGTGTTTTGCGCCGGACTGTCGCGCTTGGACGCTTTCAGGATGGTTGGAACGGCAGGACGGCCTTCGATCCGAATGCTGCTAATACACCGTTCCCGCAAAGCAAGGTGTTGCTCGACCAGGTTCTCTTTCTTCTGCCCAAGCTGGGCGCCATCAAGCTCGACGGCGAACTGGAAGAATGGACCGGCGCGGCCGCCGTGCCGTTGCGCTTCGCGTCGTATATCGCGCGATGCGTTACCAATCACACCTGGAACGGGCCGGCGGATGGCAGCATGGTTGTGTTCTGCGGTTGGAACGACGATGGACTCTGTCTGGCAGGACTCGTAAGCGACGACGATGTCCGGAACAATCGGCCGCCCAAGGATCCGCATTGTTTCGAGGAGGACTGTCTGGAGATCTTCTTCGACGGGCGGACGTGGAACTTGATGACAGCGCCCTACACAAGTGGCGCCTCCCACATGCTCCTGCGTCCGCCGGTTGGTGGCAAAGGACCTGTCATGCAATTTCACGCCGGTGGGCCTGGAAACATCCGTCTGGCCGGCAAACTCGTGCCGGGTGGGTGGACCTTCGAGATTCTTGTCCCCTGGTCCGACTTCCCACTGTTCGACCCCGCTCCCGGCGCGCATGTGGGGCTGCAGTTCGCCATGGACGACTATGATGCCCGGGATGGCGACGCCAAGCAGCCGCTCATGATGACCTGGCAGGCGGTCACCGCGCTGTTCACCAGTCCGCAGAATATGATGAAGTGGACCCTCATCGAGACGGTTTCGAAAGGCGCTATCACGAATGACGGCAAGTGAATGGAAGGGAGCAGAATAACTACTCAGGATATGTCTCGAGACGGCAGAACCCGGTTGACGACTACGGCGACGACTACGGATAACGAGGGGAATTCCGAATTCGTCCACCGTAGTCGTCGCCGTAGTCGTAAACCGACCCGTACCGCCTGAGCTGTTACGAAGCAGATAAGAGGCACATCATGAACCACCAGCGAATTCTGAGTTCCATACGGACAATTGCGGTTGCTTGCGTTTTACTGCTGTCAGGCGTAGCGCGCGTTCTGGCGGAAAGCCCCTCGACAGAGCTCGGGGTAAACCCCACGTCAGGGATCAGGGGAAACGATCCGGTGGCGCGGTTCCACGGCGCTCCGACGTACGACCTGCTGGTGACGAACGTTAGTTGGAAGGTCGTCAACAAGGACTACACCGAGGTGACGTTCGACCTGTCGTGGTCCTTCTCCTGGCGGGCCAAGTGGACTGAGCCGGCGGATAAAAACGTCACCGGCAAGCCCTTGGAGATCGAGAACTGGGATGCGGCCTGGGTCTTTGTGAAGTTTCTTCCGGAGAAGGATTCCACGGAAAGTGTCGAACGCAACTACTGGCAACACGCCACACTCGACACGGATTCCTCGCACCACGTGATGCCGGCCGGCGCCACAAACACCGTCGGCACGACCGACGATGGTGCCCGGGGAATCGGGGTGTTCATCTACCGCGACGCGATCGGGCATGGACGCAACGACTGGAAGGGCATCAAGCTGCGCTGGCTGCATCCGCCTTCGCCTGAAGGCTCCGGCGCGACACGTCCGCCTTCGCTCGTAAGTTCCGGCGCGGCAAGTGCGGCCGGATTCGATCCAGCCAAGGCCGCGGTGAAGGTTCACACGATCGCCATGGTCTACGTGCCGGAGGGCGCGTTCAAGGTGGGATCGGGATCAAAGACGAGGATCGCCCCGTTCCCGGACGGGATCGCCATGCCGGTGCTGCACAACGAAAACGACGAATTTGGCAGTTTCACGGACGGTTCCTGGCGTGGCGGCTCTGTCGTGCCGTTTCTGGTGGACGCCGCCTGGAACGGTCCTGTCGCTGAGGGGACCCGTGCCCGGCGGATCGGCCCCATTGCCGGGCAACTGTGGGGATTCGCCGGGTATACGACCCACTTCACTAGCGGTCAAGCTTGGCCCTATTCCTGCGCGCCCGGCGCGCCGGGCGCGTTGTGCGACGATTACCCGACGGGGTACGATGCCTTCTACTGCATGAAGTATACGCTGACGCAGGGACAGTACGCGGACTTCCTTAACGCATTGCCTCGCGAAGTGGCGGCGGCACGGGCAACGGTGCCCGAGGGAGAGGTCCATATGGATCCCGCGAAGCCCTATTCTTGGGAGGAGGGGGGGAATACCATCACCGCATCGGGCGTCACCCGGATCGCACCGAAGCCTAAGCAGGTGACAGTGGATGACGAGACGCCAGATCTTGAGAACGACAAGATGCTGGCATCCCTTGAACCTGTGAAGAAGGGGCCGAATGGTCCCCCGGTCTACACGGCTAGAGTGCCGCACCGGATGTGCAATTATCTCAACTGGCGGGACGGTTTTTCGTACGCCGTCTGGGCCGGGCTGCGACCGATGTCGGAGCTGGAATTCGAGAAGGCCTGCCGGGGGCCGCTCAACCCGGTGCCGAACGAGCACGCCTGGGGCTCGACGGCGTTGATCGTGGCGCCCCATTTGCTGGATGCAGGCCTACCGACCGAGCACTACAAAACGGGGAATTGTCAGGCTCTGGTCTGGAACCATTTATTAAGCTCGAACGGCTTTCAGGCGGTACGGGCGGGAATCTTTGCCACATCCGATAGCGACCGGGTCGCTGCGGGCGCCTCGTACTGGGGCGTGATGAGCATGGAGATAGCCACCTTCGCCATACCTGTCGGAACCACCACGAACGTGTTTGACAGTGGAAGACGAACTGGCGCGCAAATCACACCCCTACCTAAAGAAGCCCGGAACGGGCGGGGCTTC
>CAMBQN010000011.1 GCA_945870025.1 Akkermansia muciniphila
CATTATCGGTCATCACCCGCACTCGCGCAACTGGGTGGTCTATACTACATTGACATGTGAGGCACACGTCGACGCAATGACAATAGCTTATGCGCAAAATTAAGCGAAAAAATATGAATTCTATGCCCGAACTGGCGAACTCGGGTTAGGATTCTTTCTGCGAATCAACTGCCATCCGCCCCCGCTAACCGATTACGAGAGGCGCTTGCAGAACCCCTGCAAGCGCCGGTTTCAGGTTTCAGTGTTCAGGTTTCTGGAAGACGCAACATCGTGTGGTTCTTCCTGACACCCGAAACCTGACACCTGAACACTCCGCTTGCAAAACAGGCTTTTGCAAACGGCTCACGATTTTTTCTTTTGTTTCTTTCCGCTGACACAGGTAAGATACCCGTGCTTCCCTCGGTATCTGCATTCGTAAAGGTCGCCCAGCCATGCCGCTTCAACAACATCCGCCGCCCGGCGCCCGCCTGCTCCAGATCGCGGGCGACACGCTGTCTGTCTCGCTCGACCTCCACCGCGCCCGCCACGGCCGCGCCGTCTTCCGCACCAATCTCGGCAACGCCTCCCGCCGCCGCCGCGAAATCATCGCCGCCGCCCAGGCCGGCGAGCCGCCGCTGGCGCGTGATTGGCACGACGTCCCCATGCGCGACCTCGGCCACGGCCGGCATGTCCTCGCCATCCCGCTGACCGAGGTCGGCTGGTTTGCCGGCAAGGCCTGCTTCATTCCCGCAGGCTCGGATGTCCCGGAATGGCCCGACGGCGGCAATCTCGCCATCAAGGTAGCCCCGGCCCACACCGCCTTTGCCAACACCGTCTACACCGCCTTTGTCCGCCAGTTCGGCGCCGCCTGCCAGGCTGGCCCCCACACCTCCCGCAATGCCGAGCTTACCGCTCCCCTCCTCGCCCAGAACTACACGGTCATTCCCCCCTCGGGCACGTTCCGCGATCTGATCGCACGGCTCGATACCATCCTCGGCGTGATGCGCTTTCGCATCATCCAGCTTCTCCCGATCCATCCCGTCCCCACCACCTTCGCCCGCATGGGGCTTTATGGCTCTCCCTTTGCCGCGCGCGATCTGTTCGATGTCGACCCGGCGCTCGCCGTGTTCGACACCCGCGCCACCCCGATCGACCAGTTCCGCGAACTGGCCGACGCCGTCCACGCCCGCGGCGCCCGCCTCTTCCTCGACATCCCCGCCAATCACACCGGCTGGGCCTCGGTCTTGCTCACCCACCACCCCGACTGGTTCCGCCGCGCGCCCGATGGCGCCTTTCAGTCGCCCGGTGCCTGGGGCGTCATCTGGGCCGATCTCGTCGAGCTGGACTTCGCCAACGCTGGCCTCCGCGCCTTCATGGCCGAGGTCTTTCTCTTCTGGTGCCGCCAGGGCGTGGATGGCTTTCGCTGTGATGCGGGCTACATGATCCCCGCCGAGACCTGGGCCACGGTCACCGCCTGCGTGCGGGAGTCCTTTCCCGAAACGGTCTTTCTCCTCGAGGGTCTCGGCGGCAAGATCGAGACCACCGACCACCTCCTCACCGCCGCCAACCTCGACTGGGCCTACTCGGAGGCGTTCCAGATGGAGGACCGCGCCGCCTTCGAGCGCGAGTTCCCGGCCGCCATCGTCCGCTCCGAAACGTGCGGACCGCTGATCCAGTTCGCCGAAACCCACGACAATAACCGCCTCGCCGCCTGCGGCGAATCCTGGGCGCGCCTGCGCACCGCGCTCGCCGCGCTCCTTTCCCAACAGGGGGCGTTCGGTATCACCGCAGGCGTCGAATGGTTCGCGTCGGCCAAACTCGATGTCCACGGCGCGTCGTCTCTGAATTGGGACGCCCCTCGCAACCAGGTCGCCGCCATCGCCCGCCTCAACACGCTCCTCGCCAGCCACCCGGCCTTCGGCGCGGGTGCCGCCGTGACCCTGGTCCAGATCGGCTCCAGCAATACCCTCGCCATCCTCCGCACCCCGCCCGCAGGCCGGGGCGCGCCGCTCCTGGCGCTCGTCAACCTCGACCCCGACCGGCCGCAGCCGGTCGCCTGGCCCGTCGGACGCTTCCCCGCCGCCGCCGGTTCGCCCCTCTGGGATCTTCTCTCCGGCGAGCCGTGCGCGGACCCGGCCGGCCAGACGCACCTCTCCCCCGGTCAGGTCCGCTGCCTCACCGCCGACCCCGCCGACCTCCCCGCGCTGGACGCCGCCCTGCACGCGCCGACCGCCGAGCCGCCCGCTGTCCGCACCCGCCGCCTCAATCTGCTCGCTCTCCGCGTGGCTGGCTGGCTGGAGCAATCACGCGAGGGAGAGAACCCCGACACCCTCGGCGCAGCCCTCGCCGCCGATCCCCGCGCCTTCTGCGCCCATGCCCCGGCCCGGCCGCCCCATAATCCATCCGAAGACTCTTCCGATGACTCTTCCGATGATCCTTCGCCGCCCCCCGTGTCTCTCTCTCCCTTGACCCTCTGGACGTTCCCCGCCGACACCCGCCGCATCGTCCCGGTTCCCCCGGGCCATCTTCTCTTTGTCCGCGCGCCCGCGCCGTTCCGAGTGCGCCTCTCCGACGCCGGCACCGTCCTCGCCTCGGAGGATTCCGTCCCCTTTGATGACGGCTCGCACGGCACGTTCCTTCGGCCACCCGACACCCGGAACGCCACCGCCCATCGCTTCTGCACCCTCGACCTCTCGGTCTTCGACGCCGCTGGCGTCCGCCACGCCTCGGCCCGCTTCCTCGCCCTCGCCACGGGCGGCGCCGTCCCGGTCATGACCTGCTTTCAGGACGGGGCGCTCCGCGACCCCGGTCTCTGCGCCCTCCTCGCCAATGGCCGCGGCGCCATGTCCCAGGTCCGCGCCGCATGGGGCGAAATCGGCAGCCAGTACGACGCGCTTCTGGCCGTCAACCCCGATCCCCGCGTCCCGTGCGACCGACGCATCTTTTTCACCCGCTGCCGCACGTGGCTGCGCCATTGCGGCTATTCCCACGCGGTGGATACCACCTGCCTCCAGACCTTTACGAGCGATCCGGCGCGCAATGACGTGGCGTGGCATTTCCACGTCCCCTGCGGCATGGGACGCTGGACGCCGATCACCGTGACCCTCTCCCTCGAACGCGGCCGCAACCGCGCCAGCCTCGCCATCGCCCGCGGCCGGGTCCGCGAAACCGAGGCCGACCGGCGCGCCGACACCTTGGCCGACGATGATCCCGTCACGCTGGTCCTCCGCCCCGATATCGAGTGGCGCTCGTTTCACGACACCACCCGCGCCTTTACCGGACCCGAACAGGACTGGCCCCGCGCTGTCCAATCCGAGGCCTGCGGTTTCGTCTTCACGCCCGCTTCTAAGGAAACCTGCTCCATCCGCGTCCCCGGCGCCACCTGGAACCCCGCGCCCGAATGGTCCTACTGCGTGGCGCATCCCGAGGATGCCGACCGCGGCCTCGCTCCCCAGGGCGATCTCTTCTCGCCCGGCTGGTTCGGAATCACCCTCCGCGGCGGCGAATCCGCCACCCTCGTCGCCGAACGCGCCGATCCGCCCGGCACCCGGCCCGCGCCGAAGCGGCAAGCGCAGGCGCACGGCGCGTCCCCGGCGATGCGCGACGCGCTGGCGTCCGCACTCGACGCCTACCTCGTCACCCGCGATGACCTGCTCACCGTGATCGCTGGCTACCCGTGGTTCCTCGACTGGGGCCGCGACACCCTGATCGTCCTCCGCGGCCTCATCGCCGCAGGCCGCACCGCCGAGGTCCGCGCCGTCCTGCGCGAGTTCGGCCGCTTCGAACGCGCGGGCACCCTGCCCAACATGATCCGCGGCAATGACGACGCCAATCGCGACACCTCCGACGCGCCGCTCTGGTTCTGCGTCGTCTGTGCCGACCTCATCCGCGTGCTCGGCCCGCGCGCGGTCCTGACGCTCGACTGCGGCGGACGCCCCCTCGCTGATGTCGTCGCCTCGATTCTGACACACTACCGCGACGGCACGCCCAACGGCATCCGCACCGATCCCGACAGCGGCTTGATCTACAGCCCCGCGCATTTCACCTGGATGGACACCAACCACCCCGCCGCCACGCCGCGTCAAGGCTACCCGGTCGAAATCCAGGCCCTCTGGATCGCCGCCCTCCGCTTTGCCGCGCGCCATCTCGTCCGGCGCGTGCCGTGGGCCGCCGCGCAGGCCGACCGCGCGCAGGCGTCGCTTGACACCTTCTTCTGGCTCCCCGACCGCGGGATCACCGGCGCTGGCCCGTCGCCGTGGCTCGCCGACTGCCTCCGCGCTGAACCGGGCGCCCCCGCCGCGCAGGCGGTTCCCGAAGACGCCCTCCGTCCCAACCAGCTCCTCGCCGTGACCCTCGGCGCCCTCGCCGATCCCCGCCGCGCCGAAGCGGTGGTCCGTGCGTGCGAGTGCCTCCTGGTGCCCGGCGGCATCCGCTCGCTCGCCGACCGCCCCGTCGCCACGCCACTCCCCGTCTGGCGCGACGGCGCGCTTCTCAATGACCCCGCGCATCCCTACTGGGGCGCCTACCGCGGCGATGAGGACACCCGACGCAAGCCCGCCTATCACAACGGCACCGCGTGGACGTGGCAGTTCCCTCTCTACGCCGAAGCCCTGCTCGCGGTCTACGGTTCCTCCGCCCGCGACACCGCCCGTGCCCTGCTCGGCTCCGCCTCCGAGCTGCTCAACGCCGGCTGCGCCGGCCAGATTCCCGAGATCCTCGACGGCGACGCCCCCCACGCCCAGCGCGGCTGTCCCGCCCAGGCCTGGGGCGTCTCGGAGCTGCTGCGGGTGTGGGCGCTGACCGACGCTTGACAGCCATTCTCAATATGAGCGCACCCGTACGGTCGAAATCGAAATCGCTATCGCTATCGGGATCGAATGCCTTGCATTTTCGTCGATTTCGGTCCCGATCCCGATTTGGATTCCGATAGCGGCTACCCTATTGAGAATTGCGGAACGCTTGACGCACCCCGCGCCATCTGCTATCTTTCCCTTGTTCTTTTAGCGCCTTTGGGCCAACGTAGCTCAGTTGGTAGAGCAGCTCATTCGTAATGAGCAGGTCGTCCGTTCGATCCGGATCGTTGGCTCCATCTCTCCATGAAATACAGCCTATCCATTGTGTGGGGCATAGGACTTGCCGCAGGGGCAGCAGGCGCCGTCGTTGCGGCGACCACGGGAGAGCAGGCCGCAGGCGCCTCATTCGCGCCCTATCAGGTGATCATCGACCGGGCGATCTTCGGCAAGCCACCGCCGGCCAAAGTCGCTCCCGCTGCTGCGCCGGTTCCCGACCTCGCCGAGAAGCAGGCCGAGGCGCTCGCCAAAAAGATCACCCTGTGCGCCGTCAACCGCACCCCCGCCGACAACACCGCCGTCGGCATCATTGACAACGACGCCAAACCGCCCCGCAATCTCTATCTCAACGTCGGCGACACCGTCGACGGCTACACCATCCTCGCCGCCGACTGCGACGCCGAAACCGCCACCATCGAAAAAGACGGCGTCGTCATCTCCCTCCAGCTCGGCAAGGGATTGATCGCCGCTGGAGCGGCTGCGGCGCCCGCGCCGGCCGCGGCGATAGTCGGTCGCGGACGTTCGTTCGCCAAGATCGCACCAAACGGTGAAGCCGCCGCGCCGTCCGTCCGGACGGGCGTCATCCGCCGTCCCTCCCAGGCAGGCGCCTCCCGCCCGTCCGGCATGCAGGCCCTGCAACGCGAGACCATGGAGCAGCGGCGGCAGGAGATGACCAAGATCCGCGAAGAAGGCGGTGATGTCGGCTCTTACATGGAGAAGCTGCGCGAGCGCCAGACTCAGGAGCGCGCGGCCAATGCCGCCGCCGAGGCGGCCGCCCGCCAGAAGATACAGGAACTCGCCCGCCAGATGAGCGAAGAGGAACTGCGCAAGCAGGAGCGTGAGATCAACCTCACCCTCATCGAGGGCGGCTCTCACCCGATCTCCGACATCGAGTTGACACCGGAGGAAGAGGCCGCGCTGCAGAAAAAGGGCGTGCTGTAGCTGCTCGGCTGCGTGTTTTCTGGTGTGCGTATTTTTTTCGCTTTTTCCGCTTTTCAGTTTTCAGCTTTTCAGCTTTTCAGCTTTCAGCTTTCCCTCCCACCGTGCTATACTCTCTCTCATGAAACGCGGCCTGTACAGTCCCGCCTGCTGCGCCCTGAGCCTCGCCATCGCGGCGGCGGCTTCCTGTGGCCTCGCGATGGTTACGCCGCCGAAAGACAACTTCGCGCCCTATCAGGTGATCATTGACCGGGCGATTTTTGGCAAGCCACCGCCGGTCAAAGTCGCTCCCGTGGCAGCGCCGGTTCCCGACCCCGCCGAGAAGCAGGCCGAGGCGCTCGCCAAAAAGATCACCCTGAAAGCGGTCAACTGCACCCCCTCCGGCAACACCGCCGTCGGGCTCATTGACAACGACGCCAAGCCGCCCCGCATTCTCTACCTCAACGTCGGCGACACCGTCGATGGCTATACCATCCTCGCCGCCGACAGCGACGCCGAAACCGCCACCATCGAAAAAGACGGCGTCGTCATCTCCCTCCAGCTCGGCGCGGGGCTTGTGGTCGCCGCCACTCCCACAGCGGTGGCGCCCGCCATTGTTGCTTCAGCGGCGGGGCCGACGCCTGCGGCGACAGTCCTTGCGGCAGTGGCGCCGCAGAAGCCTGCGGCAACAACACCAACTGATCGCCCCGGCGTCATTCACCGCCCCTCCAGCGCAGGCGTACCTCTCGCTCACAGAATCCCCACCCGACAGCGCAAGGAGATGGAACAGCAGAAACAGGAAATTGCGAAACTCCGCGAATCAGGCGGCGATATCCGCTCCTACATGGAGACACTCCGCGAACGACAGGCGCAGGAGCGGGAAGAACAAAACGCAGTCGAGGAGGCCGCCCGCCAGAAGATACAGGAACTCGCCCGCCAGATGAGCGAAGAGGAACTGCGCAAGAAGGAGCGCGAAATCAACCTCAGCCTCATCGAGGGCGGCTCTCACCCGATATCCGACATCGAGTTGACGCCGGAGGAAGAGGCCGCGCTGCAGAAAAAGGGCGTGCTGTAATGCTAGCGTGGCGCCATTCGTACACCCCCATCCAGGAGTAACCGTCATGACAAACCGCACCTTCCTCGCAATCGCCCTCTCGCTGACGCTCGGTCCCGCGCTTTGGGCACAACAGACGCCGAAGGCCGACCCGCCTGCCGCCGCCCCCGCCGCGACAAAACCCGACCCCGATGTACGCGCAGCCGTCCAGGCCGCCATGCTCGCCCGAACCGGCGGCATCATTCAATCGCCGGTCACCGGACCCGCCTTGCTCTTTCTGAACACACAGACGCAGACCCCCGAAAAAACGCTGCGCGCCACGGCTGACACCATCGCGCGTGTGCTGCGTCTGCACGTTGAAGTGGCCACCCGCGAGTCGGCCGACCCGATCGCCGAGGCGGCCAAAGCCCTGGCGGGCACCACTACCGCCGCGGTCGTCATTATCGCCAACCTCCCCGGCCAGCCCTCGCTCCTGATCGCCCCCGAAGCCCGCTGGGCCTTGGTCAATTGCGCCCCTCTGGGCGACAAGGGCGTCTCGAACGAGCTGCGCGACGAACGGGTGCAGAAGGAAATCTGGCGGGCGTTCGGCTACCTGATGGGCGCGGCCAACTCCAATTTCGAAACCTGCGTGCTCAAGAGCGTCGTCACCCCCGCCGATCTCGATGCCCTGAAGGGAAAGAGTCTCAGTCTAGAGCCGTTCAACAAGATCATGACCCACGCGCAGAAATTGGGCATGAAGCCGGTCAAGGTCACGTCCTACCGCCGCGCCATCGAAGAGGGCTGGGCCCCCGCGCCGACGAATGATGTCCAGAAGGCCATCTGGAACGAGGTCAAGCAGAAGGCAGAAAAGCAAGGGGAAGCCAAGGCGGCGGAATAGCCGGCTGGACGCCGCACCCCTGCCCCGAGATGCTTGCCGATAACGGCAAGCCGCTGTAACCACCCTTCTTACCGCGCGGCGGCCTTATTACTGCGCGTGGCCTTATTACTGCGCCGGGCCTTATTACTGCGCGGCGGCCTTATTACTGCGCCGGGCCTTATTACTGCGCGGTGGCGTTATCGCCGCCGATTCGGGCAGCCAGCCCGTTCATCTCCAGGCACCGCTCGCGCGTGAGCGCCTCCTTGCGCCCGGTCCAGGCATACGGCGACAGGATGAGCACCCGCCCTTGGGCGCACAGGTCGAAATAGCGCCCATCCGGCTTGTACAGCGGCCGGAAGCCGCCGCTCTTCAGCACGATCACGCGCGCCTGCGGCATCGCGAGCGCCAGATCGACCATCGCCCGCTCCCCCGGCGAGATGAACGGCGACACCATCACGGCATCCCGCCGGATCTTCGCCGTCACCTCCTCCCGCATCGCCTCCAGCTCCGCCTCCGTGACGCTCCGCGACACCCGCACCGCCAGCCGCCACGGCGCCTGTAGCAGGAACGGATTGCCGAACCCGGTCCACGTCCGCCCGTCCGGGAGCGGCGGCAGGCTCGGCGCCTCCAGCGCCTCGATCCGGGTGAACAGATCGGGATGCGCCCGTTTCAGCCGATAGCGCCTGGGGTTGTCGAGGATGTAGTCGTGATAGGCGTGGATGCTCGCGGGATTGAGCGCGATCAGATCGTGATAGCCGTCGTCCCAGACGCCGAGACCGGCATCGCCCGTGACCCGTCGCAGCTCGGCGGTCACGCCGCTCTTGAAGCCGCGCACGATCGCGCCGAGCGGCCGCGGCAGCCGCTCCCGCACATACAGGATGCCGTGCAGGTGATCGGGCATGACGCAGAGCGTCGAGGTCTCGATCTGCGGCGTGAAGGCCGGGATGCGCCGCCACGCCTCCAGCACGCGCAGCCCCTCGGGCGAAAGCGCCACCCCCGCCTCCTCGACCCGCCCAAAGAGCGGCCTCCGCGGCGCGGTCGTGAGCGTGATCAGGTAAAAGCCCACGCCGGTGTAATCGTGCCAGAAGGCCCGCTTGCCCTGCATGCCCCCCTCCTCCCCTGATGCGGGCCGATAACGGCCCGCCGCTGTAACCACCCTTATTACCGTGTCGTTATCGACACGGTCTCCCCTGCGCGGCGTTATTACCGCGCGGGGCCGTTATTACTGCGCGGGGCCGTTATCGGCCCCGTTCCCGCCCCCGTTCCCGCCCCCGTTCCCGCCCCCGTTCCTGCCCCCGTTCCCGGCACTCGCTGGGCCCAATCGGGATACAGTACCAGCGGTCTCGCTCCGTAAGCACCCAACGTTCGGTTGGCTTCCGCTACAAACGCCTCGGCCCCTTCCAGATCACCCTCTCTCTTCAAAGCACTGAGCTGACGCTGGAGGTCTAGACGTAATGCCGCGATCTCTTTGAGTTTGGCGCGATACTCGGTCAGGATCGTTTCGGCTGACGCCCCCTCCTCAACCATCTGCCGCATCCCCTCCTTCATCCACCCGATGGCGATTTTATGGTCGGCATCCTGTTCGCTGTCGGTCTCGTAGATCACGATCTCGTTGGTCAACGCCGTTGCGAAGTCCTGCGCGAAGTTCTTGCCCAACGGGATATCCACCACCGGATCGCCGGGACGCGTCTTGAGCAGTTGCGACATCACGCGTTCCGAGGTGGTCCGCAGGGTCACAAGCGGATTGGGAACATTCGTCGAACCGTTCTGCTGAACGCCGGGAACCAGCACGAGGGGGGCGTTCCGATCCGGACGTCGCACCAAACCAGCGTTAACAGGCGCGACAAATTTCGTCGCCGTGTTCGGTTTCTTCGGCTCCTCGACCACCGGCGACACTTCAACACGTGCCACCGGTGTGACAGGCTGAACGGTGTTCGTATGGCCCATAACCGCCGGTGTCCGCACAGGCGCATGTGGTTTAACCGCAACCGTCACGGGCGGCGCGCGCCGATCTCCAGGCTCGTTATCCGGCCTTAGTATGACCCAAACCACGGAACACACGAGTGCCGTAACCGCCACAACCGCCACACCGATGAACGCGATCTAGCGCGCCCCGCCCGAACCGCTCCCGGTGTGGGCGGAGGCTTCCGCAATGGATATAGGCGTATGCCCCTGCTCCTTCAACGCACGAATCACAGCGATGCGATCCTGCGCCCGCATCGTGCCCGGCCTCTCGACCCCTTGTGCATCCCGGCTCCTGTAGACGAAGTCATTCATTGCCGATTATTGTAACAATTTGCCGCTGGCCTGCAAATCTATTACACGATCAACACCCACATCGCCAAGGGTCGCTGTGCCGGGCAATCCCTTCTGTTCCAAGCGCCGGATCTCTTTTTCGATAAACCGGTGGCGCAGGTAGGCGCGCGTATCGGACAGGCTTTTTTTCCAGTGGCGAACGGCCGCAGCCGTGTCGCCTTCCGCCAAAGCGATCTTGCCCATCAGATAGGAGGCATGCGGCGTGCCCGGAAACAAACGGTCGAATGTCGCGATGTGCGCTTTGGCGGTCGCCAGATCCCCTTCTTCAAGGCTGATGACTGCGTAAATGAGATAACTCATCCCGTCTGCCAAGACAGCCCCGCCCTGTAATTCCGTGTCGCGCGGTCTGGGAATACGATCACGGGCCTCCAAATAACGCTGCGCTTCCTCCATGGCCCGCCCGATATCGCCCGACTCGGCCAACACTTCCATGTAGACAAAATGAAAAGAGTCCAGTTCCTTCGCCCGTTTGTTTGCGAACGCGTAATCCATGCAGGCGCGGGCTTTCACCAGGTCGTGATCAAACTCGTAGTAATGGAGACCCAACAGGCCGCGAATAAAGTGGTTGGTCTCGCCGTCGACCTCCAACGTGTGTTCAAACAACGCCCGCTCGTCTCTCCAGTACCGGGCTTGGCGATCGGCCAGAACCCCGAAGAAAACCACGACGCCGCACATCCCGCCCGTCAGCCACCGAACCCACCCGCCAGAACCCGCCCGGGCCAAACCTACCGCCAATAGGACCGAGAACCCGACCGCTGGCAGATAGGTGAACCGATCCGCAAATGCGTGAAGCCCAAAATTCGCGAGCCCGAGCATCGGCGCGACTGCCATCAAGAACCACGCCAAGCCGACAAAAACAACGAGATAGGGCGCTCCGTCCCGCGCAGGCAGGGCCGACTTGCGGAACGGCGGAACGGCGATCCCTGCTGGATTCTCCGCAGGGCCGTTCGACTCCGTCGCACCGCGCCGGCATACCAACCCCCACACGCCTGCGCGCCAGCCGCAGCCAAGCAGCGCCAGCCCGTACCCCGCACAGATTGCCAGCCCCTCCGCCCAGAATCGTGGCAACTCTGGCCACCGGTGGACGCATTGCACCGCGAGATCCGTCGGCCAAACCGTCTTCCAGCAGTACAGCCCAAACGCCGCCGCTGCGTTCAGCAGCCGCCCGTACATCGGCACGCCCGCCAGCACCTCCGTCGCCCCACCAGCAACCTGCGTCTGCTGCGAGATGATGCCGATCACGCAGGCGACCCCCACCGGTACGGCGTAATCCCGCCAGCGTACCACCGAACCGCTCGTGAGCCGTTCCAACAATCCGGCGAGGACGGGGAAGGTCATGGCCGACGGCTTCGCCATGCCTGCCAGCACGAAACACGCCATCGCCGTCCAGCCCAGACGCCTGCCCCGCAGAGATCCCGCCTCCGTGTCCAGCCGCCTGATCCACACGATCAGCGCCAGCAGTTCGAAGAATAACGAAACCCCGTCTTTCCGGCTCGCCACCCATGCCACCGACTCCACGCGCAACGGATGCACCGCCCAGAATAGCGCGGCGGCCGCCGCCGCAAAAATAAGCTGCCCCGGCGTGGTGGACCGCCGCGCCCTTCCAGGGGCACCGCCAGGGCCATCCGGCGACGCGGGTGTAACGCCACGCGCCACCACGGCCGCCAGCAATAGAAACAGCAGCACGGCGTTCAAGCCATGCAACACCACGTTCACCGCATGCATCGCCTGTGGGCGCTCACCCCACACCCGGCAATCCAGCAGATAGGTCAGCCGCGTCACCGGCATCCAGATGGCGTCATCTCGCGAGGTCAGCAGCCAGGCCACCGCCGCTGGCCAAGGCGCATCCGTCAGTTGCGCGCGGCCAACGGTGTACTGGTAGTCGTCGAGGTTCACCAAACCGTAAGACGATGTCCTCAGAAACGGCAGCATAGCCAGGCAGAACACCGCCCCTGCAACCAGCACGACCTGCGTTTTGTTTTTCATGCTGTAATAAAAAACAAACCCCGGGTCAAGCCCGGGGTCTGTTTTACGAATCGCTGCCACTCACAGGTCTTAGACCTTGCGAACGCGACGGCGAAGACCAATGGCGGCCGCGCCCAACGCCAGCAGCGCGAAGCTGGTGGGTTCGGGGACAGCAACCCATCCAGCCGTCCACAACGTGCCACCGCTCACAAAGCCGACACCCGATACGAGATTGAGGACATGATTGCCGAGCGTGTTGATCGTTCCGAGTTGACGAATTTCCGATGTCCGCATCCAGTCTCCAGCATCTGCGGTGATGATCATCCGAGCATAATAACCGGATGTGGCTCCGCCCGTGAACGCGTCGGTTGTGATACCGGCGTACGCTCCTGATCCTCCCGCAGCCGTATCGTCGCTGATCTGAACACCTGTTCCGGCGTTGATCGGCGTGGTCCCACCGGCGTCCGAGAAGAAGTAAATGGTCATCAGGTAAGCCGTCGAACCGGAAAGAGACTCACCCACCGGACCCAACACCGTTCCCGAGTTCCAACTCACTGCGGCCGCCTGAACAAAACCGGCGACCATCGCGACCGCCATTATCATCATTAGTTTTTTCATTATTGTCTTCTTTCTCTTGTGCCCCGCAGGAACCGTCCTGCAGGAAAGGGTTGTTTCAATCAGGGCATCGGACTCGGGAAGACCATGGTCACCGGATTGCCGCTACCGATGTTGCACAGAATCGCCGCTCCGGACGGAAGAGCGGTGGTGTTCATCGACGGACCGCCGACACCACCGGGAGCGACCCATCCCTGCCATTCGGGATGCCCATACGAAGCGGCCAAAGCGGCGTCGCAATACGTCGCAGACGTCGTTACGGTCAAGTTGTGCGGGTCCAGAAATTGAATGATATCCGTATCCGGGTCCATGCCGTTGGCCGTGATGTCGCCGAGTGTCAGATTCGCAGGAACGGGGTTGGCCACCAAAGGGTACACCAGACCGGTCAGGTTGAGAGAGATGGCCGTCTGGACGACCTCGCCTGCGAACTTGATCGTAATCGGGTTGCCGCTGCCAAAATTGGACAGAAAACCCGTTCCCGCCGGAAGAGCGGTGGCGTTCATCGACGGACCGCCGACACCACCGGGAGCCACCCATCCCTGCCATTCGGGATGCCCATACGAAGCAGCCAAAGCGGCGTCGCAATACGTCGCAGACGTCGTTACGGTCAAGTTGTGCGGATCCAGAAATTGGATGATATCCGTATCCGGATCCATGCCGTCTGCGGTGATGTCACCAAGATGCCAGAGGCCATTGGTGTTACCCACCGAGATGAAGGTGGCGCCGTAGCAGGGGTACGTTCCCGATACGTTTATCGTTTGATATCCCACGATATTCGCACTCGTGACTTCCGCTACCACAGCCGTGGCGAACAGAGCCGCCGCGAGTGTCATCATTAACTGTTTCATGAGTCTTCTCCTTTAGAGATTATCCCGATCACAGCGACACCTTTTCGAAGATGTCATGATGAGGATACTCCCATTCGGTCTAACCTGTCAACACTTGCTTTTACTTGGATTCAACCTACCCAGACCGAACCCAACTTTTTTTCGATGCAAGTAGATTACACCCGCAGGAACAAAGTTGGCAAGTGGAAAATGAAAATTATTGAAATATTTTTTGCCCCTGTTTTTGGGAGGACGGGGGGGTTGCTGAAATGCTGAAAAACTGAAATGCTGAAAAGCTGAAAGGCGCCGAAGAGAAAAGCTGAAATGCTGAAAAACTGAAAAGCTGAAAAGCTGAAAACTGAAAGGCGCCGAAGAGAAAAGCTGAAAAGCTGAAAACTGAAAGGCTGAAAGGCGCTGAAGAGAAAAGCTGAAAAGCTGAAAACTGAAAGCTGAAAGGCGCTTCGCGCTGACACCATTTGCTATATTCCATTGGCCTTCGGCGCGGCGGGACGCTGAAGAGAAAAGCTGAAAAGCACTTCGCGCTGACACCATTTGCTTTATTCCATTGGCCTGCGGCGCGGCGGGGACGCCGTCGCCCTACCCGCTTCGCGCTTTCCCGCATGCACTCACACACTCACGCACTCGCTTCGCGCTTTCCCTTGGGCATTCGCCTTTCTCCTTCGGCGCGGCGGGGACGCCGTCGCCCTACCTCGCTTCGCGCTTTTCCGGAGCCCTTGCGCGCAGCACCTTTCAGTTTTCAGCTTTTCAGCATTTCAGCTTTTCTCTTCAGCTTTTCGCCTTTTTTGATTTACATCACATATCCGCTGCCGCATACTATTGCGCTGTCATCAAAAAGCGGGGGCGTCATGACCTACACGGCTGTGATCTGCAAAGAGGACGAGTGGTATGTGGCCGAGTGTCCCGAGACGGGCACCGTCAGCCAGGGGCATACCATTGAAGAGGCGATTGCTAATCTGCGAGAGGCCACAGAGCTTTACGTCGAGGAGTTCGCCCCACCCGTGAGGCAACCGCCTTTTCTGACGACGTTCGAGGTTCCCGCATATGCCTGAGCTTCCGCGAATATCGGGAAGCGAGGCGGTTCGGGTCTTCAAGCGCCTCGGCTTCAGACAGGTTCGCCAGCGTGGAAGTCATGTCGTCTTGCGACGCGGCGCCACAGGATGCACGATTCCTTTGCACAGTTCGTTGGCCGTGGGCACCTTGCGCGGCGCGTTGCGTCAGGCCGCTGTTTCACCCGAGACGTTTGTTGGGGCATACCTCGAAAAGTGAACGCCGCCGCAGGCCAATGGGTCAGCGCGTTATTGGGTAGGGCGACGGCGTCCCCGCTGAAGAGAAAAGCTGAAATGCTGAAAACTGAAAAGCTGAAAGGCACTGACGCAAGGGATCAGGAAAAGCGCGTCAGCGGGTAGGGCGACGGCGTCCCGCCGCGCCGCAGGCCAGCGGAAAAAGGCAAATGGTGTCGGCGCGCAGCGGGTTGTCGTGCTTCCGCGCTTTCCCTTGGGCATTCGCCATTCTCCTTCGGCGCGGCGGGGACGCCGCCGCCCTACCTCGCTTCGCGCATTCCCTTTCTCCTTCGGCGCGGCGGGGACGCCGAAGAGAAAAGCTGAAATGCTGAAAACTGAAAAGCTGAAAGGCGCTGCGCGCTTTTACCCACACACCCACACACGCATTCCCTCACACACCCGCTTCGCGCATTCCCTGTTTCTTTCGGCGCGGCGGGACGCCGCCGCCCTACCTCGCTTCGCGCATTTCCTGTTCCATCAGGGCGAAGCAATCGGGATAGCGGCGCGAGCCTCTCGTCCTCGTCGTCGTCCTCGTCCTCGTCCTCGAATCGTGAAATCGAGAACGAGGACGAGCGCGAAGCGAGGTAGGGCGACGGCGTCCCCGCCGCGCCGCAGGCCAGCGGAAAAGCAAATGGGTCGGCGCGAAGCGGGTTGTCGGGCTTTCGCGCATTCCCTTGGGCATTCGTCATTCTCCTTCGGCGCGGCGGGGACGCCGTCGCCCTACCCGCTCCGCGCGTTCCTTTTTTCTTTCGGCGCGGCGACTTTCAGCTTTTCAGCTTTTCAGCATTTCAGCTTTTCTCTTCAGCTTTTCTCTTCAGCTTTCCGCCTTGCGCAAACGTTTCAAACACAGTACTGTTTTCTCATGAACGCATTGCCCTTCGCGCAGCGAAAAATGCTGCCGCATCAGGTTCCGTCATGGGTCGGACAAGGCGCCCGGCATTTCGTGACGATCAACGCGCGTGATCGCGCCGCCGAGCCCTTCGCCGCGCCTGCGGTTGCCGGCGTCCTGTTGGAAAATCTGCGGGCCTATGAGACGCTGGGCAAATGGCACATCTGGGTCGCGGTTATCATGCCGGATCATCTGCATTTCATCGCCACGTTCAATCTGGACGATGCGATTCACCAGACGGTCACCGCCTGGAAGCGGTATCAGACCCGGACGCTCACGATTCAGTTTCAACGCGACTATTTTGAGCATCGCTTGCGGAACGAGGATGAGTTTGTGGAAAAGATGACCTACATCCGGGAAAACCCCGTACGCAAGCAGCTTGTGAAATCGTCCGCCGACTATCCGTACATCATCGGGTAGACGGCCACTGATAAAAGGCAACCGGTGTCAGCGCGTTATTGGGTAGGGCGACGGCGTCCCCGCCGAAGAGAAAAGCTGAAAGCTGAAAGGCGAAAAGCTGAAAGGCGCTGACGCAAGGGATCAGGAAAAGCGCGTCAGCGGGTAGGGCGACGGCGTCCCCGCCGCGCCGCAGGCCAGCGGAAAAAAGCAATCGGTGTCGGCGCGTCAGCGGGTAGGGCGACGGCGTCCCCGCCGCGCCGCAGGCCAGCGGAAAAAGGCAATCGGTGTCAGCGCGCAGCACGAGGTAGGGCTTCCGCGCTTTCCCTTGCGCATTCGTCTTTCTCCTTCGGCGCGGCGGGGACGCCGAAGAGAAAAGCTGAAATGCTGAAAACTGAAAAGCTGAAAGGCGCTTCGCGCTTTTCCTCACACACCCACACACGCATTCCCTCACACACCCGCTTCGCGCATTCCCTGTTTCTTTCGGCGCGGCGGGACGCCGCCGCCCTACCTCGCTTCGCGCATTTTTTGTTCCATCAGGGCGAAGCAATCGGGATAGCGGCGCGAGCCTCTCGTCCTCGTCGTCGTCCTCGTCCTCGAATCGTGAAATCGAGAACGAGGACGAGCGCGAAGCGAGGTAGGGCGACGGCGTCCCCGCCGCGCCGCAGGCCAGCGGAAAAGCAAATGGTGTCGGCGCGTCAGCGGGTTGTCGGGCTTTCGCGCATTCCCTTGGGCATTCGTCATTCTCCTTCGGCGCGGCGGGGACGCCGTCGCCCTACCCGCTCCGCGCATTCCTTTTTTCTTTCGGCGCGGCGACTTTCAGCTTTTCAGCTTTTCAGCATTTCAGCTTTTCTCTTCAGAGCACTTTTCAGCTTTTCAGCATTTCAGCATTTCAGCTTTTCTCTTCAGCCCCCTTTCTCCCTCCGGCTTCTTTCCGAAAAAAACCCTTGCGCACGGGCGTACCAAAAGCATACCATTTTCACAAACAAGTGCGGCTCGGGCCCCGCGCGGCGTGCGTGGAGGCCGTTCACACGAGCGGAGGTGCGACATGACGGTGAAACGTTTATGTTCGGCGACGGCTTGGGTGCTGGCGGCGCTGACCGTGCTGCCGCCGCTGACGGCACAGGCGCAGACCATCTCCTGGAACTTCGGCACCAATGCCGCCCCGAGCGCCTCCCCTTCCTCCCTTTCGGCCACACACGTCACCGCCGGATGCCTCACCAATGGCAATGCCGGCTCGTCCGTGCTTCTGACCAACTCATCCGCTTCCAGCGGTTACTCCGGCGCGTCGGGGAGCTACAACGCCTGCGCCACCGCCAAAACCGGCGCGCTGTCTGTCGCCAACAGCTCCTATTTCACCTTCACCCTCACGCCCGATGCCACCAACACCCTGCGCGTGACGGGCCTCTCCTTCGGCAGCCGCAGCACCGCGACCGGCCCGCTGGCGTTTTGCGTGCGCTCCAGCCTCGACGATTACGCCGCCGATCTGGCGGCCGGGACGCTCGTAAACAACGAGAAATGGGCGCTGAAACGTGTCACGTTCGCCGCGTTCTCGCAGACGCCAGCCACGTCGATGACCCTGCGCATCTATGGGTATCATGGCACCGGTACTGCGGGCACCGGCAACTGGCGGATTGATGATCTGGCCGTGGCGGTGTCTGCCGCCGGGACGAACACGCCGCCGGTGGTCCTGCCCATCGGATCCCAGACCGGGCGGGTCGATTCGGTGTTGAGCTTTCCCCTGATCATCGGCGCGACCGACGGTGATCCAGTGACCGCGACCAATGTCACGGCTTCGGCAGGCGTCGTCGGCGCGTTCGGTCTGACCAACGGCGTTTTCACTTACACGCCCGTCGAAGCGGATCTGGGCGAGCGGACCTTCACCTTTACTGCGGCAGACACGAATGGCACGAGCGAATCGATGGAGGTGCACGTGTTTGTGCAGCAGACGCAGACGCTGGCGGTGGAGATGACAAGCGTGACGGGCACTCATACCCAAAACTTCAACACGCTGGCCTCCTCCAGCACGCTCGGATGGACGAATGCCGTCGCGCCGCTTCCATCGTGGTATGCGTATGCCGGCACCACGGCCGTGACGAACTACCGGACCGCCTCCTCGACAACCGGCGGCCTCTATTCCTACGGCACGAACGCCGAAGATCGGTCTCTGGGATCACTCGCATCGGATGACAAGACCTACCGCTTCGGCATCGCCTTCACCAACACCACGGGGCAGACCGTGACCCATCTGACGATCAACTTCACGGCGGAGCAGTGGTGGGTGGGGAAAAGCGCGGCGACCAACACCCTCTCCTTTCACTATTGCATCACCAACGGCGTGCTGCCGCTGAGCGACACGGCGGAATGGCGTCCGGTTGCGGCGCTGGACACCGACTCGCCGCTGACGACCAACACGCAAGACGACGGTGCCTGCTACGTATCGGCGGCGCGGAGCGCTGCAATCACCCGATATCCGATCCTGCCCGGAGAGGTGCTTCTGCTCCGCTGGAGCGATCCCAACGATCCGGGCGGTGATCACGGCTTAGGCATCGACGATCTAACGGTGGGATGGGCGGCGGGCGATTTGCAAGATTCGGTTGCCGTGGGGCGGACGGGGGCGTCGGAAGATTTTAACGAGATGGGGCGCGCCGCGCCGGCGACACTCGTCTGGGCGTGGCGGACGGAGACGAACGGCCCGTATGCGTCGGCGGGCACGCGCGCGCTGCGGGCCAATACGACGACGAATGTGACGCAAGCCGGAACGTACGTTTTCACGGGGCAAGGGCTGGGCGATCAGGCGATTGGCGGGCTGCCGTGCAGCAATGCCGCCGCGACCGTGACGGTGTACGGAAAATTCCGCAACACGACGGGAGAACCGATCCGGCGCTGGCGGGTCCGATACGCCGTCGAGAAATACCGCAACGGCACGGCGTCCACGGCGGTTCAGTTGCGGGTGTCGGCCGATGACAAGTCTTGGCGCACGGCTGGCGATCCGGTCGTGTTTGCGGCCGATGGCGACACGGCGGGGGCCGCGGCGGGGGCGGGTCCGCTGGCGACGAACCGAGTGGACCGCGAAGCGGCATTGGATGCGGCGATCCCGGAGTGCGGCCTCTTTTATCTGGCTTGGCAGATCGCGGTCACGGAGGGTCAGAGTGTGATCGGGGCGCAGGCGCTGGGGATAGACGAGGTTCGGATTGAGCCGATGTATTCAACTGGAACGGTGCTGATGGTGAGGTGATCGGTGGAGAAAAGCTGAAGAGAAATGCTGAAGAGAAAAGCTGAAATGCTGAAAACTGAAAAGCTGAAGAGAAATGCTGAAAAGCTGAAATGCTGAAATGCTGAAAGGCGCTTCGCGCTTTTCCTCACACACCCACACACGCATTCCCTCACACACTCACTCCGCGCTTTCCCTTTCTCCTTCGGCGCGGCGGGGACGCCGTCGCCCTCGCTCCGCGCTTTTTCCGCACACACCCACGCACCCACACACTCGCTTTCGCGCTTTCCCTTGGGCATTCGCCTTTCTCCTGCGGCGCGGCGGGGACGCCGCCGCCCTACCTCGCTTCGCGCTTTCACAGCACACACGCCCACACACACCCACACACTCGCTTCGCGCTTTCCCTTGGGCATTCGCCTTTCTCCTGCGGCGCGGCGGGACGCCGCCGCCCTACCCGCTTCGCGCTTTTCCTGATCCCTTGCGCGCAGCGCCTTTCAGTTTTCAGCATTTCAGTTTTCAGCATTTCAGCTTTTCAGCTTTTCTCTTCAGCGGGGACGCCGCCGCCCTACCTCGCTTCGCGCTTTCCCTTATCCCTTGCGTCAGCACTTTTCAGTTTTCAGCTTTTCTCTTCGGCCTTTCAGCTTTTCAGTTTTCAGCATTTCAGCTTTTCTCTTCTGCTTTTCTCTTCTGCGCATTCCCTTCTCCTGAAAAACAACACCCCCCGCAGTGGAAGCTGCGAGGGGTGTTTGTCGGTTCGATTGCGCCGTCCGGCTTACTTCGGGACAATCCGGGTGCGGAAGAACTGCCCGCTCGACGTTTCGAACGTGATGTTTGTCTCGCCCAGCACATTGAGGTATTTCAGCTCATTCGTGATTCCGGCGGCGTCCGGCCAGACATTCGTCAGGCTCATCTTGGAGTCGATCAGAATGTTCAGCGTCAGATCGCTTGCCGAGGCGTAGGCGACGCCGTTCGTGGTGACCTTGACGACGATCGTCGAGTTCGGCGTGCCCACCGTGAGGCTGGTGATCACGTTCGTCACGGCCTCGTTCAAGTACGGATTCAGCTTCATCGCCTGTTCGAACGCCAGATTATTGGCATCCGAGTCGAGCGTGTCGTCGGGCGTCAACCCGAATGTGCGGATCCACGCGATATCGTTCGAGCTCATGCCGGCGAACTGACCGGGAAGCTCTCCAGCCGTCAAGGCCTGATCCAGCAGCATCTTCAAGACGTTCGTGGGGTTCTCGCTTCCGGTAGGCACAGGCGCGGTGACCGTCCTGTTATCCGCACCCAGCTCAAACATCCCGGCTGTGCCGGTGTCCAGCTTGTTCGTGTACCACGCGCTTCTAGCCGCTGCGTATGTGTTTGTCCATCCAGCGGGAGCGGTGACGGTGGAGTATGCCACAAACACGCCATTCGTGTGCTCCTCGATCACGTAGAAAAAGCCAAACCCGGTCGCGAAGAAGGTCGGAACGTCCCGCGTCACGACCACGTCATCGATAAAGCCGGTGCCCGTGAAGGAGACGGCCTTGTACTCAGGTGTATCCGGATCCAGGCAAGAGAAGAACCACGTGTTGCTGTAAGCATTGACGCTGGTGAGAGTCACGCCGTTCAATTGAACTACAGCAAACGTCAAGGGGAAAGTAGGGTCACCGAATGGATCGGGGTTCGGGACCTCCTCTTTCTTCAACCTGATTGTCAGACGGTACCACGCTTCCGGGGAAATGATCTTATTGGTGATTACTGAATTTGTGATCGCCACATAAACCAAGTTAGTGTTATACCATCCATGCCGGATCACCAAATTGCTCGAGCTGTTGGCAAAAATGGCGATCTTGGTATCGTTCGTGATGCTTGACCCTGTCGGATTATCCTCGCTGGGGACAAACTTGACCATTGCGTCCACGTAGAGAGCATTGTCGATGAGGGTTAACGACTCCCCGTTCGTAAACGACAACATACCGCCTTGGGTGGCGAGTTGTGCCACGTTAGTGTGCGATATGACGCTGTTGGTCAGCGGCAGCGTTGTTACCGTATAGGTATTGGTGTAATCCATATTGGTGATGACCGACAGGTCAGCCCCCGTGCTCGTCCACGCCGACGTCGGCAGGTTGGTCACCAAGGTCCCGTTCGCAAATCCCACCCCATTCGTTCCCTCGAACGACTCCGCAATGATCGGATCCGCCGCGAGCGCCTGACTCCCGATCGCCACAGCCAAAGCGGCCACGCCGAACCGGAGTATTCGTTTTGAGATGTTCATGTGTGCCTCCTCATCATGAATTTTAATACCTAAAAAACTCTCCTCTTCGGAGAGTGTTATTACCAAGTGTCGGGACCAGTGTACGCCACTGGGTGTTTACCGTCAATGAGAATATGGTGAGTTTTAAATTTTTTTTGCGCCCGCCGCGTGAGCAAAAAGAGTATACTATGTCGGCTTTGAACGGGAGGTCTGGTGTGGAAATCTGTGTGTTGGCGAGCGGCAGTTCGGGAAACTGCGTGTACGTGGAGGCCGGGGGGACTCGGATTCTGGTCGATTTCGGCCTGAGCCTCCGGGAGACGGAGACGCGGCTGAAAGGGATTGGACGATCCTTTTCGGAGATCACCGCCGTGTTGTGCACCCACGATCACACCGACCACTGCCGCGGTCTGGCCTCCGCCGCCCGCCGCCACCCGTTCCGCCTAGTCGCCAATGAGGGAACCGCCCGCGCGGTCGAACAGACGGCCCGCGCCGCCAAGGCGTCGTTTTCCGCCCCTCCAGGTCGGTGGGACATCTTTGAAAGCGGCGCGGCTTTTTCCGTGGGCGCCTTGACCGTCGAGAGCTTTGGCGTCCCCCACGATGCGGCCGACACCGTCGGGTATGTCCTGAGCGACGGCCGGATCCGCCTGGGGCTGTGCACCGATCTGGGGATGGCCACCGCCGTGATTCGTCGGCGCCTCGCCGGCTGCGACGCCCTGATTCTGGAGTTCAACCATGATGTCGAGATGGTCCGGCAGTCCGACCGCCCCTGGTCGCTCAAGCAGCGGATTCTCAGCCGGATCGGCCACCTGAGCAACGAAGATGCATGCGACCTGCTTGCCGAGCTGGCCTCGGAGCGGCTTCAGGTCGTCTTTCCCGCGCATCTGAGCGAGGCATGCAATACCGCAGCCCTCGCCGAACGGGCGGCCCTCGCCGCCCTCAAACGGGCGGGGCGGCCTGCCACGCGGGTGGTCATGACCCACCATCACCAGACCACGGAAGTGGTGGTGCTGTAAGGCGGGATGGAGGAGCGAGACACATGCAGACACATACGCAAGAGGGCGCGGTGAACGTGCGGCTGGTGCAACTGGAGGTCCTGCCGGGTCGGCCCGAGGCCAACACGCGCCGGATGCTCGATGCGGTGGCGCAGGCGCGCGCCGACGGCGTGGCGCTGGTGGCCTTCCCCGAGCTGGCCGTTCCGGGGTATCTGCTGGGCGACATGTGGGACCGTCCCGCGTTCCTGCGGGCGTGCGAGGCGTGCGGGGAACGGCTGCGCGAGGCGTCGCAGGGGATCATCGTTGTGTTCGGCAATGTGGCGGTCGACTGGAATAAGCGCGGCGAGGACGGCCGGGTGCGCCGCTACAACGCCCTGTTCTTCGCCGAAAATGGCCGGTTTTGCGTCTCCGCCGTGACCCGCCTGCCGTTTGTCTCCAAGACGCTGCTGCCCAACTACCGCTGTTTTGATGACGCGCGCCACTTTTTCGATACCCGCCGCCTGGCGCTGGAGCATGGCACCACGCCCGACCGGATGATCGAGCCGATGCAGACCTCGCTCGGCCTGATCGGCGGGTTGCTGTGCGAGGATGCGTGGGACACCGACTACGCCTTCTCACCCGCGAAGATCCTGGCGCACAAGGGGTCCCGCTTTCTGATCAATGCGAGCTGTTCGCCGTTCACCGGCGACAAGAACCACAAGCGGAACCGGGTGTTCAACCAGCTCGCGTGCGACACCGGGCTGCCGCTCCTCTATGTCAATACCGTCGGCGTGCAGGACATCGGCAAGACGGTCTACATGTTCGACGGGGCGAGCTGCGTCTACGACGGCCACGGCCACGCGGTGCAGGCCGGACCGCCATTTGAGGAGGCTGTCGCCACGGTGGTCCTGCCCGCCAACGGCGCGGCCTTCGGCGAGCCCGTGGCGCCGCGGCGCGACAGCACGGCGGCCTTGGCGCAGGCACTGGAATGCGGCGTGCGCGGCCTGATGCGGCGACTGGGCATCCGCCGGGTGGTGGTGGGCATCTCGGGCGGCATCGACTCGGCCCTCACGGCCGCCCTCTACAGCCGCATCGTCGCGCCCGAGGATTTGCTGCTGCTGAACCTGCCCGGCCCGTTCTCCTCGCAGACCACGCGGGGGCTGGCGCGGCGGCTCGCCGAGGCGCTCGGCGGGCGCTACGCCGAGGTGCCGATCACGGCGGCCGTGGAGCTGACGCGGGGGCAGATCGACCATCTGCCGCTCATCGGGCCGGGCGGCACGCCGGCCGGCACGCTCACACTCGGCCCTCTCGACCTGGAAAACATCCAGGCGCGCGACCGGGGCGGACGGGTGCTCGCGGCGGCGGCGGCGGCCTTCGGCGGGGTCTTCACCTGCAACGCCAACAAGGCCGAAATCACCGTGGGTTACGGCACCCTCTATGGCGACATCTGCGGCTGGCTTGCGGCGCTGGGCGACTTGTGGAAAGAGCAGGTGTACGCCGTTGCCCGCCATCTCAATGCGGAAGGCTTCAAGCGGCCGGTGATCCCCGAGGGCATTTTCACGGTCACGCCCTCCGCCGAACTCAGCGCCGCGCAGGCGGTGGACGAAGGCAAGGGCGATCCGCTGATCTATCCCTATCACGATAAGCTCTTCCGCGCCTGGGTCGAGCGCTGGGAACGGGCGACGCCCGAAGATATCCTAGAGTGGTACGCCGCCGGCGAACTGGAGGGGCGCATCGGGTACGAGGGGAAGGTCGCGGCGCTGTTCCCGGACGCGCGGACGTTTGTGGCCGATCTGGAGCGGTGGTGGAATCTCTATCAGGGACTCGGCGTGGCCAAGCGGATACAGGCACCCCCCGTGCTGGCCGTGAGCCGGCGCGCCTTCGGCTTTGACCACCGCGAAGCCCAGCTCGGCCCCTGGCTCTCGGACCGCTATCAGGATCTGCGAGCGCTCGTGACCGCGTAAGCGGAGGGTTGAGGAGAAAACGGCGTCCATTTCACAACCGAGGATTTCATGTCTCCTGTCCTATTCCGTCGCCTGATCTGCCTGTTGCTGGTCCAGTGGCCGCTCGCCGGCCGGGTCGGCCGTGCCGGGGAACGCGTGGCGGCCACGGGCGCATCCTGGCCGATTGCGCGGGGCGATGCGGCGTTGACCGGCACCACGCCCGCGCGGCCGCCCGTCCAACCGGCGCTGCGCTGGAGCTTTGACGCGAAGGCGAAGCTTCTGGCTGCGCCGGTGATCGAGGACGGAACCGTATACGCGGCGGCGGCCGACGGCACGGTGCAGGCCTTGCGGCTGGCCGATGGCGGGCCGCTCTGGACGTTCAAGGCCGACGCCGGGATCGAGGCCTCGCCGCTGATTGCCGAAGGCGTCCTCTATGTCGGCGATCTCGCCGGCACGCTTTACGCGCTGGACGCGGCGTCGGGCCGCCGCGCGTGGGTCTATGCCACGGAGGGCCAGATCATGGGCGGGGCGAATCGCGCCCCGGGCGATCCGTCGCTCATTCTGGTCGGCAGTTACGACCACCGTCTGCATGCCGTGGATGCCCGCACCGGGCAGCGGGTCTGGATATACGAGACCGAGAATTACATCAACGGCATCCCGGCGGTCGGCAACGGAATCGCGTTGGTGGGCGGTTGCGACGAGCGGGTGCATGCGGTTCGCCTCAAGGACGGCGTCGCCGTCACCAACCTCTCGTCGGGATCCTATGTCGCCGCCTCGCCTGCCGTGCGGGACGGCCTGGCGTATGTCGGCCATTACCAGGGCGAGGTGCTCGCCCTGGATCTGGCGAAGGGGCTGATCCGCTGGCGCTTTGCGGCGGAAGGGGCGCCCGCGTTCTTCGCGTCCGTCGCGGTGACCTCCACGCGCGTTTTAGCCGCGAGCCGCGCGGGTGTCGTGTACTGCCTCTCCCGCGACACGGGCCGGGAGATCTGGCGATTCCAGGCCCAGGACGAGATTGACAGTTCGCCGGTGGTCGCACGGGACCGGGTGCTTTTCGGATCACGCGACGGACGCCTCACCATGCTTCGGTACGACACGGGGGAGCTGTTGTGGTCGTATCTGGTGGGAAGCCCGATCACCGCCGCCGTGGCCGTCGTGGACGGCTGGATCGTGGTGGGCGCGGCCGATGGCGTTCTCTATGCATTCGGAGAAGAGAAGAAAAAAGGAGGAACGAAATGACGCCCGTGCTCGAATTGACGGCCATCTGCAAGCAGTATGGCGCGCCGGATTCACCCGCCGCGCTCCGCGTGCTGGACGGCATCAGCCTGCGCGTGGAGGCCGGAGCATCGCTCGCGGTGGTCGGGCCGTCCGGATGCGGCAAAAGCACGCTGCTCAACATCATCGGCGGCCTCGACCGGCCGACCTCGGGGGCGGTGACGCTGGACGGCCGGGACCTGGGGCTGCTGTCCGAGGATGCGCTGGCCGGCCTGCGCAACGGCCTGATCGGATTCGTGTTCCAGCAGCATCATCTGCTGCCGCAATGCACCGTGCTGGAAAATGTGCTGCTGCCGACTCTGGCCACCCGCCGGTCGCGCGCCCAGCGGCAGGCGGATACCGGGCGGGCGGAGGCGCTGCTGGAGCGCGTCGGACTCGCCGACCGGCGCAACCATCGTCCGGGGCTGCTTTCCGGCGGCGAGTCGCAGCGTGCCGCCGTCGTGCGCGCGCTGATCAACCGCCCCCGGCTGCTGCTGGCCGATGAGCCCACCGGCTCGCTGGACCATGCGTCGGCCCGCGCGCTCGGCGACCTCCTCGTCGAGCTGAATCGCGCCGAGGGGATCGCGCTCGTCGTCGTGACCCACAGCCCGGAACTGGCCGGGCGCATGGGCGCCGGGTACGCACTTGCCGACGGACGGCTGACGCGGGGACCGGCGCCCCGAATGGCGCTAAGTTAAGGGGCTATTGCCATCTTAATCGTAATCCTAATCTTAATCTTAATCTCCTGGTGTAGAACGGATTACGATTACGATTATGATTACGATTATGATCGGAAGAATCGCTTAACTTAGCGCCATTCGCTGGCGTCCCTTTGAACCTAGATCCGGCAGTTGGATTCACCACGAAGGCCACGAAGTGCACGAAGCGATAAGAAGAATGAGGGGATAAATCCCGGAAAAGGTAAGAACGTTTAGTTATGACCGACGCCCTGCGAGCCAAATTGGCAGATCTGCCCGACAAGCCCGGTTGCTATCTGTACCGCGACCGGGCGGGGCGGATCATCTATGTCGGCAAGGCGGTGTCATTGCGCAAACGGGTGCAATCGTATTTTCGCGCCTCGACCCTCCGGTCCGCGCCGCCAAAAGTGTGCAGCCTGATCCACTCCGTGGCCGATCTGGACGTGGTGGTCGTCCGCAACGAGGCCGAGGCGCTGCTCACTGAAGGGAGCCTGATCAAGCAGTACCGGCCGCGCTACAACATCGTGCTGCGTGACGATAAGCGCTATCTGGCCATCCGCGTCGACCCGCGCGAGCCGTTTCCGCGACTCACGACCTGCCGCATCATCCGGGACGACGGCGCCCGCTATTTCGGCCCGTTCCCCTCCTCTCCCGTGGTGCGCGCGACCCTCGACTTTGCCGAAAAGCGGTACGGCCTGCGAAAGTGTCCGCCCATCACGCCGGGGGCGGACGACTACACGCACTGCATCAACGACATCGTCCGCTTCTGTTCGGCCCCCTGCGTGGGGCGCATCTCCGCCGCCGACTACGGTGCCCGGTTCGAGGAGGCCTGCGCCTTCCTTCGCGGCGAGCGCCTGGGGGTGATCGAGGAGGTCAAGGCGCAGATGGGGGCGGCCGCGGCCGCGCATGACTTTGAGAAGGCGGCGGTCTTGCGCGACACCTTCATCGCCCTGCGCGAGGTGGTGCGGCAGCGCGCCCGCGTGGTAGCTACGCCCGAACTGCGCGCGGCGGACGCCCGTGCCGGACTGGACGAGCTGCAGCGGCTCATCGGGCTTCCCGCCGCGCCGACGCGCATCGAAGGGTTTGACATCTCCAACCTGTTCGGCACCCACTCGGTCGCCAGCCTGGTCGCGGCCACCGACGGCCACCCCGATCGCCGCCTGTACCGCCGGTTCCGAATCCGCACGGTCGCGGGCGCCGACGACCCGCGCGCGATGGCCGAGGTGGTCGGCCGGCGCTACGCCCGGCTGCGCGACGAGGGAAAACCCCTGCCCGGCTTGGTGCTCATCGACGGCGGCGTCCCCCAGCTCCGCGCCGCGCGCGCCGCGCTGGCCGCGCTCGGACTGGAGCGCGTGCCGGTCGTCGGGCTGGCCAAGCGGCAGGAGGAGATTGTGCTCGACGACGGGCGTCCGACGCTGCTTCTGCCGCGCGACTCGGTCGCGCTGCAGGTGCTGACCCGTCTGCGCGATGAAGCGCACCGCTTCGCGCTCGACTATCACCGCCGTCTCCGCCAGCGCACCATCCGCGAATCGGCCCTCGATGAGATACCCGGCATCGGCCCCGCCCGGAAGAACGCCCTGCTCACCCATTTCGGCTCGGTCTACCGGCTCGCCCGCGCCGACGCCGCCGCGATTGCCGCCGTCTCCGGCATCGGCGCCGAACGGGCGGCGGCCATCCAGCGGGCGCTGGGAGCCTAATCCCAGAAGGCGCTTGCAAAACCTTCGGTTTGTGCAAGCGGAGGGTTCAGGGTTCAGGAGTCGTTGTCCGGCCTTAGCCCGGATTCCAGGCGTTTTCAAGGCGTGAATAGGACTCACAAGGAGTCGCGAAGAGAAAGAAGCAGATGCTGGAGATAGAAGACACAATCTCTGAGATTGATGATTGGGGCCAGAAAGCATACAATCCAAAGTAATGACTACAGCAATCCAGATTGAACGAATGTCCCGTGTTGAAAAACTCCGGACCATGGAGGCTATCTGGGAGGATTTGTCGCATGCCGAGCCCGAGGTAGAATCCCCTGCATGGCATGAGGCCGTTCTCAAGGAAACCGAGGCCAGAGTCGCCGCCGGTCAGGAACGGATCGCAGACTGGGAAATAGCCAAACAAGAACTCAGGATGCGCTTTGAATGAGATTCAAGATCCTCGCTTCGGCCGTGGCTGATCTGCACTCGGCCCGTCTGTTTTATGAACAGCAGGGGGCGGGACTTGGCGTGTATTTCTTCTCAAGGCAGGCGGCCCAAGAACTGACAACGCCTATCTCAGACTGCGAACCAAGCGATGCACCTGCATAGATGAAAAGAACAATCACAAGCATTGTTGGCATTGGGTCCGTTCACTGGATTCTGACAGTAGGAATCTCGCTCTTAGCTTGGCAAAGACAAGAAGGAGGACTAGCTGTCACTGCGAGCCAGGCGTTACTCAACTCCACTGCAATTTCACTGGCACATGCATTAAACTTCCCCCTTCCATTTCTTCTTCACGACAATTCCTTGCTCATCACGGCTTGCAATAGCACGCTTTTTGCAATCACACTAGTTCTCTTGTGGGTCGGTGTTCTAAGACTGAGAAACGTTTAGATTTTTTAAGGGCCGCCAAGGGACGAGCCTGAATGGCGCGCAGGAGGCATGCTGAAGGGAACGGGCATCGAGACGGAGGAGATCATCCCCGAAGATTGGGGTTGGTGCATCCCGATCAAGAATGACGGATTTCGGTTGGCGATCTGTTGCGGGCACCAGAACGGCGATGACGACGAGTTTCTATGCTTTACCGATCCCGACAAACCGATCGTTAAGAAGTTCTTCACGAAGATCGACGCAACGGAACAACTCGGTCGCCTTGTGGCGGCCATGGCGAAGATTCTTGCGGCAGACCCGGACATCCGGGATGTGGAATGGTCGGACGGGAGCAAATGACACACAACAAGCAAATGGTCGGTACGGCTTCGCCGCCCGACATTTGCGATGTCGGCGTTGGTTCAGAACCCAGGAAGCGCCGCGGCGCGCTACTGCAGCCCCGCCAGCTTGTGGGTCTGCATCGACAGCAGCCAGTGGCCGCTGCGGCGGCCGCGGTTCAGGGCGCCCAGCAGGCGAATGGTCGCCTCCACGTTGCAGACGCCGCCGCATTCACAGGGCGAGAGAAAGTAGTGCGCGGCGCGAATCCGGCGGCGCATGTCGCGGCAGAAATCGCCCACGTCGCCATCGACCACGATGCGCACCTCGTCGGCGCGCCTCATCATGCGCGTGTCGGCGTACCGTGCCGCGTAACACGCCTTGGGCGAGACCGCCACATGGTCAATCTGCCGCACCCACGCCGCTGGCGGACGGCGCAACCCGTTGGTTTCGACGCCGATCCAATAGCCGAGAGCCGTAAACCGGGTCAGGAGAAAGTCCAGACGCTTCTGGATGAACGGCTCGCCGCCCGTCAGGATCACCGCCTGCGGCGTGAAGGCCGCGACCTGAGCCAGAATCGCCTCGGCGTCTAGCATCTGGAACTGTCGGAAGTCGGTGTCGCACCACGGGCACGCCAGGTTGCAGCGGCCGAAGCGAACGAACACGACGGGCTTGCCGGTGTGAATCCCCTCGCCCTGCACCGACTCGAAGATCTCGACCACCGGGTAGCGCGGCGCGGCGCTCATCGGGCGGGGTCCTCGCGGTACTCTGCGCACGAGTCGTCCGTTTCGTAAACGGTGACCGACACCACGTTGATGCGCCCCGCCAGCTCGCGAAAGAAATGGCGGGCCAGATTCTCCGCGGTGGTGCGAAAGGGAAGTCCCACCGCTTTCATGCCTTGCTTGATGAGGACAGCGGCAATCTCGCGCTCGCCAGCGCCGCCCTCGTCATAGAGGAAAGCATGGTCGAAGCGCGCGACAACCACCTCGCGCAGAACGGCCAGGAGGTCGTGGAAATCGATGACCATGTCGGCGGTGTCGCCCTGCGCCTGCGCCACTTCGGCCAGCACCCGGTAGGTGTGCCCATGCAGGTTCTTGCAGGCTCCCGCGTGGTTGGACAGAACATGGGCGGCGTGAAAATGGCAGGCTTTACGAACGGTCAGCATCGTCCCTCCTTGTCCGCGAGATAGGCGGCATACCCGCGTTGCCGCAGCACGCAGCTCGGACACGTCCCGCAGCCGCGGCCGATGATGCCATTGTAGCAGGTCAGCGTATTTTCGGCCACATACGCCAGCACGCCCAGCCGATCCGCCAGTGCCCACGTCTGCGCCTTGGTCAGATCCATCAGCGGCGTGATCACGCGGAAGTCGGCGTCCATGGCCAGATTGAGCGTCACGTTGCACGACTTGATGAACACGTCGCGACAATCGGGATAGCCGCTGCAATCGGCCTGGCACACCCCGGTGATAAGCGTGCGGACGCCCCGCCCCTTGGCGAAGATCGCGGCGATCAGCAGGAAGAGCATGTTGCGGCCATCCACCACGGTGTTGGGACAGGTCGTGGCGGGATTCTGGACCATGGCCGCAGAAGGGTCCAGGAGCGCGCTCGAGGTGATCTGGCCGTACCACGCGAGATCTACGATCCGATGCTGATGCGCGGCCACGCCGAAATCGGCGGCGATCTTTTGCGCGACCGCCACCTCCTGCCCGTGCCGCTGTCCGTAGCTGAACGTGATGCAGGCCACCCGGCCCCGGCCGTAGTCACGCACCGCCTGCGCCAGGCAGGTCGTGCTGTCCTGCCCGCCGGAGAAGACCACTACACAATCCTCATGTCCGAGGCGGCCGGTATCACCGTTTCCTGGAACCACATCCACGCGCCACCGTCCTTTTTTTCGCCGAGTATTTTTTCTGAGACTCGAAAAGCATGAGGTTGCCATCGGTACCTGTTCGATACGACTGTGGCTGATTCAGACTTCCATCTGTGTCGTGTGCCTTATCCGATGCAGACAACAAACGAAACATGCTACGCCCCATTGCTTCGGCAAGCTTGACCGGGACCGCGTTCCCGATCTGCCTCATAGCCTCGCCCCAGGTACCGGTGATGGCATATGAGGCGGGAAAAGATTGTATTAGTTTCGCCTCATACACAGTCATGTATCGTAGTGACTCGTCTTTGAAGCGGATCATGTTTTCTCCACCCGGCACGCCGTGCGCACCCGCCTTGAGGGTCTTGCTCGGCTTGTCGACCTCACTTCCCGTATGCCCTGGATAGGCACGCGCGCCAGCGACGAACACATGATCTTTAAGCCCATGTGACGTCTGCGGATCGGGCACCTTGCGCAACGCATCCTGAATTGTCCGCCATGATTTATTGTTCACCGTTGGAGCCGGCCAGGACCATTCCTCCTTAATATCCGAACGCACTCCAATGATGAACACGCGCTCGCGAATCTGTGGAACGCCGTAGTCTGCCGCGTTAACAAGCTTGTGTTGAACCCGATATTTCAATCCCGCGTATCGAGGATAAGACACTGCTCTTAACCGTTCCAAATGATCGCGCCAAGACTCGCTCGTGCGAAGCGCGAAATCGGGAAACGTGAGTCGCAAGACAACATAGTCAAAATAATCGGCGAAGCTTTTTCGAAGCAACCCTTTCACATTCTCAAAAACAAATCCCTTGGGTGCCAATTCACCAATGGCCCGGATCGCCTGTGGGAACAGGTCTCGATGGTCGTCGTGTGCCTTGGCCAAACCTCCGAGTGAAAAAGGCTGACAAGGCGGCCCGCCTGCGATCAGATCAACTTCGCCCATGGATGAGAAATCGAAATCCCGCACATCCATTTCATGGACGATCCCGGGGTCAAAATTACGGCGCAACGTTTCGCAAGCAAAACGATTGATCTCGATGAAGGCGAGATGATTGAACCCTGCGTTCTCCATCCCCTTTGCCAACCCGCCACATCCGCTAAACAGTTCGATCATCTGCATCGTAATCCCACCAGATAATCGGTTACGCGACGTTTTAACTCGGCCGACTTCGGTATTTCACCCTCAATTCGGCTCGCCCATGAACGCCCAGAATGCAGGGCATCCCAGGCGGACAGACGCCCTGTTTTCCTTTTCACTCCAGGATCGTGATTACCGAAACCATCGATTACGCTATTCCATAACGGCGTATGAAGGGCGATCACGGCGGCCTCCACAGCAGGAATCATGCTTTCGACGTCTCCCTCAAAAATCATAAACCGGCAGGCAAACTCATGTGATCTTAAATTTCTGACTTCATTCAAGCCGCGTGCATGCTGCACAAGACGATTGAATAAACTTCTTGCCTGAGGGCGGTCTCCCGACGCTCGGCTTTGCCGCCAACCCGGGGGCACGGCTTTTCCCACATAGATCGGTACAGAATATGAAGTCCGATTGATCTCTTTTCCAAATTTACTATACAGCCCCTTACATCCGATATAGTACAGCGCATAAACGCCGGATCCGGAGAATGATTCAGGCGGTGGAATCCCAAAAACCGGTGTGCCGTGGAAAAAACGCACAGCGTCTTTTAACATTTCTGAAAAATCATCGTTGTGATAGACGTGTTTATTTCGATCAAATACATTTTCCATTGTTTCCTCGCTCAAGCAGAAAAGCTTTTACATCAACATGTTGTGATTGCGGAAGCGCGACTCGGCCAGATCGGCGTATTTCGTCCCCGGGCGGCCGTAATTGCAGTACGGATCGATCGTGATGCCCCCGCGCGGCCGGAAGCGCCCCGTCACCTCGATGTACGGGGGGGCCATCGCGGTTACGAGATCGTTCAAGATCACGTTCACGCAATCCTCGTGGAACCCGCCGTGGTTGCGGAAGCCGAAGAGATAGAGTTTGAGCGACTTGCTCTCGACTAGCCGATCGCCCGGCACGTATTGGATCGTGATCGTTCCGAAATCGGGCTGGCCGGTCATGGGGCAGAGCGTGGTGAATTCGGGGCAGGTGAAGGTCACCCAATAGTCGCGATCCGGATGCTTGTTGGCAAAGGTTTCCAGCAGCCCCGGATCGTAACGGCCGGGATAGACCGTTTCGCCGCTGCCTAATTGCGTGACGCCTTTCAATTCTTCTTGGGTTCGACTCATAACCGGACTCCTTCTCTCCCTATCGCTTCGTTGCCGCGCTCCCTCGCCAGCCCCGCGGGCGGGGGCACACGCGCAGCGCCGAAGGCAACGGACTCACCACTACTGCACGGACGTGAGGCAGAAACGGAAACCGACGTCTGCAGACGCATACGAGGGTACATTCTTGAAGCGGAATGCGCAACGAAGAAAGCCGGGCACACTGCTGAACGATCCCCCGCGAAGCACGCGCAGGTTTGCGTCCTGCGTCCAGATCTCAGCATGAGCCCCCGTGGGATCGTAGCTGTCCTCGCACCATTCCCAGACGTTCCCGATCATGTCGGAAAGCCCGTATCCATTCCTGCCTTTCAGTCCGAACGATCCGCAGGGCGCGGTATAGAAATATCCGTCCGACCAGGAATACCGCTGAAGATACCGTTTCCGGTTGGGGGCCCGCTCGGAACCCGCTCCGTTCATCCGCCTGTTGCCGTCGGTCAGTTGATCGCCCCACCAGAACCGCGTCCCCTCACGCCCTCCGCGGCAGGCGTAGGCCCACTCGGCCTCGCCGGGAAGGCGGTAGCCGGTACCCTTCGGCAACCGTCCGGCTGCTCGTTCTTTCTCCGTCAGCCAGTCGCAAAAGGCCTTGGCGTCGTTCCACGACACGCACACGACGGGATGCGCCTGAGTCTGAGCAAACCCCGGATCCTGCCAATTCCGCTCGATCATGTGCCGCCATATTCCATCCCGATTCAGGTCATGTGCCCACGCCAGGCCCTTCTTCTCAGCGTCCGTCCGATAATTCGCGTCCTTGATGAATTGCCCCCACTGATCGAGCGTCACCTCGGTCTGCCCGAGCCAGAAGCCATCCTGTAGGGTGGCCGGCATCGGCACGCCATCGTTGATAAACCGCACGACTTCGAACGCCTCCTGTGACGCGGCCCCGTACTGCTCGTTGCGCACGGCCCCCTGCCCCTCTGGCCCCAACGCCCACGCATGTTCCTCGCGCGTGCTGCCCAGCATCGTCGTCCCGGGCGGAATCCAGACCAACGCTGCGGACACGCCGCCACCCAGATCGACCACCCACTCCTGCCCCGCCACCGGTCCGGGCTGCCGTGTCAGCGCCACCCGCCGCATGCGAGGCCCCATCCAGTCGACCTCACCCGACAGCATTGCGGGCACATAACCCAGATCCGACACCTCGGGTGTGTAGGAAACCGTCACGTCGTACTTCTGGCCCGTCTGGAGGGTGAACGTGCAGGGCGTCTGATAGGTCTTCTTGCCGTACGCCACAAGCGCATCGACGGGCTGCCCGTCCACCTCAGCCGTGACCGTCAGGGTCGGCGTCAGTTCCGGCACGACCCCGATCCCGGTCGCGCCTTCCCGGGGCACGTCAGCCGCCCTGAGCGAGATCACGGCCAGTCCGAAAACGACGAGCACGACCGGGATCAGGAAACCCCGGAGCCCGCCCCACAGCCTGTTTCGTTCGCACTCGCCCATTTCCGCTCCTGTCATTTGTAGGCCCAGCGGCGGACCGTCCGGAATCCGATATTGCCGTTTCGGACGTCGGGCCAGTCAAAGTTGCGGCCGGCAACACGCGCGTAACGCGCAGGGTGTATCCAGCCGCCGCCGCGGACCACCCGGTACCCGCCCTGGACCGTCGGCGCTGAGGCCCCCCGGGGATCCGTTACGCGATCCGACGCATAGGGGCCGAACCTGTCCCAGCACCACTCCCAGACGTTGCCGCTCATGTCGTGCAGGCCGTATCCATTGGCCGGAAAGGCTCCGACCGGACTGGTGTAAGGCCAGTCAGTGGCATACGTCGGGTGGCACTCCCGCGTCGGACTCACGTCGTAACGCACATCCGGGGAACTCACGTAGTTCGCCTGACTGTGTTGAATCGTGTCGCCCCCGGGGAAGCGCTGACACGCACAGCCTCCCCGTGCCGCCTTTTCCCACTCCGCTTCGGTCGGCAGACGGTAGCCGTCGGCCATCCATTCGCAGAGAATATCCGCCTGCTCTCCCGTCTGGTACACCGCGCCATCGCGGGTTCTATAACAGGGGGTGAGACCTTCCCTCTGACTGCGCGCATTGCACCACTTGACCGAGTCATACCAGTTGACCGAATACACGGGATGGTTTTCCGCCTTGCCGCGCCCGACGTCTGAAAGATCGTAGCCCTGTGACGCGCCCCAGTTGCACACGTCCTGCCACAGACGCCACGTCACCTCGGTCTTATCCATACAGAAGGCGCCGACATATACCGTGTGGACGGGCAACTCCGCGTCCCACCCGTCGCCTGATGCGTCTCCCATCTGGAAGCTCCCGGCGTCGATGCCCTCCATGGAGGTGGAACAGGGAGGCCGATCCGCCGACACCACCGTCCCAGTTTCCGTTGTCGCTGAAGCCGTCTTGCGTGTCTCGGGCGCCGCTGCAGCCGTCTTGCGTGTGCCGGGCGCCAAGCACCCGGCACAGAGAGCGGTCAGCGCCAGACCCATGATTCGCATTGCCGTCTTCATCACCCGTTCCTTGCCTTTCGTTTCCGCGCTAGCGCACATCCGCCTCACGCAGGTCGTCGTGCCAGAAATCGATTCCGACGATTCCCAGGATGAAATCAAATACCTGAGAGGTATCCACCCCGAACCGGAGGGCAATCCCCAGATGACTATCAATGGGGGTGTAGGGAATGCCAATGGGAAGGGCCAGATCAAAACCCGTATAGGCGTAATTATGCCATCCGCGTGGATGATCCTCCCACGTATGGCCCCGGTCGCCGTCGCCCGAGTGCACGACAAGATGGGCCGATTCACCTGAGAACCCCTCCTCGTTGTACATGCGCGCCATCCAGCGACGGCTTCGTTCCGGGTCCTTGTAGAAATTGACCGCGCCCGGCGACTGCCGGACGTCCCAGTTCTTCCAAGGCCCGAACCCGCTGATTTTCCGGATTTCTGAATAGGCGCCAAACCCGCGTCCTTCCCATTCGGCGACTGCGCCGCCAAACAGCACGTAGCCGAGATGGCCGTAGTCGGTGACCTGCAAGTGGGCGCCGAAACTCGGGGTAAGCGGTCCCGTGACCGGATTTTCATGCGTCACTCCCACCCCCAAATGAAAGATGTCGCAGAAGTCGGCCATGCGGTTGCTGAACCAATGGAATCGCGGCGTCCAAGGCGTTCCACCCGTCGTATTGTTTGTATAAACGGCCACCTGCGCGTCGCCGGTTAAAAGGGGATTCCGGTCCCCGTAGCCATAGGCCTGCCCCGACGCAACGCACGCGCTTAAAACAACGGCAGCGCATACCCATACTTTATTCATGGCTTTCTCCCTCGTACGCATCCCTCGCCACGGGGCAACCGGATGCGATCCCCGGTTTACCCGCATTCCTCGCGGGCGAGTTAACACCCTCCACAACGAGCCGTTCCGGCTCGTTGTGGAGGGTGTGGACGTCTTTCAACCGATATCACGCGTTCCGCCATCACACGCCGTCCTTGGCCAGGTGAAACACCGTCAACGCCGTCAGCCCGTACAACAGGATGGTCACGATCAGCACGCGGTCGGTAAGCAACACCCGCTCCGGACGTTCCCCGCCGCCCTTCCGGTAGACCAGATCGAGGTAGCGCAGGATACCGAACAGGACGAAGGGAATGGTCAGCCCAAGGCGGTTGGTGTCGAAGCGCTTGACCGTCTCCTCGGAAAGGGTATAGAGCGCATAGCAGACGACCGTCGCCGCGCTGACGACCGCGATCGCCTGGTCGAGCACCCGGGCATCATAGCCATCGAGTGCCTCCCGCGTCAAGGCCTCGTCTGATTCGGAGCGCACCTTCTCATGCCGCCGCTTGCACAGTGCGAGGAACAGCGCCAGCAGAAAGGCGCAGAGCAGCAGCCACGGCGAGATCCGCACGTCGATCGCCAGCGCCCCGGCCACGGCCCGGATCACAAAACCGATCGCGATGATGAACGCATCGACCAGCGCCACCTGCCGCAACCCGTAGGTGTAGAGTGCCTGCAGGCCCAGGTAGGCAAGAATTGTTTCGCCGAGGCCGGCATTGATGGCAAAACCCGCCGCCACGCCGGCTGCCGCGAGCACGGCTGCGGCGAGGACCGCCGGTGCCACGGCCAGCGTGCCAGAAGCCAGCGGACGGAAGCGTTTCTGGGGGTGCGCGCGATCGGCCTCCCGGTCGTGGATATCGTTGATCAGATAGACCGCGCTCGATGCGGCGCAGAAGGCGGCGACCGCCGCCAGCACCGAGACCAGCGCGCCCCACCCCGCCGCGTTTCCCTGCTGGCTCGGATCCCAGCGGGCGAAGAAATAGGCGGCCAGAACCACGCCGTTTTTGGTCCACTGGCTGGGCCGCATCGCCCGCACCAGCGCGAGCGGGCACCACCCCCGTTGTGCAATAAGACCGCCCATCACGCGACCCGTCTTTTGGGCCAACGGCGGAAGCCGCTCCGCCAAGCCAGCTTCAACACCATCAGGAAGGCCTCGCCGGCGATGCCCGTATTCATCTTGGAATAGCCGGCCCGGCGATCTTCAAACACGATCGGTATCTCCTGGATCCGAAATCCGCCCATCCACGCACCATGGTTCAGCTCGATCTGGAACGAATAGCCGTTGGAGGTGACCCGGTCGAGGTCGAGCGTCTCCAGCACGCGCCGGCGGAAGCATTTGAAGCCGCCGGTCGGATCGCAGACGGGTAGCCCCGTGACGAAGCGCACGTAATAGCCCGCGAAGGTGCTGAGCAGCAGCCGGCTCAGCGGCCAGTTCATCACGCGGATGCCGCCGATGTAACGCGAGCCGATCACTAGGTCGGCATCGTCTGCGGCGGCAACCAAGTGCGGCAGGGCGGCCGGATCGTGCGAGAAATCGGCGTCCATCTCGACAATCTTATCAAACCCATTCGCCAGCGCCCACGTGAAACCGGCGACGTAGGCGCGCCCGAGTCCCTGCTTACCCGGCCGGTGCAGGACATGCACGCGCGCGTCGGCGGCGACGAGCGCGTCAATCAGCGCGCCCGTGCCGTCCGGAGAATTATCGTCCACAAACAACACGTGGGCGTCGGGAAGGGCGCCGAAGACCGCCTGCGAGATCGGGCCGACATTATCCTTCTCGTCATACGTGGGAATGATGACTAGCGTCTTTTCCATGCGCAAATTGTAGGCGAATCACCCCCTCCGGCGCAAGCGGCGATTGCGGAGGGGCTGAAAAGGGGGGAAATGGGCGTTGACGATGCGCCGGTTGATATGATAATTCTGCTGCGTCCATCACCACCCCGGGAGGGCGCATGATCCCCAACCATCTCCACGTCACCAGTCTGGCCAACCCCAAGATCAAGACGGTCGTCAAACTCCGTCAGCGCTCGCATCGCGACGGGCTGGGGTTGATGCTGACCGAAAGCTACCGTGACATCACACGGGCGTTGGACGCGGGTTATGTTCCGACGCAGCTCTTCTTCTGCGAGGAGCTTTTTCTGAAAAACGAGAACGAGCCGGCGCTGATCGATCGCTGTCGCGGTGGCGCGTGCGAGATCGTCTCCTGCACGGCACCGGTATTCGAGAAGATCGCCTACCGCGAACGGCCGGACGGCCTGCTGGCCGTCGGGCCGCAAATCCGGCGCGCCCTCGCCGACCTGGTCCTTCCGGAAAACGCCCTGGTGGTGGTGGCCGAGGCGATCGAGAAGCCGGGGAATCTGGGCACCATCCTGCGCACGGCCGATGCGGCGGGGGTGAGCGCGGTGATCGTCTGTGATCGCTGCACCGACATTTACAATCCGAACGTGGTTCGCGCCTCGACCGGCATCATCTTCTCGATGCCGCTGATCGAGACGGGCAGCGCCGAGACGCTCGCTTTTCTCCGCCGCAACGGCTTTTCCATCCTCGCCGCGACGCCGCACACCGACACGCTGCACATGAACGCCGATCTCACCGGCCGAGTCGCCGTCGTCGTCGGCGCGGAGCAGTACGGGCTTTCCCGGCTGTGGCTCGACGCCGCCGACCTGCGCGTGCGCATCCCCATGCTCGGCCGGGCCGACTCCCTCAACGTCGCCGCCGCGACCACGATTCTCCTCTTCGAGGCGGTGCGCCAGCGCATCGCCGCCGGTCTCGCCGTTCCCGCCGCGATGGCGTGACGGGCTCGGCGGCCGCCCCGTGCGACACGGCTTCGGGGGAGGGGCGAGGCAAGGCCGGACCGCAACCGGGAGAGTTTCAGGTGACAGACGTCTTCAGCAAGCAGAAACGCAGCGAGGTGATGGCGGCGATCCGCTCGAAGAACACCGGTCCCGAGCGAGCCGTCCGTTCAATGCTGCACAGGCTTGGGCTGCGGTTTCGCATCCATGACAGGAGCCTGCCTGGCACGCCCGACGTGGTGCTGGCGAAGCACAGGACAATCGTCGAGGTGCGGGGGTGCTATTGGCATCGTCATGCCCGTTGCATGCTGGCGTCCGATCCCTTGTCGCACAGGCGTTTCTGGCAAGCCAAGTTTGAGCGGAACATGGCGAGGGACAAGACGAACCTCAGGGCCTTGCGGAAGATGAACTGGCGGACGGTGGTCGTCTGGGAATGCGAGCTGCGAAAGCCAGGGCGGCTGGAAAAGCGGCTGCGCAAGGCCTTCGGACTGCGGGACCGCGGACGTGCCGTCAGACAGGACATCGGGGGCGGAAGACCCCTAAGACCCGGCGCACGCCTTCCCTGAAAGGTGCGCCAGGCCGGTCAAGCTTCCCGGATCAGGATTCCCGGGTTGTTCTCGCATGCGGCAAGTCGATTGTATCGCGCGATAAGGTCGGCCACCGTGGCCTTGCGCGAAGCGGCCTTGAATTTCGACAGCTCCAGAATGTTGGACGCGACGAACTGTTCAACGTCAAAGACCTCGACCCGGCCAGCCAGGCCGGCGTTCTCCGCCAACGCGTCCGCGACCGGCACATTCCTGAAGGTGGTGATGACCAGCGGCCGCAGTCCGTTCTCCAGATTGTCCGCGCATTTGCGCAGCAGCCCCTCGCCCGGGCTGGTCGTAACATGAATGACCACATCTTCGACGCGGTAATCTCCCGGCCGGTCGGTCACGCTGTCGGCCACAAACGCCCCGTGCGCCTTGATTTCCCGCCCAAGCACCAGTTCCAGTTTCGCCCCGACGAGGTGCTGAAGCACCGCTTGAAAAAGACAGGATCGAGGCGTCTTGCGTGTGTTGATATTCTTGGCTTGTTCAAGCAAATTGCTGACGCTCTCACGCAGCGACGCTTTCGGATCAATAGAGAACGTCAGGCGCCGTTGGAACGGCGACGTTCTTCCAGCAGTTGCCGCCCACCATTGTTCTATTTGCGGGAGATCATTGGCTGATGCATGTTCATTCAACCACGCAACATACGCCCGCATGTTGCGGATGCTTCCTCGACTCGTTCTGCCGCCTGCAACCGCCAATAATCGAGTCACGCCATGCTCCGCAAGAATCGACTGCACCGTCCGTCTACCCAGATTGAGTATTTGGCCTCCACGGCCTGTCAGCAATGACTCTGCGTCCAACGGAACTCCTATTCGTGTCGCATGTCGCGTCACAACCAAAGCCACGCAAATCGCTCCCGGACTCAACATCCGGTGCTCTCCAGCCCACTCCGAAAGGGATGCGCGCAAATCTGTAGTTTGGGGCGTCATAGCATTATAGGCTTGCCTGCCACAAGACACGTGTTTCCGTGCGTTCTATCCTCAGGAACGGCAAGTCATGGCTCAGCGGGTTCTTAAACACGCTGTGAAACGGCTTTTCTTCGAAATTTCTCACGACAAACAAGTAAAACCTATCTGTCAGCACCTCCGCCATCGCGTGTTCCAGTTCGGTCAACTGAATTTGACCGGATCTTCTATTCATCCCCTTTACTTCGACTGCCGAAAATCCATCATCGTCGGCCGTCGCCATCTTAAAATCGAAACCACACCCCCATTGTGTTGTGTCCGTGACAGCCATTCCCGTAAAATCCGGCACGCTTTCGTAGTGATGCAGAAAGTATTCTTCTGCCGCCCGTCCGGTCATCAATCGTCTTGCGAAAGTGGAATCGGGACCTTCAAATGTCCTTAAGACTTTGCCTACATGCTGCTCGCTTTGCAAGACTGATTGCGGGAGCAGCAATCGTTTAACCAGACGCCCCATGTCTTCCAAACCCATATCCTGATAGTCTTCAAGCATGCGCATGCAATGGCTGCGAATCGGTCGCTGGTGCCACCCCTTGCGTTTGACGGAAAGGTAAGGGTCCATCTCATCCCGATAATTCTTTATGGATGCCGGCTGCGCTCCCAATCCGTAGCCCAATGTGTTGAAGGCTTCCACGAAACTATTGAACCCGAGAAATCTAAGCCCCTCCCTGTCATACTTGGACAGGAATAAGCCGCAGAGTATCTGTTTCTCACGCTTTCCAAGGCTTTTTTCGGCAGCTTTCATAATTAGCTCTCTCGGTGACTCGTCCGCTTCCGGGCAAAAAACTCGGTCACGGGGAAGAGGCCCGCCGCTTCACGAACGCGGCCCGGCTCAGGTCTTTTCCAGCGCCTGGGCGATGTCGGCGATGATGTCTTCCACGTCTTCCAGCCCGATGGAGAGGCGGATATAGTCGGCGGTGACGCCCGTGGCCTGCTGCTGTTCCGGCGTGAGCTGCTGGTGGGTGGTCGAGGCGGGGTGGATCACCAGCGTCTTGGCGTCGCCGATGTTGGCGACGTGCGAGAGGAGTTTGACCGAGTCGATGAAGGCCCGGCCCGCCGCGACACCGCCCGTGATGCCGAAGCCCACCAGGCCGCCGAACCCGTGCTTCAGGTACCGGGCGGCGACGGCGTGGCCGGCCGCATCCGGCAGGCCGGGATAGGTCACCCAGCTCACGCGCGGGTGCCGCTGGAGCCAGCGGGCCACGGCGAGGGCGTTGGCCGAATGGCGCTGCTGCCGCAGGGGGAGCGTCTCCAGGCCCAGCAGGAACTCGTGCGCGTTGAACGGACTGAGCGCGGCGCCCATGTCGCGCAGCAGCGTGACGCGGATCTTGGTGATGAACGCGATGTTGCCCGCCCCCGGCACGTCGCCCAGGGCGTCCCAGTAAACCAGGCCGTGATAACTCGGGTCCGGTTCGGTGAACTCGGGGAACTTGCCGTTGTTCCAGCGGAACGTGCCGCCGTCCACGATCACTCCGCCGAGCGAGGTGCCGTGGCCGCCGATGTACTTGGTGGCGGAGCACACCACGATGTCGGCGCCATGCGCGAAGGGGCGCACGAGTCCGATGCCGACGGTGTTGTCCACGATCAGGGGCACTCCGGCTTCGCGGGCGATGGCGGCGATCGCATCGAAATCGGGAACGTCGAGCTTGGGATTGCCGATGGTCTCGATGTAGATCGCGCGCGTTCTGGCGGTGACCGCCCGGCGGAACGCCTCCGGCTCGCGCGAATTGACAAAGCGCACCGTCCGGCACAGGACCCGCGGGAAGGTGTGGTTGAAGAGCTGATAGGTTCCGCCGTAGAGGTTGTTGCCCGCGATGATCTCATCGCCCGGCCGCGTCACCGCCAGCAGCGCGAAGAGGATGGCCGACTGGCCCGAGGCCACGGCCAGCGCGCCCGTGCCGCCCTCGATGGCGGCGACCCGCCGCTCGAAAACATCGTTGGTCGGGTTCATCAGCCGCGTGTAGATGTTGCCGGATTCCTTCAGCGCGAAAAGATTCGCCGCATGTTCCGAGCTTTTGAACACATACGAGGTGGTCTGATAGATCGGAACCGCGCGCGATCCCGTCGTCGGATCCGCCTGTTGTCCCGCATGCAGCGCCAGCGTGTGTAATCCCTGTTCCGCCATGGTTGGACTCCTTCCGGTTCGGTGCTTTTTGAAATGGGTAACCAGTATGACAGGTTCGGCCGATTTTGTCTTGTCCGAAAACCCTTGCCTTTTTCGGCCGTGTTCGTTATCCTAGCAGCCGTTTTTCCATCCGGAAAAGTCTTTCTTGCCTCATGGTGTAACGGTAGCACAGCAGATTCTGAATCTGCTTGTCTAGGTTCAAATCCTAGTGAGGCAACCAGTTTGCGGGCCCGAAGCGGAACAATCACCGCATCTCTCAGTTTCGCCGGCGGCGCAGGTGAGACGGTGAAATCTTGAGGAAGATGCGGTATTTGGCGACGGTGCGGCGCGCGATCTGGATACCCGTCTTTTGCAAGGCCACCTGAATCGCCTGATCGGAGAGCGGATCGGCCAGATCTTCGGCGGCGACGAGTTGGGAAATCTTATCCTGAACGGTTCGGTTGGAGATGTTCGGCCCGGCGTCGGTCTTCAGCCCCGGCGTGAAGAAATACTTCAATTCAAAGAGGCCGACCGGGGTCCGCATGTATTTGTTGGCGACTGTGCGCGAAACCGTTGTCTCGTGGACGCCGACGACGGCGGCGACGGCGGCCATGGTCATCGGGCGGAGATGCCCCACGCCCTTGTCGAGAAACTCTTGCTGTGCGGCGACAATCTCCGAGGCGATGCGGTGGATGGTCCGCTGCCGCTGGTGGATGCTCTTGATCAGAAAGACGCCGGCGCGGATCCGTTCGCGAATGTAGGACTTGACCTCGGCCGTGACCTCGGGATTTTCCAGCAGACGGCGGTAATGGGCGCTGATGCGGATGTGCGGAATCCGGTCGTCGTCGACGACAACCACGAAACGGCCGGCGACCTTGCGGATCACCACCTCGGGTTCGACATATTCGGTGATCTCCGTGGAAAAGGCGCAGCCCGGACGGGGATCGAGCGAGCGGATCAGGGTCACGGCCCGCTCGAATGCATCCGAATCGGTGTGGAGGGTTTTGATGAGCGCCTTGCGGTGGTTGGCCGCCAGTTCCTCCAGATGGACGTCGACAATGGCGCGTGCCAGCAGGTGGTCGGGCGTGGCTGGCTGGGCCCGCAACTGCAGCAGCAGACACTCCCGGAGGGTGCGCGCACCGATGCCGATTGGATGAAAGTTCTGGACGGCCTCCAGGGCCGCTTGCAGTTTTTCGATGGTGGCTCCCGCCTGAAAGGCGAGCGACGGGAGATCCGACTTGAAATAACCGTCCTCTTCGATATGTCCGATGATCAGCTCGGCCAGGCGGACCCCGTCGTCGTCCAGATCGGCGAGGGGGATCTGGTCGAGGAGGTGGTCTTGCAGGGAGACCGGCTGCCGGATCGAATCGAGCATGTATTGGCGCCGCTCCTCCGCATCCTCGGAGGCGGGAGCGTTTTCCATCCCCTGCAGAAAATAGTCGCGCCAGTTGTCGTCCAACTTGGTCAGCGCGTCGAACTCCGCGTCAAAATCCAGAGGCGCGTCCGCAGCGTCAACCTTTTCCGGCTGCGGCTGTTCGGCTTCAATGGAGACTTCGGACGGGTCGCGCACGTCCTCGATCGTCGGATTCTGCTCCATCTCCTTCTGGATCACGGCCCGCAACTCGAGCAGGGGCAATTGCAGCATCTCCAGAGACTGACGCAACTGCGGCGCCAGAATCATCATCTGGCGTTGTTGCTGACTAAGACTAATGGAGAGTGCGGCCATGGAGTTCGTCCCCTACAATCGTTCTCCATGGTATGCGATGTTCGGCGGCGATGCAAGCACAAGAATCGCTTCTTGGCGTGAAAAATGCTAGGGCCGAAAAACGTGACGGAATGCGCGGGCACAAAAAAAGAAGAACCCAAGAATGATTAATTCCGGGGTTCTTCATTTTAAGATTCAGTGTCTTACTTGGGGATTTCGACCTTGGGGACTTCAACCTTGGGGGCCACAACCTTCGGGGCTTCGACCTTCGGGGCTTCGACCTTCGGGGCCACAACCTTCGGGGCTTCAACCTTCGGGGCCACAACCTTCGGGGCCGCCGCCTTGGGGGCGCTCGAACAACCAACAGCCACCGCACACACAACCAGCAGACTCAACAATGACTTCATCGCAACCACCCTTCATGTTACTTGTTTGTTCGCCTCTGACACCTGTCAGCGGCAATCCGTATGCGCCCAAGTTGAAGACCAAGTGCGATAAGGATGGTGCCACTGTATATCTCCCTCCCCTTCCGTGTCAAGAACGATTCAGCAATTCTACTTATGGCAGCCGCAATCGGGATCCCAATCGGGATCGCGATCGAAATCGACGAGGAAGCAAGGAATTCGACCGTACGGATGAACTCATAATTAGAATTAGAATTGCTGCGCTTATCCGGCGTTGTGCTTGACACCCCCCGCGTGTTCTGGCAACCTGTCTGCCCATGAAATGGCAGCTTTCAACCGGTGTCGGCGGATGTGTGAGTGTCTCGCTTGAAAAGCGATTCCGGATTCTTTTCCCGCCGGCACGAAGCCCGATCCAGGGGGTCCGAACCGGTGCGCGATAGCCTCACGAGAGCCACCGGTTTCTGCCTGGGCGCGTCCACCGTCAGCTTCGTGGACGTGGAACGCAACGGGAGCACGGTCCGGATTGCACGGGCGGATACGCGTCCCCATTCCGGGAACGCGCGGCTGCTTTTCGAAACCCTTTTGGCCGAGCAGTACCCGGATGCCGCCGCGCTCGCCACCGCGCGCCTCGCGGTCACCGGCCGCAAGTTCCGCGACCGGGTCCGGCTCTCCTCCCTGCCGGAGCCTGAGGCCGTCGAGCGCGCCTACCTCCACGTGAAGGATGAGACCGGGCCGGTCGATTGCATCGTCTCGGCTGGCGGCGAGACCTTCATGGCCTACGAGCTCGACGCCCGCGGCATGATCGTCAATGTCCTGACCGGCAACAAGTGCGCCTCCGGAACCGGGGAGTTCTTCCTGCAGCAGATCAAGCGGATGAATCTCTCCGTGGAGGAGGCGCTGGCCCAGGCGGAACCGGACCATCCGCACCCGCTGGCCGGCCGCTGCTCGGTGTTCTGCAAGAGCGACTGTACGCACGCGCTCAACAAGGGTGAGGTCAAGGGCCGGGTCGTGGCGGGCCTCTGCCGGATGATGGCACTCAAGATCTTGGAACTGCTGATCCCGTGCAAGGGACGCCGTATTCTCCTCACCGGCGGCACCTCGCGCAACGCCCTGATGGTCCGCTATGTCCGCGAGGCGCTGGCGACGCGGGGCATCGAGGTGACGGTGCCCACGATCGCTACCGGATTCGAGGCGCTCGGCGCCGCCCTTTGGGCGCTTGATCACCCGACGCGGCCGCCGGCGGCGATCGCGCAGCTCTTCGACGACGGAATAAGCTCGTTCGCCGTCCTGCCGGCGCTGGGCGACCAGGCCGACCGCGTGGCCTTCAAGACGATGGAGCGGGGCCGCGCCCGCGTGGGCGACCGCTGCATCATCGGCCTCGACGTGGGTTCGACTACGACCAAGGCCGTCGTCATGCGGACCGGCGACCACGCGCTGCTGGCCTCGGTCTACCTGCGGACCAACGGCGACCCCGTCCGCGCATCGCGCGAATGCTATGCGGATCTCGCCGGGCAGATGGACCAGCCGATCCGCCTCGTCGGCCTGGGCGTCACCGGCTCCGGCCGCCAGATCGCCGGGCTGCACGGGCTGACCGACGGCGTGATCAATGAGATCGTCGCCCATGCCACCGCAGCCGTCCATTTCGACCCGGAGGTGGACACGATCTTCGAGATCGGCGGGCAGGACGCCAAATACACGCACCTCACCCAGGGCGTCGCCTCCGACTACGCAATGAACGAGGCCTGCTCGGCTGGCACGGGATCGTTCCTGGAGGAGTCGGCCCACGAATCGATGGGCATCGCCACCGAGGCGATTGGGGACCTCGCCCTGCTCGGCCGCGCGCCGCCCAACTTCAACGACCAATGCGCCGCGTTCATCGGCAGCGACATCAAGACCGCCATCCAGGAGGGAATTGGGCCGGAGGACATCGTTGCGGGGCTGGTCTACTCGATCTGCCTGAACTACGTCAACCGGGTCAAGGGCAACCGCGCGGTCGGGCATAAGGTGTTCATGCAGGGCGGCGTTTGCTACAACCGCGCGGTGCCCATCGCCATGGCGGCGCTGATCGGGCGGCCGATCGTGGTGCCGCCGGAGCCGGGGCTGATGGGCGCCTACGGGGTGGCGCTGGCGATCGAGCACAAGCTCGGGATGGGGCTGCTGGCCGAGGGCGACTACGACCTAGCCGCGCTCGCGCGGCGCGAGGTGACCTACGGCAAGTCGTTCGTCTGCCACGGCGGAAAGGAGCACTGCGACCGCCGTTGCCGGATCAGCTCCATCGAGATCGAGGGCGGCAAATACCCCTTCGGTGGCGCCTGCAACCGCTTTGTGAACCTGCGCCGGAATCTGGAGGTCGACGTCGGGGCGCTGGATCTCGTGACTCGGCGCGAACGGCTGGTCTTCGCCGCCAGCACGCCTGCCCGCGCGGACCGTCCGACCGTCGGCATCCACCGCTCGCTGCTGGTCCAGAGTCTGTACCCGCTCTACCGGACGTTCTTCCAGGCGCTCGACTTCGAGGTGGTCGACGGCGTTGAGATCGACGCCGAGGCAATCGGCCGCAAGGGCGCCGCCTTCTGCTACCCGGTGGAGCTTGCCCATGGCCTGCTCGGCGCGCTGCTGCGGAAGAATCCCGACTGGTTTTTTCTGCCGCAGGTGTGCGGCCTGCCCGTGGCCGGCGGCATCGAGGCGAGCGTCACCTGTCCGCTGGTGCAGGGGGAGCCCTACTACCTGCAGTCGGCGTTCAAGGAATTGCGCGGGCGCAACGTGCTCAGCCCCATCCTAGACTTCTCGAAGGGCTTCGAGCAGGCGGAGGAGGCGTTTATCACGATCGGCCGAACGCTGGGCTGCAGCCGCGCAGCGGGCAGGCGGGCCTTCCGGCTGGCCGTCACGGCGCAACGAGCCTGCCTCGCCGAGATGCAGGAACTGGGTCGGCGCGCGCTGCTGGATCTGGAGGCGGATCCCTCCCGCATCGGAATCGTTCTCTTCGGCCGGCCCTACAGCGCGTTCGCGTCGAACGCGAACATGGGTATCCCGCACAAGTTCGCCTCCCGCGGCCAATTGATCCTGCCTCTGGATTTTCTCCCCTACGGCGACGAGGCGCCCGAGCCCAAGATGTACTGGTCCACCGGCCAGATGATCCTCAAGGCGGCCCGCTTCGTCGCGCGCCACCCCCAGTTGTTTCCCGTCTACATTTCCAACTTCAGTTGCGGGCCGGACAGTTTCCTCCTCGGCTTCTTCCGCCGAACCCTCGGACGCAAGCCCTCGCTGACGCTGGAGCTGGACAGCCACACCGCCGACGCCGCCGTCGAGACCCGCATCGAGGCGTTTCTCGACGTCGTCGCCAGTCACATCGAGCTGCGCAAGCGCGCGGGGCCTGCGGTTCCGGCCGACGCTCCGTTCCGGCCGGCGGCGATCACGGCGGGCGGCCGCTCCCTGCGCGTCGTCGATTCGCAGGGCCGCAAGCACGCGCTCACCGATCCGCGGGTGCATCTGCTGATCCCTTCCATGGGCGACACCCTCTCGCGCGGCATCGCCGCCGTCTTCCGCGGCGCGGGCATCCGCGCCACCGCCGTGCCGCCGCCCGACGAGGCCGAGTTGAAGCTGGGGCGCATGAACGTCTCCTGCAAGGAATGCCTGCCCCTAGTCCTGACGCTGGGATCACTGCTCGGCTACCTCGAGAAACGGACGTCGCGCGACGAGTTGCTGGTGTACTTCATGCCCGAGTCCTCCGGCCCCTGCCGGTTCGGGCAGTACAACGTGCTGATCGCCAACCTGCTCGAGAAGAACCGCGTCGAGGACGTCGCGCTGCTGTCGCTGACCGACGATAACGGCTACGCCGGGCTGGGAGCCCGGCTGCAACTGCGCCTGTGGCAGTCGGTCGTCATTTCCGACGCGCTCGACGACATCCACAGCGCGCTGCGGGTGCTTGCGCGCAACCCGGAGGCGGCGTTTCGGACCTACGAGGCGGGCGTGCACCGGATCGAGCAGGCGCTGGAGCGCGAGAATTGGGACGGCATCCAGCGCACGCTGCGGGAGGTCGCGGCCACGCTGGCCGCCGTGCCGCGGAAGGGCGACATCCACGAGGTCACCCAGGTCGGGCTGATCGGCGAGACCTACGTGCGCCGCGACCCGTTCTCCCTGCGCAACCTCGTCGCCAAGCTCGCGGAGCAAGACATCGTGGTGAAGAAGGCCCCGATCGCCGAGTGGATCTACTACTGCGATTTTCTGTTCAAGAAGGGTCTCTACCTCAAGCAGCCGAACGCCCGGGAGCGACTGGGGTTGCTGGTCGAGGGCTATTTCAAGAACTCGGTGGAGCGGACGGTCAAGCGGATCTTCGCGCGGTCCGGTTTCTATGAGTACCGGATGATCGATGTCGCCCGCCTGATCGAGAACGTGAGCCACCTCGTGCCCGCGCGGCTGGTTAGCGGCGACGCCGTGCTGACCGTGGGGGCCGCGCTCGCCGAGATCATCGACGAGGTCTCCGGCGTGATCGCCATCGGTCCGTTCGGCTGCCTACCCAGCCGCATCGCGGAGGCGATCCTCACGCACACGCTCAACGACGAGAAGTGCAACGTCACCGACGATGTGCGAATGGCGGGCAAGGTCATGGCCGAACACCCCTCGCTGCCGTTTCTGGCGATCGAGAGCGACGGCAACGTCTTTCCACAGGTCATCCAGGCCCGGCTCGAGGCGTTCTGCCTCCAGGTCGTCCGCGTCCACCGCACCATCCGCGAGGCGAAGAAGAGCGGATAAGACAAGCGGGTAAGTGTAAGCGAGTAAGTGTAGGGAGAGCGCAACGCACACCCTAGTCTTAACTTAACACCTATGCGGGGGCATGAGGTTCAACGGTATAGGTTATTTATTAACAGCGCCTAAGGTCCGCCTAGCCCCATGGCGAGCTGAGCGGTTCGCCGGTGCCGCGCTGCTCACGGTATAGTCGGCGGGCGCCTGCCGGTGAACACTGGAGCCACAGTGCGAAGCACGTCTCCAGCATGCGCACCAGCCGGTAGCGATGCGTGAGATGATCCCGCAGCAGCGCGCGGGCATCGGGCGCGCCGGTGTGCGAATAGATGCGCAACAACTGTCCTTTGAGGCTCGGCGGCGCTTCCATTTAAGGTACGAACATCTGCCGACCGGTTATTTTTCCGGCGCGACTGCGGGTTCGGAGGCGGGGGCCTTGATGGCGGGAGTGACAACAGCGTTGGTGGCCATGCCGGGAAGGAGGGCGCTGGCCTGGTCGAAGAACGAGACGGGCGCCCTTTTTTCGTAGCGTGCGAGGATGGACTTCAGCTCTTCCGCCCGTGCCTCCCAGGGCGTGCCGGCCTGGGTGGCGATCAGGAGGTCGAGCAGCCCCGCCGCAGCCTTCTTGTCACCGCCGATGGCGAGGCAGCGGGCCTCGCCCAAGAAAGCCTGCGGGGTCAGGTAATGGCTGGGGTTCTTCTGGCGGAACGCGGCGAAAGCGGCTCGCGCGGTGTCGATCTCGCCCTTGGCCTCCAGCGCATGGGCCTGGCCCAGCACGGCGATATCGACGAAGCGGGCGGAGGGTTTCCGTTTCAGGAACGCCGCGTAGCTGGTCAGGGCGTCGTCATAACGCCCGGCGTCATAATGATTTTTGGCCAGCAAGAGCTGGGAAAGGACGCCGGCTCCGGTGCGGCCGTACTGGGTGCTCAACGCTTCCAGCTCTTCGGTCGATTGGGCCGACAGTATCTGTTCGGCCGCCTGGAGGATCTTGGTCTTCCGGCTCTGATTGAGAGCCAGGCCCGCGCCGACGAGAGCCAGAACCAGAACGGCCAGATAAACGGCCTGCTTGCCCTGAGCGTGCCACCAGTCGTAGACGGGCAGCAGTTCCTCGGGAAGATTTTGGGGGATGGGCCGATCCGATTTTGAGGCCGCTGCGGTGTTTGCGGTTTTTTGAATGTCGCTCATGGTTGCCGTTCCTTGGGTTCGTCTCTGGATGACGGGCTGTATGTTACGGGGAACGCCCCCCAAAAAGCAAACATAATCGAAGTGTTTACCTAGGCGGGCCGCTACCGCTATACTAAGAGGCGTTTGCAAAACCTCCGGTTTGTGCAAGCGGAGGGTTCAGGTTTCAGGGTTCAGTGTTCAGTGTTCAGGTGTCAGGTTTCGGGTGTCAGGAAGGACCACACGATGTTGCGTCTTCCTGAAACCTGAACACTGAAACCCGAAACCGGCGCTTGCAGGGGTTTTGCAAGCGCCTCGAAGTGTAGGCGCGGAGTATAGTTATGGCTGTTCCGATTCGCATTCATAACGTGGTCAAACGGTTCGGTTCCGTCCGGGCGTTGGACGGCGTGTCGCTGGAGGTGGAGGCGGGCGAGCTATTCTTCCTCCTCGGACCGAGCGGGTGCGGCAAGACAACGCTGCTGCGGTGCCTCGCCGGCTTCTGCATCCCCGAGACGGGATCGGTTGCCATTGGCGAACGTGACGTGACGAACCTTCCGCCGCATGTGCGCGACACGGGGATGGTGTTCCAGAGTTATGCATTGTGGCCGCACTTGACCCTGTTTGAGAACGTGGCCTTTGGACTGGAGATGCGCAAGATCGGCCCGGCGGAGGTGCGGCGGCGAACGCTGGACGCTCTGGACCGGGTGCATCTGCTCGACCGCGCACAGGCCCGCCCCAACCAGCTTTCGGGCGGTCAGCAGCAGCGGGTGGCGCTCGCCCGCGCGCTGGTCGTGGAACCGCAGTGCCTGCTGCTCGACGAGCCGCTCTCCAACCTCGACGCGAAACTGCGGCTGGAGATGCGGACGGATATCCGGCGCATCTGCAAGCAGGCCGGACTGACGGCTGTGTATGTGACGCATGACCAGAAGGAGGCGCTTTCAATCGCCGACCGGCTGGCCGTGATGCGCGACGGGCGGATCGAACAGACCGGCACCCCGGCCGAGGTCTACCGGCATCCGGTCAACGCCTTTGTCGCGGGCTTCATCGGCGATGGAAACTTCATGGATGGCACCGTGCTGCGCGACGAGGGGACCATCCTGCGCATTCGCACGCCAGCGGGACTGCTGGCCGCCGCAGCGACGGCCGACGCGCCCCGGCCGGGCGCGTCGGTCCGCCTCTGCATCCGGCCCGAGGCGTTTCGCTTCGACCACCCGCCACCCGGTTGTCCCAACAGGCTGAGCGGCCGGCTGCTGCGCACGGTCTATCAGGGCGAGATCGCCCAGCATGAACTGGCCCTGGCGACCGATGCCGGCGCGTGGGAGGTTCGGGCGTTCGAGCTGAATCCGCGTCAGCCTGTCGCGGCGGACGAAACAGCCGTCTGGGTCGATCCCGAACAGGTGATCGTGCTGCCCGGCGCGGCTGCCGGAGAGGAGGCGCCGCGCGCATGAAGAACCTGTTGGTTGTTCTGGCGGCGGTGATCGTCGTGGCGCTGCCATTCATCTTCAGCCGTCAGTCCGAACGCTCGGCGTGGCGGCCCGGCCACCCGGTGCTGGTGGCGATCTCGCCGCACAACGAGGCGATCCGGCAGGAGTTTGGCGCGGGCTTCAGCGCGTGGCATCAGGCGCATTACGGCGTCCCGGTCAAGGTGGACTGGCGGGTGATCGGCGGGACGACCGAGATCATGCGCTATCTGGTCTCGCAATACGCTGGCAGCACGCAAGCCAGCAGTGGGATCGACGTGTTTTTCGGCGGCGGGACATTCGACCACGGCCGTGCGGCGGCGCAAGGGATCACCGTGCCGTTGTGGAAGCCGGGCGGTCCCGACGCCGATGCGGGCGAAGCGGCGATCCTCTACGCGCTGCTGAAGGACATCCCGCAGGAAGCGGGCGGCGAGACGTGGTGGACCGATGTCTACCTAGGCACGGTGCTGAGCACGTTTGGCATCTGCTACAATCCGGATCGGCTGCGCGATCTGGGCGTCGCATCGCCGCCCCGGGTGTGGCGCGATCTCGCCGACCCGCGCTATTTCGGTCAAATCGGCGTGACCGACCCGACCAAGAGCGGCAGCGTGGCCAAGGCGTTTGAGATGATCATCCAGGAGCAATGCAGCCAGGCGGTGGCGTCGGCCGGCTTCGATGCGGAGAAGGTGCGCGCGTTCGAGCGGCAGATCGCGGCGGCAGGCCTTCCGCCGGGGGTGATGCCCGAGGGGGTGCCAGCGGCCTATCAGATGGCGGTGGCGCACGGCTGGATCCGCGGCGTGAACCTCGTGCGACTCATCGGCGCAAATGCTCGTTACTTCACCGATGGCGCGGGCAAGGTGCCGATCGACGTGGGCGATGGCATCGCCGCGGCGGGGATTGCGATCGACTTCTACGGGCGTTTCCAGGCCGAGTCGGCCAAAGCCCCCGACGGCACGGCGCGGCTGGTCTATGTGACGCCGCGCGGCGGATCGAGCGTCAGCGCCGACCCGATCAGCATCCTGCGCGGAGCGCCGCATCCCGATCTGGCGCTCCGGTTCCTGATTTACGCGATGAGCCCCGACGGCCAGAAGCTGTGGAACTACCGCCCCGGCACGCCCGGCGGGCCCCGACGGTTTGCATTGTGCCGGCTGCCGATTGGACGGACGTTCTATCCGTCAAGCGACCCTGCGGGGCAGGCCGCCTGTGAGGCGCACCGGGCGTACACCACCGACGATCTGACCGATCCCGACGTCGACGCCTATGCGCTGGCTGCGCGGTTTGCCTACCAGCCGCGCTGGACGGGCCGGCATTTCGGCATGCAGCGCGATCTGGTCCGGGCGATGTGCCTCGATTCCGGCGATGAATTGCGGGCGGCGTGGCGCGCGATTGGCGATGCGGGCGGCCCGGAGGCCGCGCCGGAGGCGATGGCCCTGCTCCTGCGGCTACCCGACAGGCCTGAACCGCTCACTTGGGCGTCTGCCATCGGCACCACCGGCAAACTCCGCCGCGAGGAGGTGCTGCGGCTGTGGACCGCGTTCTTCCGCCAGAGCTACCGCGAGGCCGAAGCCCGCGCGCGGAAGCGATGACCCTGCACCTGTAAGAATCTTTGTTCTTGCAGGCGCCTCTCAAAAATGGTGGAGGCGGGGGGAGTTGAACCCCCGTCCGAAACGGCTTCCTCCAAGCATCTACGCGTGTGTCCCGAGATTTAATCTTACGACAGGGAACGTCCCCGGGCAAACTGCCCCTGCCGCCAGCGGCCACGAAGTTACAAGCGTGACGCCCCGGCCACCCGGACGCCCACAGGGCCTGCTATATTACGCAGACATCCCTTAGCAGACTTCAGGGTGTCCACGTCGCGGCAACTTAGGCCGCGAGAGCCAAGTCTTGGTTGGCTGTTGTGTTGTTTCCCGCGTATTTAACGAGGCCAAGCAGGATTCCTCGACGCGCAGCTTGGGTTGCAACCATCCCGTCGAAACCGGTCGCCCCCAGTAATCGATGGAACTGTAGCATGCGGCACCGCCGAATGCAAGCGTTCTGTCGGAGAGAGGGAGTGTGGGAGTGTGTGGGTGTGTGTGGGTGGGTTATCTGGACTACACAACCGGCAGTTCGGTCTTCGTGGCGGCATGCAACTGCATCGTGCGAAGGGCGCCGTCTGGCAGGCGCACGCGATACGAGCCGGAACGGTCCGCCGTCAGCGTGGCCGCTGTGAGCCGTCCGTCCTGCCAGCACAGATCAATCGTCACGCCGCCGCGCGCGCGCAAACCGGTCACCGCCCCGCGGCTCCAGGCTGGCGGCAGCGCCGGCAGCAGGTCGATGAGGCCGTCATGGCTTTGCAGCAGCAGTTCCGCCATGCCGGCGGTCGCTCCGAAATTGCCGTCGATCTGGAACGGCGGATGATCGTCAAAAAGATTGGTGAGCGTCTTTTCCCGCAACAGACCCAGAATGTGCGCGTGGGCTGCCGCGCCATCGCCCAGGCGCGCCAGGAAGTTGATGAGCCACGCCTTGCTCCAGCCCGTATGTCCGCCACCATGTGCCAGGCGTCGGGTGATCGTGGCGCGAGCTGCGGCAAAAAGCTCCGGCGTCCGTCCGCGGGTGATCTGCGTCAGGGGATGCAGGCCGATGAGCGACGAAATGTGGCGATGCCCCGGCTCGCATTCCTCGTAATCTTCGATCCATTCCTGCACGTTGCCCAGACGCGGACTGACCTTGACCGGCGCCAGCCGCTCCCGGACGGTGCGCAACCGCGCCGCCAAGGCGGGATCGTCGAGGTCCAGCAGTTTCATGGCCTCCAGACAGTCTTCGATGAGTTGCGCAATCAACGAGAGATCCATGGTCGCGCCGTAGGTGAACATGCTGTGCGTACCGTCGGCCGCGACAAAAACGTTTTCCGGCGAATGGCTGGGGCTGGTCACCAGTTTCCCCGCGCAAGGCGTGCCCGCTGGCGCTTCAACCAGGAAATCGCAGGCAAAGGTCACGGCGCCGCGCATCAGCGGCCACAGCCGGTCGGCCAGCAGTTTCCGGTCGCCGCTGAAGCGGTAATGTTCCATGCAATGCGTCGCGAGCCAGATCGATCCCATCGGCCAGATGCCGCAGGCACCGTCCATGGGCTCCACGCAGCCATGGACATCGCAGACGTGGTGCGCCACCCAGCCGTTGCAGTCGTACAGCTTGCGGGCGGCCTCGCGGCCAGCCGGTTCGATCAAGCTCATCCAGTAGAACAGCGGCTCCTGGCATTCGATCAGGTTGGTCGGTCCGGTGAGCCAGTAGTTCATCTGCATGTTGATGTTGGTGTGATAGTCGCTGTCCCACGGCGGCGACATCTGATGCGCCCAAACCCCCTGCAGATTCGCCGGCAGCGAACCCGGTCGGCTGCAGCTCATGATCAGATAGCGTCCGTAGTGGAAATAGAGCGCCTCGAGACCCGGATCTTCTTCGCCCTTCTTCACGCGCGCCAGCCGTTCGTCGGTCGGCAAAGCATCGCCGGGCGAGGCGGGCAATTCCAGGCGAACCCGATCGAACAGCCGGCGATGCGCCGCCACGTGGTCCGCCCGCAGTCGGTCCCAATCCTTGCCGGCCGCGGCCATCATCGCCGCGCGACAGCGGCCCACGGCATCGGCCGAGACGTCGCCCGGCGCCACGTAGGAGGTGGCGGCAGCCAGCCGCAGTTCCACGGCGTCGGCGCCCCGCACGCGCAGGCAATCCTCGTCGGCGATGAGCTTTCCGCCGATCGCCCGGGCGTGCAGCAGCAGCGCAAAGCGCATGCCGCCGCGGGTCAGACGGCCGGTCAGCAGCAGGTGGCCGTCGGGGGTCGCGACGCGCGACTGCACGTCCTGCTCGCGCTGGAGGTTCAAGTCCAGATTGCACTTGCCGGGTTCGAAGACGATCCGTGTGCAGACGAGTTGGTCGGGCTGGGAACAGAAGTGCTCCCGCTGCTGCCGGACGCCCCGGGCGGTAACCCGCGTGGTGGCGATCCCAGTCGCCAGGTCCAGATCGCGCTCGTAGTCATAGCACGCATAGACGACCTCCCACCACGGGCCACCGGGCTTCGGGTTGAAGAATCCCGCATCGTGGGTCGGACGGAAGCCGCCCCCGACCCAATCAATCACCAGCTCACCGGCGCTCTGGTAGGAATCAATGTTCCGCTCCGGCGAGAGCAGGGCCGCCTCGGCCAGATCGTAGGCCTCGCTGTTCCGCCCCGCAAACAGGAGCTTCCGGATCTTCGGCAATTCCTTCGGCGCGCGCGGGTTGGCCCGGTCCAGGCGCGTGCCCTCCCACAGTGACTCCTCGTTGATTTGGAGGCGCTCACGCATCACGCGGCCGTAGATCATGGCGCCGAGACGACCGTTGCCCAGCGGCAGCGCGTGATACCAATCCCAAGCATGCTGGCGATACCACAGGCGAACCGGCGAAGAGAGGCTGGATGTTGCCATAGTTCAGTGTCTCCAAAGTTCCCACAAAAAGGCCGCAATGTTACCCGAATTCCGGTGCAGATGCAAAGACATTCAAAAGGCAGAAAACCTGTCAGCAAACCCCAGGGCGAACGCATCTAAATTTATGCCACTGCTACGTCATTCAGCGGTTTCACCGGTATGCCGTCCGTGTATCCACGGATGAGGCATCCGAGTGAAACCGCAAAGTGGCGGTTTTTGCGAAAAAATAAGATGCATTTGCCCCGCAGAAAACCCTTGTGCGGCTTACGGCGGTGTAGTACTGTCTGGAACGAATTCGGCGCGGGTTGCGGGGACGCGCGTCTCGTCACTTCGGAGGGTGTCTGGATATGGTGGATCAACCGGTCAGGGTTAGCTCGTTCAAAGCCCGTTTCAACTGGCGTGATGTCGCTGACGCGGCGCGCACAACCGTGCGGCTGGAAGAGGGCGTGAAGGAACCCGGTCGCGGATGGAAACGGCGAATTCTCCTTTCCGAGCATTCACCCATCCGGCAGATCGTGTTCAAGTGGAAGTGGGACCATCTGCCCTATTGGGTCAGCGTTCACTTCGTGCGACACAAGATCGGGATCGAGCACTTCGTCAGCACGCAGCGCACGGATCGTACCGGCCTCAATCGCGAGGCGATTCCCCAATCGGCTTGCGTGATGCATGAATGCCTGGCCAACGCCCAGGCGCTCATCTTCATTTCCCGCAAACGGCTCTGCCGCCAAGCCTCGCCAGAAACGACCGCGGCGTGGCAATTGGTGCTCGACGAGATTCAAAAAAGCGAACCCGAATTGCACGGGGTCTGTGTCCCGGAATGCGTCTACCGCGGGTTCTGCCCGGAATTCAAAAGTTGCGGCTATGCCAGCACGCCGGCCTTCCGGCAGGCGCTCGCCGCCTATCGGGGAGACGTGCCATCGGATGGCTGAGGCGGGTTACCGTGGCAGGGGCTCGAGCGCCGGGTCGGCGAAGGTGACGGTGCCGCCGGTTTCGCCTTCGATGGCCAAGCGGATGAAACGGGTTGCGGGACGCAGGCTGTTCGTCGTTTTGCGATCCATGGAGGTCCAGCCGTCGCGATCCCGTTTGATTTTCGGCGGGTCCTGGATCTCTTTCACCACGAGGGGATCGTCGCCAGCATCGGATTCCCCGAGTTGTTCGATGACGAAGACCGCATAGCCAGCAAAGTCGGGGGCCTTGAGAAAGCGGGCTTTGATCTGGAAATTTCCCGTGCTGGCGCGGTTGATCCGCACCGGCGGCGATTCGATGCGAAAACGGGCCGGGCCGTTGGTGACCGTGACGGCGATGCCATCCCGCACGGCGGCGAGAGTGGTCGTCTGGGGATTGTCGAGCCGAACGCGCCAGCCGACGAGCGAGGCGCCGTCTGTCGAGACGGGAAACGGCGGCAGGAGGTTTTTGGCCGAAGCGGGCGCGACTGCCAGCAGCTCGCTCACGGGCAGGATGAGCGGGCCGCCGTCAGCGGCCGGTGGCCGCAGCCGGACGATGCCGAGGCCGGCGGCCGCAGCGAAGAGGGCCGTGACGGCCGTCGCGAGGGCGATGCGCTTCCAGCGACGTGCGGCCCGGCTGAGGCGGGTGAGCTCGCTGACCGGCGTGACGCCGCGGGCAAGCTGGTCCGGCGTGCGGGCGGGGGAGAAGGAGATCGCTTCGCGGACGGCGAGAAGGTGCCGGCGGGGGTCGCGTTCGAGAAAGGGTGTATCCGTTTCGGCGAAACCGGCGGCGAGCAGGGAGGCGCGGTAAGCGTCGAGATCGAACGGCACCGTGCGCCAGACGACCGAACCGGCATCGTCGTCAAAGATGCAGTACGAGGCGAGCGCCTCGTCCGCGCGGGGGTTGCCGGCCGATCCGGGGTTGACGAGGTAGCGCTTGCCGGGTTCGATCACGAAATCCTGGGGCGGCAGGTGGTGGGTGACGCCACTGGCGCCGATGACGAAGAGGGCGGGCAGGTGGGTGTGTCCGGTAAAGAGGAGCGGCTCCGGCGCGGCGGCCCAGGAGCGGGAGGCGTCCTCATGGTCCTCGATGTAGTTGAAGGCGGCAGGCTCTGTGAAATCGCCGTGGACACATCGAAAACCGGGGCCCGCGAGCGTGAGGGGCTGGGAGGCGAGGAAGCGCGCGGCCTTGTCGGAGAGGCGGGTGCGGGTCCAGTCGAGCAGACGCCGGGCTCGTTCGTTGAAGAGGCTGGGATCGAGCTTGTCGCAGACCGCCGCGTCGTGGTTGCCCATGCAGAAGGCATCGACGTGGCGATAGACCGATTCCAGAACCTCGGAGGGGTTGGGCCCGTAGCCGACGCTGTCCCCGAGGCAGAGGATGCGCCCGACGCGTTGCGCGGCGATATCGGTCAGCACGGCGTTCCAGGCTTGCAGATTGGCGTGGATGTCGGAGACGATGGCGTAGCGCACGGGAGTGCCTTTCGGGTTTCAGATCACGGAAACAGTGTAAAACGGAACGGTAAAAACTAGCAATCCCCTTTTTTCGGTATTCAGGCTTGACGCCCAATCCCCGCCGAATCATAATCGCGACGGATATGAATCATCCTAGCTCTGACAATTGAACTCACTACGAAGGTACATGATGAATATGCCCGCTGATCTGGTCTGTGTGCTCGCCTGTTTCTCGGCTGTACTGGGTGCGTGCATCGGCAGTTTCCTGAACGTCTGCATCTGGCGCATTCCGCGGGACGAGTCGGTGGTGGCCCCCCGTTCGCACTGTCCGGCGTGCAACCGGCTGATCCCTTGGTACTTGAACATCCCTGTCTTGAGCTGGTTGCTGCTGCGCGGCCGCTGCCGCTGGTGCCGACAGCCGATCTCCGCGCGCTACATCGGCGTCGAGCTGCTGACGGCCGCGCTCTTCTGCATCGTGTTCCTGCAGTATGCGTTTGAGCGTCCGATGCTGGGCATGGTCCCGCTCGTCGACGCCGCGCTGATCCCGGTCTACTGGATCTTTCTGGCGGCGCTGGTGTGCGGAACGTTCGTGGATCTGGACCACATGATCCTGCCCGACAGCGTGACCATCGGCGGCATGATTGCGGGGCCGATTTTCAGCGCGCTGGTTCCGACGATGCACCACGGCGCGACCGTGTGGTATCGCGGTTTGCTGGGATCCGGAATCGGCGAGATGGCCGGCTTCGGGCTTCTCTTTTTGGTGGCGGCGCTGGGTGAAAAGGTCTTCAAAAAAGAGGCGATGGGCTTTGGCGACGTCAAGCTCATGGGCGCGGTGGGAGCGTTTCTCGGCTGGCAAGCGGTGTTGTTTGTCTTGATCGCGGGATCGCTGGCCGGCAGCGTGGTTGGCGTCACGCTCATCCTGCTCAAGAAGACGGAGCTTCAGGGGCGGATTCCCTTTGGCCCCTATCTTTCACTCGGCGCGGTGATCTGGGTCTTCTGGGGGCAGCGCATTCTCGACGCCTACATCGATATCTTCCTGCCGGTGATGTAAGGGTCAATGGAAGAGACAAAGACTCTGAATTCCAGGTTGACAAGCGGTGTTCGAATTCGGTAGTCTCTTTCCCTTGCTCATTTTACCGTCTTTTGTTCTTTTGAGTCCGTGTTAGGGAAGGATGTGGAGTCGTGACCGTCATGGAGCCATTGCTGGCATTGCAGGAGATTGATGGACGCATTCGGGCTTTGCAGCAGGAGATTCAAGACCTGCCCGATCGCAAAGAGCAGGAGAAGTCCCGGCTGAAGGGAGCGCTGGGCGTCCTCGCGGCTGCCCAGTCCAATCTGAAGATTACGCAGCTCAACCTGAACGCCGCTGAGGGCGAGGTGGCCAACCGCAAGGAGCGGATGGAGAAGCTGCGACAGCAGCAGCAGGCGCTGAAGACCAACCGGGACTTTCAGGCCATGACCCACGAGATCACGCGGGCCACCGACGAGATTGAGCAGTGTGAGGCCCGGCAGATCGCGCTGATGGACGAAGTCACGCCGGCCGCAGCCCGTGTGGCGGAGGCCCAGGCGAAGCTCAGCGCCGATACGGAGATCGTGAACCGCTATCTGAAGGAGTTGGACCGTCGCATGGCCGATGGGCAGGCGGAGTTGACCCAGTGTCTGACCGAGCGAACCGGTGCATTGAAGGCAGTGACCTCGCAGCAGGCGCTGCTGGCCTATACCCGCCTGTTGCCCAAGCGCTGGCCGGTGATCGTCCCGCTTGAAGGCGGCACAGTCTGCGGCGGTTGCCATCTGACGCAGCCCCCGCAAATGGCGCATCTGGTGCGGCGCAACGCGGGCATTGTTTCCTGCCAGACGTGCGGGAGGATTTTGTATTCGGCCGATTGATTCTGACAGGTTCGCGGGAGGTGACCGACCGCCCGCGCGCGGGAGACCGCTGCGCGGGAGGAAAGTCCGGACTCCATAGGGCGGGATGCCCCGTGGTTAACGCGGGGAAGGCGCTGCCATATCGGCGCCGATGGAAAGTGCCACAGAGACATACCGCCGGCGGCTTCGGCCATCGGTAAGGGTGAAAAGGCGGTGTAAGAGACCACCGGGCGGTTGCGCAAGCGCCGTCGCTAGGCAAACCCCATCCGGAGCAAGACCAAATAGGGAGTTCCAGGCGCTGCCCGCGCCGCCCGGCTTCGGCCGGAAGACTCCGGGTTGGTCGCATAGTCGAATGGTCGGGCGGACACCGCAAGGTGCCCAGACAGAATCCGGCTTATGACCCTCCTGCGGGCCTGTCACTTTAGCGCACGGTGATCGTGCTGTCGCACCGTTCACCGGGGCGGCGGGTGGTGAGGGTGAGGAGCAGCCGGATGTTGATCGCGTCGGCGGGGACCGTGATGAGCGTGCCAGGCAGGCGACTCTGGACCCAGACGATCCGCCGCGAGTCGGTCGCGGCATCATGAACGATCTGTAGGGTCATGTCGCGGTACAGAATGGGCCACGTGAACACCTGCGGGCTCGTCTTGTCGTATTGAATGATGAGCTGCACCGCGGGGCCGCCGTCTTTGTTGGGTGCCAGCGCCTTTGACGTGATCTGAAACGTCGCATCCAACTGTTTGGCCGATGGGACCGTCCAGCGGATCGCCTTGCCCAACCACGCACGATCACGCATATCAATGGACGTCTGGGCGACTACGCGTATGCCATCGACTCGGATCTGGCCGTTTTCCTTGTCAAACGTGAACGACAGTTCGTCGGGCAGATCGGGATGGTCGAAAAGCGATCCCTCTTGGGTGTAGCCGGCGATTTTGGCGAGCTTCCACGTGCGCCAAGGGGCTTCTGCAGAAGACTCAGTCCGTCCGCCGGATGGTGTCGCAGGCGGGTCAACTTTCGTCGGCGGCATCCGTCCTGATCGCTCCAGCATGCGGCCTTCGATCACGCCGAACATCTGACTATCGGCTATCATCTTGCGCCAGTAGTCGCCTTCCTTCTTGACGAGCACCGCCTCGGCGATGCGGTTGCGGATCGTCAGATCTCTCGTGATTGCGTCGAGCCGTCCGATGAGTCGTCCGGCGAGATCGGTAAATTGCTTGTTACGAAGTTCGGCTTGATCGCTTTTGTTCTTCAAATAGGAGTCTTGTAACTGACGGAGCGTCGCAGGCGTTTTGACGAGGGCGGATTCGGGCATTTCGGGAACCAGTTCAAACGGATCGGCATCACCCCTGATGGCCGTGATGAACCGTTCCGATTCCTGCATGACGGCCAGAACGCCGTCCAGATCACCGGCATCCTGCAACTTGCGCCGGATCCCCATGAGTTGGTTCGTGTAAACACGCGGCGAACCGGCCACCGTTTCCTCGTGCTGGCTTTGGATCTTGGCACACTCGGCGTCAAACACCGCCAGCGCCTGCGCGACTTCGGGAGGCGTTGCGTTTTGAGCGGAGGCGGGCACAGCCAACGCAAGCGCGAACGCCACAAACAGCACCCCGCATCCACTCCAAGCCGTGCGAATGAAAGTACGAACAATCATAAAGGGCATAATCTCGTGAAATTGGGGAGGAGCTTACCATAAACGGCTTGCTGATTCAACCTAAAACAGGACACCTAAGAAAGGGCATTGTTTTCACCACCCAAAAATTTCTCAAAAAGAAGCGCTTGTCCGTCAGCGCCGAATGACATGGCCAGGGCCGGTGGCAACGGAGCGACCGATGGCGCGGATGCGGGCCTCGATGCAGCCGCGGCATTTGCGGGCGTTGTCGTCGAGGCAAATCTTGCCGGGATAGAGTGCGTAGAGCGCCCGACGGTCGGTGGGCGTGACTGCGGGCATCACCACGTTGGCACCAGCCTGGAGCGCTTTTTCGCGTCCTAATGGATCGAGCGAGGCCATAGCCGTGGTGGCGGGGATGTGCGCATAGGGGAACGCGAGGCGGAGCACGGCGACGAGCCGCAAGGCCTGGTCAAACGTGCCGCCTGCGGCATCGGCCAGGGGTGTCTCGGGATGCGGAATGAAAGGCCCGACGCCGAGCATCTCGGCGCCGAGATCCAGAAGCCAGAGAACGTCGCGCGCCAGCGCGGCGGGGGTCTGACCGGGCAGTCCGACCATGACACCCGATCCGAGCTGGTAGCCGAGGCGTTTCAGAGTGAGCAGGCAGGCTTTACGCCCCTCCAGATCGTCGTCGGGATGTATCCTCCGGAACAGCTCCGGATCGGTGGTCTCGATGCGCAGCAGGTAGCGGTCGGCGCCCGCTTCCCGCCAGAGGCGATAGTCGGCCTCGTCGCGCTCCCCGACGCTGAGGGTGATGGCCAGAGACGTTTTTCCTTTGATGGCTCGGATGATCTCGGCCAGGCGCGGGCCGGTGAACCAGAGATCTTCGCCGGACTGCATGACGAGCGAGGGGAAGCCGAGCTTTTCGGCTTCGCAGGCGGTGGCGATGATCTCGTCGGGGGTGAGGCGGTAGCGTTCGACTCTGGCGTTGTCGCGCCGCAGGCCGCAGTAGTCGCAATTCCGGCGGCAGGTATTGGAAAACTCGAGCAAGCCGCGAAGGTGGACTTCGTTGCCGACCGTGGCAACGCGGACCTGGTCAGCGGCCGCGTAGAGGCTCGGCGCGTCGGTGTCGCCACAGGCAATCAGGGCTGCGAGCGCGTCCGCGCAGGGAGGCGCTCCGGAGAGAAGAACATCCAGTGCGGCAGAGAAGGTCATGGCGAATTCAGGCTCCCGGTGCGGTACCCGTCGAGGTCGAGGGCGACGAAGGTGAAGCCTGCGGCCTTGACGGCGGAGGTGATGCGGAGGCGAGTGGCGGGGTCGATCAGGCGCGGAAAATCGTCCGGAGCGATCTCGATGCGTGCGACCGTGCCGTGGTGGCGGACGCGTACGATGGCGAAGCCGGCATCCTGAAGGCTCTGCTCGGCGGTCTCGATCTGCTGCAGCGCGGCGGCGGTGACGGGTGTGCCATAGGGGAGGCGCGAGGCGAGGCAGGCCATGGCCGGCTTGCGGGCGGTGGGAAGGCCGAGGCTTTCGGAGAGGAGGCGGATGTCGGCCTTGGTGAGGCCGGCCTCCTGCAGCGGACTGCGCACGCCGCATTCGCGGGCCGCCTGACTGCCGGGCCGCCAATCGCCCAGATCGTCGGCATTCTGGCCGTCGATCACGGCCGTGATGCCGCGGGCTTTGGCCTGTTTTCGCACCTCCGCCATCAGCGTCTGCTTGCAGTAATAGCAGCGGTTCTTGGGATTGGCGGCGTAGTGCGGGTTGTCCATCTCGCCGGTCTGGACCACGACGAGCTCCACGCCCATGCCGGCGGCCAGATCCTCGGCCTCTGACTTCTCACGGCGCGGCAGGCTGGGCGAGTCGCCGATCACGGCCAGGACGTTGGACGGTCCCAGCGTGTCGGCGGCGACCCTGAGCAACAGCGTGCTGTCCACGCCGCCGGAAAAGGCGACCGCCACGCGGCCCAGCGCGCGGAGGGATGTTTGGAGGGCGGAGGTGGAGTCGGCCAGGTTCATGGTAATCCGTGTTGGCTAATAGTGGCGTTTGAAAAACAATGGCGAAGCGTGAGCCGCTACTTCTTGTCCGGCCCCGGGTCCGACCCTTTCCGGACGGGAGGTGTCGCCTTGAAGACGGTGTCGAAATTGACCTCGAAGGGACGCGCGGGCAGGGGCTTGCCGGCGGTCATGGCCGCCTTGAGGTCGGCCGCCGAGTCGGGGTCGAACCACCAGTAGGCGACGACGTCGCCCTCGGTGCCGTACTTGGAGAGGACGGTGTCGGGCATGCCGAACTTGTCCCAGTAGAGAAGGCGGGTGGCATCGATGTTCCAGAGGAGAACGAAGGGGACGCTGGCGGCGAGGACGCCGTCGATCTGGCGGAGGATGGTGTTGCGGCGGGCGGGGTCAAACTCGGTCTTCTGGCTCTCGATCCAGGCGTCGACGCGGGGGTCCTTGAATCCGGCGACGTTGTTGCCAGCGGGGCGGTCGGCCTCGCGCGAGAGCCACATGTGTTCGGGGTCGCGGAAGAGTCCGCCGCCGTAGCTGCACCAGGTCATGTCGAAATTGAAGGCATCCATGTCGCGCATCCACGAGGCGAAATCCTTGCGCTCGATGACGAGGTTAATCCCCGCTTTCTTCAGGGCTTCGGCATAGATGGCCAGAAACCGGTCGCCTGCGCCGTCGCGGGTGAGGAAGCGGATCACGAGCGGCCGTCCGTCCTTCTCGAGCACGCCGGTCTTAGGGTTGGCGGCCCAGCCGGCCTCTTTCAGAAGGGCCGAAGCGCGGACGGGATCATAGGCGACGAGCGTGTTGGTGCAAGGGGTCTGGGCGTCGTAGAGGTCCTCAAAGTACGAGCGGTGCAGAAAATACGCCTTAAACATGAGGGTGCTGTTCATGGTTTCGCGGTCCAGAAGGGCGGCGAGGGCCTGGCGGACGCGCAGGTCATCGAAGGGCGGGCGTCGGAGATTCATGCCAAAACCCTGAAAGCCGACGGGGTTGTGGTTGCGCACGCGGCGGCGGACGATCCAGTTGTTGTCGAAGCGGGGACCACGGGTCTCATTGGCCCAGATGCGGGCGGTATAAACGGCGTAGGCATCGATGTCGCCCTTTTTCATCGCCTCGAAGGCGTTGTCCTGATCGCTGAAAAAGCGGTAGATGATGGTCTGGAAGTTGAAGACTCCGGCATTGGAGGGACGGCTGCGGGCCCACCAATCGGCGCGGCGTTCCAGGCGCAGGTCGCTGTTTTCGCGCATCGCGGCAAAGCGGTAGGGGCCGGAGACCACGGGAAACTCGAAGTTGATCGTGTTGAAATCCCGCCCCTCAAACGCATGGCGGGGGAGGATGGCGAAGCCGCCTGCGGCGAGGAGGTTGCGCCAGTGGGCTTCGCGGGCCGTGAAGCGGACCGTCCGCACGTCGACCACCTCGGGCGGGGCAAAGACGCCGAGCGACACCTTGTTCGGGCCGGTGTCATTCGCGGGATTCATGATCGCGTCGAAGGTCCAGCGGACGTCGGCGGCGGTGACGGGCTTGCCGTCGGACCAGCGGGCGGCGGGGTCGAGGTGGAAGGTGAAGGTCAGTTTGTCGTCCGAGACCGTCCACCGGCTTGCCAGTCCCGGAACGAGCTCGGTCGTGAGAGGATCGGTGCCCAGGAGGGGCTCGTACATCATGCCGAAGACCTGCTGGGAGGAGGAGAAATTATCGAGGTAGCCGTTGAAGCTCTTGGGCTGGATGCCGGAGAGGGTGATCGCGCCGCCGGGGACGGCGTGGGGTGACGCGAGCGGGCTGAGCCGGTCGGTCCAATCGGGTTTGGGGAACTGCTCCTCGGCCAGCCCGCAGGCGGCCGTGAAGAGGCCGAGCAGAGCGGCGACAGAGAGACCGGGGCGAAGGGAACGCATCCTAAAACCTCCTGAGGGTTATCAGAGGCTCTTGCAAATCGTTATCTGCACGCCCCAAACGAACGGGAAAATAATCGCACATTCCGCGGCGTTTGTCCACCGGCCTTCCCGCAGCCCAGCAATTCTAATTATGGCACATCTGTACAGTCGAAATCGAAATCGCTATCGCTATCGGGGTCGAAATCCTTGCTTTCTCGTCGATTTCGGTCCCGATCCCGATTTGGATCCCGATAGCGGCTGTCATAATTAGAATGGCTGCCCTCAGCCCGATTGCTGATGGAAGGTCCGTCCCTAATCCGTCCCTAATTCACCCCTAATCGTGTCGCCTCGGGCTTCATGTCGCGTGACATGAGGGCCTCGACCGAGTCGCGGGGTGAGGCACCATCATGGCACCAACTGCAGACCTGTTCGGCGATGGGGACGTCGACGCCGCAGGCGCGGGCGGCGTCACGAACGGCTTTGGCGTTCCAGACCCCTTCGGCCACCATCTGCATGCTGGCGAGGATCGCGCCGATGGATTCGCCCCGGCCCAGGCGCTCGCCGACGGAATGGTTGCGGCTGTGGCGGCTGGTGCAGGTGACGATCAGGTCGCCGACGCCGCTCAGTCCCGCGAAGGTTTCGGGACGCGCTCCCAAGGCGCACCCGAGACGGGTCATCTCGGCCAGGCCGCGGGTGATGATTGCCGCGCGGGTGTTGTCGCCGAAGCCCAGTCCGTCGGAGGCGCCGACGGCGATGGCGATGACGTTCTTGATGGCGCCGCCGAGTTCGACCCCCAACGGATCGGCGGAGGTGTAGACGCGGAACCGGGGGCCGTTGAACAGCACCTGAATCTCCCGCGCGAGCGCCGCGTCGGTGGCGGCGGCCACGACGGCGGTCGGAATGCCGCGGGCAACCTCCTCGGCGTGGCTGGGCCCGGAGAGGACAGCCACGGATGGAAGGGCCAACACCTCGGCGGCGATCTCACTCATGCGGCGGCGGGTTTTTTCGCACAGCCCCTTGGTGAGGCTCACCACCGGCGTGCTGGCGGGGATGAGGCCCGCGAACCGGGCGCAGACATCCTGATAGAATCGGGACGGGACAGCTAGAACCACGCGGTCGGCGCGGGCGGCAGCCTGAACCGGGTCAGCGGTCCAGATCAGCGTGCCGGGCAACGCGACGCCGGGGAGGAATCGGACGTTCTCCCGCTTGCTCCGAATCTCTGCGAGCGCGTCTTCAAACGGCCCCCAGAGCGTGACCGTGTGGCCGTAACCGTTGAGCAATAATCCGATGGCCGTGCCCCAGCCGCCGTCGCCGATGATGGTAATGTTCATGCCGATGCCTTTTTCTTGAACGTGAAGCGCGACTCGGTGCCTGCGCGCAGACGGGCGATGTTGGCGCGGTGCTTCCAGATGACCAGCGCGGCGAGGCCGCTCAGAACCGCCGGGAACCAGGCACCCACGGCGTGGGCGGAAGGCAAGAACCAAACCCCCACACCCAGGACGACGGCCGCCAGAATCGAGGCGACCGAGACATAGCGCGTCGTGACAAACGTGACCAACCAGGCCGCAAAGGCGATGCCGACGCCGAGCGGCGTAAGCCCGATCAGCATCCCCGCGCTGGTGGCCACTCCCTTGCCGCCCTTGAACCCGAGAAAACAGGTCCAGTTGTGGCCCGCCACGGTGAAGAATCCGCAGAACAACCGCAGCGCTTCCGGTGCAACCGATCCCGTGAGACGGTTCTGAATCAGAAGCGGAATCACGAGGGTGCCGCAGACCCCTTTGGCCACATCGAGCGCGAAGGTGAGAATGCCCAGCGGTTTGCTCACCGCACGAAAGACATTGGTCGCGCCGATGTTGCCGCTGCCCACCGTGCGGATGTCAATCCCGCGGCAACGAGCGATCAGATACCCGAACGGCACCGACCCGAGCAGATAGGCGAGCGCGCCGGCGAGTGTCCAAAGCAAAATGTCGGAAGGTTTCATGGCGGCGGATTATAGCGGATACGGGCGCCGATGAAAAGCTGTCTAAATCCAGAAGCCAACGGGTTTGAACTGAGCGGCGTCAAACAGCCCCAGGTCGGTGAGCTTGAGCGCCGGGATCACCGGCAGGGCCAGAAACGAGAGGGTCATGAAGGGCGCCCGCAATGCGCAGCCGCAGGCCCGGACTGCGGCATCGATTCGCGCGGTGGCCGCCGCCGCCTCCTCGCACGTCCCGGCGCTCATCAGCCCGGCGATCGGCAGCGGCATCACCCGCACGCCCGTGCCGTCGGCCACGGCCAATCCGCCGCCGTGCGCCACCACGGCGTTGACCGCCGCCGCCAGCGCGTCGTCATCGACCCCTGCGGCGATCACCGGGTGCGAGTCGTGGGCCACGCTGGCCGCCACGGCGCCGCGACCGAGTCCCATCCCCGACACCAGCGCCAGCGCGGGCGGCACGGCGGCGGCATAGCGGTTGAAGACGGCGAGCTTCGCCAGGCCGCGCGCGGGATCGGCGACCACGACGCCGTCCCGGACGGTCGGGATGCAGGAGATGGCATCGGTGACGAGCTCGCCATCGCGCACGCCGATCACGCGGCAGGCGCCCGCGCGCGCCGGCATTCGGAAGACGGCCGCCGACACCGGCCGCAAGGCAAACGAGTTCGGCCGCCGCAGCGGCGTCAGCTCAGGGATTGCCGACCGTCCGTCCGCCGCCAGCACGCGCCCGCCGACCACCGTCCGCCGCACGCGGAAATCCCGCAGATCCTCGACCTCGACCCAGTCGGCCCGGTCGCCGAGGCGGAGCTGTCCGACATCGAGACCGTAATGGCGCACCGGGTTGACGCAGGCCGCCCGCAGCACGTCAAACACATTCAGACCCGCCCCGACAGCGATCCGGACCAGGTCATTGATGTGCCCCTCCAGCAGGTCATCCGGGTGCTTGTCGTCGGAGCAGAGCATGCAGGCGCCGGGATGCCGCGCGAGCACCGGAAGCAGCGCCTCGAACGTCCGCGCCGCCGACCCGCACCGCAGGAGGATGGTCATCCCTGCGGCCGCCTTCTCGTATGCCTCCTCGAGATCCAGACATTCGTGATCGGTGGTGATCCCCGCCGCGATGTAGGCGCGCAGCGCCGCGCCGCGCAAGCCCGGCGCATGTCCGTCGATCGGCTTGCCGCGCGCCCGCGCCGCCGCCAGCTTCGCGATCAGATCCGGATCGCCGCCGAGCACCCCCGGCACATTCATCACCTCGGCGAGGTGGGTCACACCGGGACGGTCGAGCAGGGCGGCGACGGCGGCGGCGTCCAGCGTCGCCCCTGCCGTCTCGAACGGCGTGGCCGGAACGCAGGAGGGCGCTCCCGTCGCCATTACGAACGGGGTGCGGGCCCCCTCGGCCAGCATGAAATCAACTCCGTCCACGCCGAGCACATTGGCGATTTCGTGCGGATCGGTCACAGCCGCCACCGTGCCGTGCCGCACCGCCGCCCGCGCGAACGCGGCGGGGGTGATCAGTGCGCTTTCGATGTGGATGTGCGCGTCGACAAAGCCCGGCAGGATGAAACCCGGCCCGGGCGACGCCTCGGGCGCCACGGCTTCGATGCGGCCCGTCGCCCCGACCACGATCCGGGCGCCGAACAACCGCCGCCCCTCCACATCCACAACCGTTCCGCTGACCGACAAGCCATCGCCTGTTGCCGATGCGGGGTTGCGTCCATTGATTCCGCCCTGAAGATGCGCGTCCATGTAACCAAGGATGCCTCAATGGCACGGGTATGTCAAGGCGGCGCATGGTAGTTCTGATGAGGTCGTTGATTCGTAATCATAATCGTAGAGCCGCTTGCAAAACCCTGTTTTGCAAGCGAAGTGTTCAGGTGTCAGGTTTCGGGTGTCTGGAAGAACCACACGATGTTTCGTCTTCCTGAAACCTGAAACCTGAAACCGGCGCTTGCAGGTGTTTTGCAAGCGCCTCCGTAATCTTGCTTTGACCATGCATGTGATTGTAAACTCGGATTGATCCGCAGCACATCCCCTGATCGTGTGCATGAGCAGGGAGCCGTCTACGAGTCGGATCGGCGAGAGTTGGAGGATTAAGACTAAGATTACGATTAAGAAATAACCCTCATCAGAACTGCCATGCGCCCGCTGATCGGCGTCACCCGTATACCTGCGCCCGCGCCGCTTTGACAAGCTCCACCCAGCGCGTCAGGCGTTGCGGCTCATGCTGCACGGTGTGCAGATCCTTCAGCATCACCTCCACCCGGCAATCGTGCCGCTTCGTCACCGTGAAGGTCTCCACCAGGCTCCGCTTGATCGCGGCCTCGTCCATCCGGTCGGTCGACACGGCGGCGGGATGCGGTTTGCAGCAGAAGACGTAGCCGGGGCCAAGCTGCGCGGCGCTCTTTTCGATGTCCGCCCAGGGGGAGATGGACACTCGGCGCAGATTGCGGACCCGCTTCAACACCGGAAGCCAGTCGTGCAGCGGCTCACAGCAGCCGTAGCACCCCAACCCGAAGCGCTCGATGATCGGCTGGAGGTGCGGGAAGAACAGCTCCTCATACATCGCCGGCGAGATGCCGACCAGATCCTGGCTCTCCTGACCGCCCCAGAGATCGCGGCACCGCACGTGAGCCGGATCAAAACCGACCGCCGGCAGGACGTCTGTGTAGCCGATGCCGCCGTTGTTGATCCACTCGCAACCGTTGTTCAGCGACAGGAATCCGCCGGTTTCCAATTGATCCAGCACCGACTGGTGATTGGCGGCCAACCGGGCCAGCAGCTCCTGCACCCAGCCCGGCTCGTCCAGCATGTCCAGCATCAGGGTGTCCATGCCGCGCAACATCACGGCGGTCTGACAGACGCCGCCGACGGTATGCCACCAGTGGTGACGGCGCCTCACGGTCAGAATGCCATCGAAGATTTCATGCGCCCGCGTCAGCCACTCGGCGGAACGTTCCTGATTCACCGTCACGCGGGGCGTCCGCAGCATCTCGATGTCGCGGTGCTCCTTCAAAGGCCGCTCGTAATGAATCGCGCCCAGGCTGGAATGGCTCGACAGCACCAGATTGGAAAACGGATGGATGTAATACGGCTGGCGATCCCCCGCGTCCGTCATCGTCTGCTCAACCTGCAACCCGTTGCCGCTGATCTCCGCGTCCCACGGCACGTTGAAGACCGCATCCACGGGCTGATCGTCCCGCAGGAACTCGTGGGTCGCGATCGCCAGCCGCAACTGCATCTCCCAGCCCCGCAGCAAGGGATCGGAGCACGACAGGCTCTCCCAGGGAAGAATCTCCAGCCAGACCCCTTCCGGAAAGCAGTAGATGCGCGGAGGCACGGCATCCAGCCGGTTCAACGCGCGGATCGCCCGGCGCTTCTCCTCCTGCTCGGGCAACGCGGCGATCTCCGCCACGCGTCGCGCCAGATCTCGCAAAACATGGATCTCGGTGCCTGTTTTCATCGTTGTCAAACTCCCTCATCCCGATGGCATTCCGGGGGCGCCGCGCAGGTGATATCCAACTTGCCGGTGTCGTTGCGCTGCCAACTGACATGGATCGGACCATGCGGCGTGACCACCGAGCCGCGCGCCCATGCCAGATCGCCCGGACACGGCTCGACACAAAAACGGCGAAACCCGGGATCCAAGGGACGAATGCCCAGCACACGGGTGGGCAGGTAAACAGCGGGCGCCGCGCTCCAGGCGTGAGCCACACTGCGCGTCCAACCGAATGTCTCCGGGCAGGTCCGGAATCCCATTTCAGCCATCTTACCCCACTCGCGACGCATCACGTCAAACGCCAGACGCCCCTCACCGATCTGGAAGAGCGCACCCAACGTGAAGAACAGGAAAAACGGCGAGCCAACGGCCACAATACCGTCGGGCGCTTCCTGCTCCGAGGGCGGCCCCAAGGTGCGACCGGCCGGCGAGCCGCCTGCGAAGCGACCACGCTCGACCCTCCGAATGATCTTCCGGACCGCATCCATACGTTCGGGTGGCACACACGCGCACAGCGCCGCAAGGGTATTGCTCTGCTCACTCACACGCAGGCAGCCGTGATATTTTTCCCACGGCAGAATCGGCCAGCCTTTCTTCCGGCAGAGTTCCTGATAGTGCCGGTAACCCCATTCATCGCGCACCGTGTCCACATACGCCTGTCGTTCTTCATTCCAGCACAGTCGATTGATCACGGCTTGGCGCTGATCGGCTTCCATCGCATGGGCTTTGGCCTCCTGCGGCAAGCCCAGGGCGGTTGCCATTTCAGCCGCCACGCGCAAACAGGCCACGAGCAGCACATTGTTGGCCGTCACCTCGCCATAAGGAGACAGGTCGTTAGCGCCCCATTCGATCAGGTTCCACGCGCCGGGGATGTCGAGCAAGCCCCGTTCGTTCGTCAGCAAACGGCACCGGTGAAACAGGTCCGCGAGATACCCGTAGTTCTCCTTCAGATCGTTGGTGTCGCCGCCGTGCAACCAGTGATCCCCGCACTGCAATCCCCAGAGCAGCGCCCACATGGGCAGGCCGCCTTCCGGATAATTGGGAAAAGCCGCGATCGGCAGGTATCGACCGCTGGCGTACCCTTCGTCGTTCGGGAAATACTCCTTCACCCATTCTGGCGCGAGGGAGCGGCCGACGATGCGGATGCAGCGCTGATCGAGATCCATCGCGCCAAACGCAAGCTGATTGATCTGCGCCGTGATCCGGGCATCGCCGACCCAGAACGCCTGCTCATGGCCCGGACAGTCCACGTAGGTGTCGAGCATGCAGACGGCCGCCGTATCGAGGCTCATGCGATAGGCCTGGTTGAGCTGCCAGTCGCTGCACTCGAAACTGCCGGTCTCGGCTGCGGGATAGACCGTGCGGCGGCAGCGCAGCGTATAGAATTGCACCGGTCGGTCAAACTCGCGAACCGTCACGGATACATAGCGGAAGCCGCGCCGGATGTGCGACGTAAAGGTCTGCAACCCTTCCCGGCAGACATAGCGAAAGCCGTTGTGACACATCCAGGCAATGCCGTGGGGGTTGATCAGCTCAAATCCCTGCGTATCAATGACCGTGCCGGCCGGTGCCTCCACGGTCAGTTCCAGGTAGCCGATCATCTCGCAGCCGAAATCCACAATGAAATGCGCATCGTAACCCGGCGTCGGGACGAGCGTAGCCGCATCGGCGTGCGCATGCAGCAGGTTCTGCGGATTACGCAGGGGCGATGTGAGCGCGGCATCGACCGGCGGTCGTGGCTGCGCGCGCTGAATCGCCGGATCCAGCAGGCCGCCGCGCACGCTGTAGAAGGATTGCGACCAGACATCATGGTACACGCTGCTCGGCTCTACGGGCACGGGCACAAACCCGGAGCGCATCGCAACGGGGATCTGGTCCACGTTGCCGGCCGCCAGCATCTCTTCCAGCCCGGCCGGCTGCGGAATCGTGTCCGAAGTCTCGTGCCAGGGGTAGTTGACCGATGCATCGGGAAAGACGTACAGCGCCCAGGCGCCTGTCGGTCCGGACACGATCCGTTGGGAGGAGAAGGACAACGGGGCATCCGTTTCCAGCAACAGTTCCATCTCGATGGCGAAATAGCCGACTTGCTTGATGGCCAGCAGGCTCGTGCCCGCCGGAAGCGTGAATGTTCCCGTCTTCGCATCGGGAACGATGCGCTCGCCATTCAGATGAACAAGATGCCCAATTTTCAGTCGGACCGTAGCCGCGGCAATGGCTGTGATCTCCGTGGCGTAGACTTTGATGGCCGTGTGCTGCTGGGGCGGCGAGCTGAGACGAAAGCGGAAGCCGCGCGGAAGCCGCGCCAGTTCGATGGCGGCGAACGACACCGGCAAAACGGGATCATCCGAGAGCAGTCCGATGCCGCTCGGCTCCAGCGTCGTCCAGGGCGCCAGGCCAACCGGACCGAGTTCAACGGCGGGCGCCCAGTCGGAATCGTCGAACGCCCCGCCCGTCCAACCCTGCAGTTCCCGTCGGGCATCGAATCCTTCCTCGCGGCCCAGGAGCAGACCTTCGCTGAAAGATCGGCCGGCGGCCCCGCTCGTGAATGCCTCGTGCAGGCGAACTTTCCAGCGACGGTCCGTCGCCACCGTGAACGACTGGCCTGCGGCATCCTGCCAGCTCAGCGCCGCCAAGATCCCCGGCAATCGGGGGGCTGTGTGCGGCGACTCCGCCCCGGCGGCCGGCGCCAGCACGGCCAGCACATTCGCCGCGCCCGGGCGCAGATAGGGATGCACGTCCACCGTGTCATACGCCTTGCAGAAATCGTAGGAACGGGCCGGCCCGCGCGTGACGAGCGTGCCGTTGACGTAAAGCAGATAGTGGAAAGAAGCCGTAATCCGCAGGCTTGCGGCGTGGCAGTCGGCGGGCAGGGCCACCGACCGGCGAAACATCAGCCAAGCGTCGTTGGCGTTGCCGTCAGACCAGATCCAGCGTGTGGCGGACGGAAAAGGATCGTCTTTTGCGGGTGTTTTCATGGGGATGAATTGTGACATACAACCGGTGTAAGGACAAGAATCAAGATGAAGCAAAATCTGAAAATGGAAAGCTGAAAACTGAAAGAACCTGCACCACCCAACACACAACACCCAACGGAGACGCTGGCGCGCAGGGTCTGCGCTCGTTGCAGGCCGTCAGGCCTGGAGCCGGGGTGCCCTCACCCCGGCCGTTGGCAATCCCATACAACTGCCGGGCGCATCCCCTTTTCGTTGACTTTACGTGTTCTTGATGGGAGTGCGGGCGTCCCGCCCACTTTGGGAAGCACGCGAAATTGCCAACGTAGCGGGCGGGACACCCGCCATTCCCCCCCCCCCCACAAACCCGGAAGCGCCTAATTTTAACGCAAAACCCGCCAAGGAACGGTTTCACTCGGAAGGAAGTTGGGCGTTGGGTGTTGAGTTTTCAAATCCATTAACTTAACACCTATGGGCGGCGGAGGCGGCGGGTTGGGGATGTTGGGGACGGCCGGGAGTCGCGTGACAGAGGCCGTGGGCGGGAAGAGCTTGGCCGCATTCCTGCCGGGATCCTCGGGCGGGAATTCGCGTTCTCATGACGCCTGTTTCTCGCAGGTGGTTTTCTGGCCCCGGGCGTGATGGTAGGCGCGGCAGGCTTCGCAGTCGCCATGATTGGAGCAGTCGGACCACGTGCACGGGCAGTCGGGGTTTGTCTTCTTTTCGATTTTCTTTTCGCTCATGTCGAACCTCCGTCAATTGCGGGAGTAGTGTACAGGAGATGAGAGAAAGCTGAAAGCTGAAATTGAACACTCAACGCCCAACATCCAACCTCCAACATGCAACGGAGATGAAGGGAATGGATGAAGGAAGTCACACTGAATACTGCCCCCTTTCCCCTGCTTGCATTCGCGCCCTTTCTTTGCGACCATGGATACACGGTAACCAGCAAAGGAAACAAACCTATGTCCGTTGTGTATGATCTGTGCGTGAGTGTGTCCAACGCGCTCCATCCGCATATCGCCAAGATCGCGCTGTCTCTGGCGGCCACCCTTCTGTTCCTCTATGGGCAGCAGATTCACGGTGTGGTGAAGGGGTTGATCAAGGACCTTCACTTTCTCTTGCGGCTGCTCATCTTGATCGTTGTGTGCGCCTTGGGCTACGGGACGCTCGGCTTTGTGCTCACCCGGCTGTTCGAACTGGGGCTTGGCCAGTTGGATCGTTTTGCCCTGGGGCCGGTGGTGATCGGACTCTTCCTGCTGGTTGGATTGCTGGCGGAACGCAACAAGGCCATGTAGTCCGCCTGCTAACGAAGTTCCCGATATACGCGGGTCACCTCCGCGACCATGCGGGCTAGGCTGTACGTTTCGACGACCGCCGTCCGTCCGGCCGCTCCATAGCGTGCGGCCAACGCGCGATCCGTCAACAGGGGCGCCAACGCCCCGGCCAGCGCCGCAGGGGTGGCCCCGTCATAAATCACACCTCCGCCGGTCGCAGCGACAATCTCCGGATAGGCGCCCAACCGGGGCTGCACCACGGGAACACCGCAGGCCATAGCCTCGATCTGAAACAACCCGAAGGCCTCGGGTCGCCTCGCGGGCACCGAAAGGACGCTGAGCGAGCGGAGAAACGCGCTGCGATGCGGTTCGCGGAAGGCATCGACGAAGGCGACGGCAGAGGCCTGTCCGGATGCGGCGATGCGTGCGCGGAGGCGTTTGAGAAAGGGGGTGCTTGCTCCGCTGTCGCCCCCCGTGATCCGCAACTGGAGGGTGGCCAGTTCGGGCCGGCCGCGCAACAGCAGGAAGGCTTCGAGCAACGTGTCCAGGCCGCGCGAGGGCGTCAGTTCGGAGAGAAAACCGAGGGTCGGCGTTTCCGGCGGCGCCGCCGGTGGCGAGAAGGCGTCCACATCGATTCCGATCGGGATGGTGCTACACTGGGACGCCGTCAGGCCCAGGCGCGCTTGCATGATTTCGGAATAGGTGGCGCTGACCGGAAGGAACCTATCGACCGAATGACTCAGTGCCTTGACGCGCGCCCAGCAGCGTTCGCGATAGTCCGGGGGGAGCGCGTCCAACCAGGTGTCCTCGTCCTGCAGCGTACAGACGATCCGGGCGTCAAAGGTCTCGCGCAGGAGAGGTACCAACCCCAGCAGAAGCGCATTGGAGATGTGAATGATGTCGGGTGGCGGTTGCGTCTTCAGCCATACGGCCATCTGATCGAGGGCGTCACGGTGACGGCCCTCCCGCCCCTCGAGCATGCCGAGCGTAAGATCGCCGAGACCCGCCGCTTGTGTGGTGCCTGCCTGTCCCGCCGCCCAGCGGAGCACGCCCGGGGCGTCCAGCAGGCGGCGCCATGCCGGGGGGAGCCGGCGGTAAAACGGCAGTTTCTGCTGCAACCAGGTGTTGACCGCGCCGAAGAATACCGGCGACTGAGCCACCGCGCCGTCCGTCAGTTCCAAGAACGGGAGGTACATGGGCATGAACAGCACGTCATGACCCGCCGCCTGCAGGGCTTTCACGAGACCGATGTCCCGGACGCAGTTCTGGCAGTAGAACCCGCCGCCCGATCCCGGCACGATGTGGACGATGTTCATGGGACTTCTCCACTCCTGCGCGCGCGCCGGTCGGCGGCCGCCAGCGCGCCCGTGGGGCAGGCCTCCACGCAGGCGGCGGCGACCCGGCTCAACCCCTTTTCCAATGACTCGTGGAAGGGAACACCGATCCGCACCGTGAAGCCGCGGCCGATGAAGGTCAGCCCCAGCGGTTCCCGCGCGGCGGTGGCGATGCGCACGCAGATGCCGCAGGCGATGCATTTTCCCGGTTCGTAAACGGTGTTGCCGTGGCGCACGATTTCGACCGGACGCCGGTGGGCCGGTTTCCATCCGCGTGGATTTACCCCGTATTCGTCGGCATAGCGGCGCAGTTGGCAGGTGCCCGGCTTGCGGCAATCGCAGTGGAGGCACCGCGCCGCCTCGCCGGTCGCCTCGTTTGCAGCGTAGGCGCCGGTCGCGCGATCCGCAGGCTCCGTGCGCGGCTCCGGCGCGGCTCCGGCCATGAAGGCCGCAAGCTCGTCCGGCGCCAGGGCGCCGCCGAGCCGATGGTTGTAGAGGTGAAGCGTTCCGACAACCGCCTCGCCGCGCAGCATCTGGTCGACCGCTAGGGCGGCGGCCTGCCCCTGCGCCACCGCCCGCACGGCCATCCGGCCGGGCACCACCGCGTTGCCGCACGCAAAGACTGCGGGGTCGCCGGTGCGATGGGTTCTCCAGTTCGCGGTGATTCCGTGCGGACCGCTCTCCAGTCCGAGAGGGTCCAGGAGATCAGCGGCACCGGCGCCCCAGGCTAGGATCACCGCATCAAACCGCTGTTTCAGGTCCTGGAGCGAGCGGGTGACGCCGATCTCCACGCCGGTCTCGAAGGTCATCCCCAGGCGTGCGATCTGCGCGATCTCGGCGTCGAGTACGGCTGGCGGCAGCGTGTCGCACAGCTCCGGCGCGCGCAGGCCGCCGCCGGGCCTGTCGCTTTTTTCAAACACGGTGCAGGCGTGTCCGGCGCGCGCCAGCGCATAGGCGGCGGACAGTCCGGCCGGGCCGCCGCCGACCACGGCCACCCGGAAGCCGCTCGGCTCCAGACGATCAGGAAGGTACGGGGCGGACGAGGCCAGGTCGGCATCGGCCACGAACCGCTTGAGCCTGCAGATTCCGACCGGCGCGTCCTGCGAGCTGCGGCGGCACGCCTTCTCGCAGGGTGCCGGGCAGATCCGTCCCAGCGCGGCAGGCAGCGCGATGTGCCGCTTGACGATGCGAATCGCCCCGTGCAGGTCGCCGGCGCCGATCGCGCGGAGCATGTCGGGGATGTTCATGCCGGCCGCGCAGGCCCGCGTGCAGGGGCCTTCGCAATCGCCGAGATGATCCCCCAGCAGCAGCTCGAGGGCCGTGCGGCGCGCCTCCAGCACCGTTCCGCTGGCCGTCGCGATGTCCATGCCGTCTTGCGCCGGGGTGGAGCACGCGGGGTGCAGGCAGCCCGTCCGGACATCTTCGACCACGCAGAGCATGCAGGAGGTGACGTGCTCCAGGCCGTCGCGGAAGCAGAGCGTCGGCACGGCGATGCCGAGCGTGCGGGCCGCGGCCAGCAAGGTCGTTCCGGCGAGCACCTCCACCGGGCGCTGGTCAATGTTTAGCGTGGCCATGTTTTACAATCCTGTTTCCGGACATCACGACGACGGCCCCGGCCGGACACACCGTCCGGCAGCCGTCGCAGCGAACGCATTTTTCGGAGTTGATCGCGTGCCGTTCATACGGGGTCGGCGGGATGGCGTGAACCGGACACTGCTGCGCGCAACGGGTGCAGCCGATGCAGTCATCGGTGATCTGGTACGTGATCAGAGCCTTGCACTGTCCGGCCGGGCACACGCCAGCGGCGTGCGCCTCGTATTCTTCGCGAAAATAGCGCAGCGTGGTGAGCACCGGATTGGGCGCCGTCTTGCCCAGCCCGCACAGGCTGCCGCGTTTCACCGCCGCCGACAGACGTTCCAGGGCGTCGAGGTCGGCGGGTTTGCCGGTGCCGCCGCACAGCCGCTCCAGGATCTCCAGCATGCGCGTGGTGCCGATGCGGCAGAAAGTGCATTTCCCGCACGACTCGTGCTGGGTGAACCCGAGGAAATAGCGGGCGATTTCCACCATGCAATCCGCATCATCCAGCACGACCAGCCCCCCCGATCCCATCATGGCGCCAGCCTCGACCAGCGCCTCGTAATCGATGGGCGTGTCGGCCAGCCGCGCGGGAATGCACCCGCCGGAAGGCCCCCCGATCTGCACCGCCTTGAAGCGGCGGCCATCGGCAATCCCGCCGCCGATGTCATCGACGACCTGACGGATGGTGATGCCCATGGGCACCTCGATCAGGCCCAGGCGGTTCACTTTGCCGGCGAGGGCGAAGACTTTGGTGCCGCGGCTGCGTTCGGTTCCCATGGCCGCGAAAGCCTGCGCCCCGTGCTTCAGTATCCACGAGAGCGTGGCATAGGTTTCAACGTTGTTGACCAGCGTCGGTTTGCCCCAGAGTCCGGACTGTGCCGGGTACGGCGGTCGGAGCCGGGGCGTGCCGCGTTCACCCTCGATCGATCGGATGAGCGCCGTCTCCTCGCCGCAGACGAAGGCTCCGGCGCCCTCCATGATCTGCAGGCGCAGGGAGAAACCGGTGCCGCAGACGGACTCGCCGAGAAACCCGCTCTGTTCGCATCGCGCGACGGCCTCTCGGATACGGGCGACGGCGAGCGGATACTCATGACGAATGTAGAGAACGCCTGTGCGGGCACCGACGGCATAGGCCGCGATAGCCATGCCTTCCAGAATACGGTACGGGTAGCTCTCGAGAAGCATGCGATCCATGAAGGCGCCGGGGTCGCCTTCGTCGCCATTGAGAATGATGGTTTTGTCGTCACCGGAAGCGACGCGCACCGAGGACCATTTGACACCGGTGGGGAAGCCTGCGCCGCCGCGCCCGCGCAGGCCGCTGGCCCTGACGATCGCGATCACCTCCTCCGGTGTCCGCTGCGTCAGGCACTGCTTAAGCATCGTGAACCCGCCGTGACGCACGTATTCCTCGATGTCCACGGGATCCATCTGGCCGCAGTCTTCCAGGGCCACATGTTTCTGCGGCCCGATGAACGCCGCAATCGGCGGGTCGCGATAGTCGATCCGATGGCGGGACGCCGGCTCCCAGGCTTCATCCGTGAAAAGCTGTTCGAGAAAGCCTTTTGCGGCGCTGCGTAAGCGTGCCGAGAGCCGGCGCGGACGGAAATGCTGCCGCAGGATCTTGGGCACATCGTCGGCCTTGACCTGGGCATAGATGCCGGGGGCTTCGCCCGGACGCAGGATCTCGAGCAGTGGGGTCTGGTGGCACATGCCGACGCAGCCGACCGGTTTGACCGTGGCCTGAATACCGAGTTGGCCCAAGGACCGCCAGAGCGCGTCTCGGACCTCCCGGCTGCCGCGGGCCATGCAACAAGAGCCCAAGCCGATGCGGATCTCCGCAAGAGCGTCGGCGGGGGCGGCGTGCGGCAGCGCCGCCGTGTTCCCGGTCTGCTGCTGACGAGCCAGAAAATCCGTCACGGCGTGCGTCACGCTGTCGGTGGTCAGGTGGCCGTAGGTGACGGTGTCGATCTGCATGACCGGCGCCAAGGTGCAGCACCCGAGACAGGCGACCTTCTCGATGGTGAACCGGCGCTCGGGATCGGTATCGTCGTCGGCCGACATCTTGAGGAACCGCCTGAGCGCGTCGGTGATGGCCGAGGCGCCCTTGACGTGACAGGTCGTTCCGTGACAGATTCGGATGGTATGCTGGCCCGCCGGCCGCAGACGGAACTGGGTGTAGAAGGTCGACACGCCGACAATGGCGGCCGGCGTGATCTCGGAATGGTCGCAAACGTAGCGCAAGGCCGCCTCGGGCAGATACCGGTACCGCGCCTGAATCCCCTGCAGCACGGCGATGACAGCCGCGCGGCCGCGTCCGGTTTCATCCAGGATGCGGTCGAGGTCTTCGGCGCGGATCGGATCCGCCAGTTGGACATTCGGGGTGCTCACAAAGGGTTGCCTTCGCGGGGTTTCATTTCGGACCGATGCAGAAAAGATGTTTGACGCCGCGGATGTAGAGACGGCGGCCGACGGCGGCCGGGGTACAGACGCTGGCTTCGCCGAGGGCCGGCTGGGCGATTAATTCAAACGCATCGGCGGCCTTGAAGATGCGCGTCTTGCCGTCGGCGGTGACCCAGTAGATGCGGCCGGCGGCGAGGATCGGCGAACCATAGCCGCCCGCGTCGAACTCGTGGCTCCAGACCCGTACGCCATTCGTCGTGGCGATGCAGGAGAACGTCCCGCCGCTCGTGGGCATAAAGAGATGGCGGTCGGTGGCCACGGGGCTTCCGGCGTCGGGAAGATCCAGATCCTCGGTTGACCAGATCACCTCGCCCGTGACGGCGTCGAGCGCGACGGCCTTCGCATACTGGTTGGCGGCGAACACGCGGCCGTTGGCATAGGCGGGAGACGAGCCGATCTCGTTGCTGAGCACATCCTTGGACCACAGTTCGGCGCCGGTCAGCGCGTCATACGCAGCCACCATCGGCGACGCCGAAAGGATCAGCCGCAGGCGGCCGCCCGCGTCCGTGAGAATGGGCGAGGCCCACGACTTGACGGTCCCCCGATCCTGCTTCCAGCGGTCCCGGCCGGTCTCCACATCGAGCGCCTTCACCGACGAGCCGCCGGAGTGATCGAATTGAACAAAGACCGTGTCGCGCAGGATCAGCAGGGATGAGGCGTGGCCGTAGGGATTGACGGGCGTGCCGAGGTGGCGCACCCAGAGGCGGCGGCCATCGACGTCGAGGCCGAGGATGACGCCCGTGCCGAAGATCGCAATCACCCGTTGGCCGTCAGTGGCCAGCGACGGCGCGGCATAACCGGTGTCCGAGGTGACCTCTGGCGGCGTGGCGGGTGCTCCGGGGACGCCCTCGGTGTCGGCCGTCCACAGAAGGGCGCCGGTGTCGCCGTCATACCCGTAGACTTCGCACTTCTGTTCATCGGCGCCAGCCAGATAAACGCGGTCGCCCCAGACCACGGGGGAATTGAAGCCGCCGCGCGGCACCTCCGCTTTCCAGAGCACACCGGTGCCGGTTGCGCCGTCCCAGGCGATCGGGGGATCGGCCTCACGAGCGACGCCCAGGCCGCCCGGCCCGCGAAAGGAGGGCCACTCGCCGGCATCGGCAGACGGTCCGGCCCGGCCGTTAGGATTCGTCTCGGCGGCGGATCCCGGATTCTGTGCCGATGGCTGCTGGAATGGCTGCGGGACAGGCGCCCGTGAACGCCCGCCGAGCCGCAGGTGCAGCCCCCAGGCCGCCAGTAGGAGCAGCGCCCCGCTGATCGCGATCACCCGCCGGGCGCGCGCGGCGGCCCGCCAGGGATTTTCCCCGCCAGGACCGCCGGGCTGCGGGGCGGGCGCGGGGCGGCGTCCCGATGCCATGAGCTGCAACGACAGCACGAACACGACACCGGCGACGACCAGCAGGATGGCACCGGTCTCCAGTTGCCATTGCCGCACGAAGAACGCCCGGCGGGCCAGCCAGTTCAACTCGCGCACCTGTTGCCGAAGCTCGACATTCTCGGCATCCCGCCCCAGCTTCTCGGACAACGCCTTCAGCGCGGGCGTAGCGAGTGGATCGAGGGTCTTGAGCAGATACCGATTCGTCGCCATCAACAGCGAGACGATGATAATGAACACGGCGGAGACCGCCGCCAGCCGGCGGCCGATGATTCTGCGTAGCGATTCCGGTTGATGGACGGGGGTCGTCATTTCGGCGTCTCCTGGGGCTTCCTTCCGACCGGGCAATACGCGAAGCAGCGGCCGCAACTGAAGCAGCGAGCGCGGTCAGGCTCGTAGTCGGTTCGCGATCGCCAGAGTGACAGTCCGATCAGTTGGGCGCCGACCGTCAGCGCCAGCAGCGCGCCGAGGAGGGTGCCGCCAACGGCAAATCGTCCTTGAATGGTGCGCGCATCATTGTAGAGCGCCTCGGTCGGCAGGCCCGATGTGAAGAAGGCCTCCCGCTCCAGACTCATGGGCTGCGCCGTGTTCGCCGCCTCCCGGTGAATCTCCAGAGCCAGCGCCACGCGGGGATGCGCCCGCGACAGGAAATTGCCGAAGACAAAGCCCGTCGCGGCGGCGGCGATGGCAATGAGGGGCACGGCCGCCAGGATCAGCGCCAGGCGCCGCACGCCCGTCGCGCGCGCCTCGGGCGCGGCGGCGGGCAGCGGACTGCGAATGGCGCCATAGGGGCAGGCGTCCTCGCACAGTCGGCACTGCACGCAGGCGTCCGGGGTGATGGTCACGTGTCGCCGCGAGACGCGGGACAGGAGGCCGAGGAGCGCGCCGTACGGACACACAAACCGGCAGTACGGGCGGCCGATGAACAGGCTCGCCACGAGAAACAGCGCGCCCGTGATCGCCATGTGGAATGGAGCGCCCATCCGGAAGAATCCCACAAAGGGATCTCCTTCGCAAATGAGGAAACCCGCGCCCGTGGCGGCGAACAGCACGGCGACGCTCAAATACACCCACGGCAGCAGCCCCAGCGTGTGATTCAGCCAGGCGGGCGTCCGGACCGGCCGCCACAATGCCAGTTCCTGAACCGCTCCCAGCGGACAGACCGACGCGCAGAACACGCGGCCGAAGAACAGCGTCGCCAGCAACGGCAGGACAAAGAACGCGATGACCGTCACCGGGATCGTGTAGCTGGCATCGGCCCAGCCCAGCGCCAGATTCTGCACGGCGCCGACGGCACAGACACAGCCGTGGCGCCAGAAGCCGAAATAGCCCAGACTGAAGAGCGTCAGCAGCAGCAACCCCTGCCGCGAGCGCTGCCGGAGGGCGAACCAGCCGGCCAGCGCCAGCGCTGCGGCCAGAACCGCCACGTCCAGAACCTCCAGCATCGGCCCGCCGGGGCCGGGCAGAAGGAGCTCGGGCGACACATAGTCCGTCTTGAAATCCGGCCGCGGAAACCGCTGCACGGCCCCGCTCGGCAACGCCATCGCCCATGCGCACACGCCGAGCCACAACCCGACCAGCCGATGCGGCCGCGTCACGGAAGCGCCCCGCCCGTCAGGACAAACGCATCTTATGTTCAGAGATTTTTTCAGTGTTGGCTCCGTTCTCTTACGCCTAAGAGCGGTGTCGCGCGGAATACCGCTTGCCACCGCACTCCAAAATGGCTGGCGCGGCGTCCCAAAGCCTTCCGTCCCGGCGGCAGCGTCTGGAGTGCGGTGGCAAGCGGTATTCCGCGCGACACCGCTTTTCCCAGAATTGCCAGGGTGTCAGGCATGCGCCTCCGGACTCCCCTTCAGGAGATAGGGGTGGTCGGCGGGCACGCGTCGATAGGCGCCAGCGGGGCAGACGCGCGCAATGGCGCACTCGTTGCAGTTCACACAGCGGTCATGCCGCACCTGTAGGAAGAGAGAGCCGTTGCCGAACTGGCTGCACCCCTTCACACAGACCGCACAGCCGATGCAGCGCTCCTCGTTGATCGTGTATTCGTAAAACGGATCCTCGATAAACGTGCGGATGAGCGCGCCCGCCGGGCAGAGCTGGTTCTCGGCGGCCGTGTCAATCCGCTGCGCCTGCGGCTGATGGTAGCCGCCGCACAGCTTGCAATAGCCGCACAGGGCGTAGGCATGCACCGCCTTGACGGCGGACGGCGTCAGCACGCACGCCGTCTCGCACCGGCCGCACTGCACGCACTTGGCGGGATCGAGCTGCCAGAAGTGGGACGACCGGCTGCTGCGCGACGCGGCCAGACCGGTGATCGCGCCGACGGCGGCCACGGCCAGCCCCCACAATCCGTTTTGCAGGAACTGCCTGCGGGTGACGCCGGCCGGCGGCGCATTGTCTGTCTGTGGGGGCGTGGTCATGAGTGGCCCTCCCGTGCCTGACGCCGCGACAACGCCTGAGGCAAGCCGCAGCGGGAAGCGGCGCGGCAGGTCGAGCAGACCCCTTGATTCGAGCAGGATTGTCCGGTCAGCGAAACCTGGCCACGAATGAACAGCCGCGCGGCGTAATACGCGGCGACGCCCAGCAAGGCAAAACGGCCGCAGAACCGGATGAATTCGCGGCGACTCCGGGTTTCGTCGATGGTAGACATGGCGCTTTCCCTTATTTCAACTCAAACACACGGATCTGCAGGCGGGCGGCATCGGACACCAGAATCCGGTCCTTGGAATCCACGGCCAGATCGAGGCCCGCAGCGGCGCCATCGAACAGGTCCTGGGCGGCGACCACGCCGGTGAACCGGCCGCGCTTGGCGTATACCTTCACGCGGGACAGCCCCTTCTCACTGGTCACGATCGAACCGTCGGCGAGCCGGGCAACATGGACCGGGTTGCAGCAGCCGCAGAAATTCTCAATTCCCGTCCCGGGGCGCTCGGACCAGGCGCCGATCCGCTCGCCGGTGAACGCGTATTCCTCCATTCGGTGCCGGCCCGGATTGACGATCCACACGGTGTCCCCCTGCCCGAGCATGAGGTCGAAGAAGGGGCTTGGAACAATGAACCCGAGCTCCTCCGGCTGCCCCTGCCGACCGTTGATCGTGTTCTTGAGGACGCCGTCGAACGCGTAACGCAGCACGGTCTGACTCCGGGCGTCCGCCGCGAAAACGTCGTCTCCGGTGGCCGCCAGGGACGTGATGATCGCATTTGTCCCGAGTCCGGCGAAGGTTGCGGTCGGGCGGCCCTCGGGGTCAAAGGCTTGGATGGCGGCGCCGAGTCCCGCATACAGGCGGCCCGTTGCGTCCACGGCCAGACAGGAGATGTCGCCGTCGAGGGTCTGGCTCCGGAGGGTTTCTCCCTGTGGCGACAGGACGACCAGATTGCGACCGCCACCGGCATAAATCCGGTCGTCGGGACCCACCGCGATTGCGCGCAAAACCGTGAGTCCGGTCGGAACCAGCGGCCGGGCCTCCCGGTAGAGGATCTGGTCGGCATCGATCACGCCCAGGGCGGCAATCTGGGCGTCGTAGGCGGAGATCTTGGCTTCGGTCGTCCGGCCACCGCCCCGCGCGGCACCGCCCCGCAGGGTTGTCATGCAGCTCCGACAGATCAGGGCGAGCGCGCTCGCGAGCATGGCGGCCAGCAAAAAGAGAGACATTCCCTTGTGCATTATTTTCCTCCGCGTAAATCCACGCACACCATGCGGGTGGAATCGCGCAACACCAGCAGTCCGCCAGCCAGCGCCATGGGGCCCCAGGCGTCGTGACCGTCCAGAATATGTTTCTGTCCCAGCTCGCGGTAGCCCTCGGCGGTTGCGCGCAGCATCGTGAGCATCCCGTCGGCGGCGAGCACATAGAGCTTGCCGTCGGAGGCCAGGTAGGGGCCGAGGCCGAACCGGCGATCGCGTCCGCTCGTCCAGACGAACGTGCGCACGTCGTCGGGGCTGACGCAGACCAACTGGTTGCGGAGCGGTCCCGCGTCGTTGGGGAGAACCCCGAACAGGTGTCCGTCAATCCGCACCGGGGTCTGCTGCTCCGAGGCGAACCCCTCGTTGGCCTTGAACGTCTGCAGCGTGGCGACGCGGAACGTGTCGCCCTCGCGCGTCACCTGCAGCATCATGCCGCCGCCGCCGTAGCCGGCCGTGACGAAGATCCGGCCGTCCTCGAAGATGACGGGAGACGGCGCGATCACCGACCGATCCCAGTCCCGCGTAAACCACAGCAGCGTGCCCTCGCGACCCGCTTCGGCGCTGACCCCGACCATCCCGCCGAGCGCGGCATAGACATACATCGGCACGCCGCCGATGACCGCTGGCATGATCGAAGCGTGCGACATCTTCAGCCCCTGCGGGTTGGGGGTTTTCCATCGGATCTGCCCTGTCGCGCAATCCACGCCCATCATCAGCGTCTCGGGTCCGGCCGGCGCGAGGATGGCGATGTCGCCGACAATCAGCGGACACTGGCCGGCATACCACATGGGGACTGTGGCACCGAACGTCGCGACCAGATCGATTCCCCAGCGCAGATCGCCGGTGACGGCATCCACGCACATCACCTGGCAGCGGGGGCCGAGCGTCACCACATGGCGGTCGGTCACGGCCGGGACGGTGCGGGAGAAGCCGTGGTTGCGCGGAACATCCACCGGATAGCCCCGCTGCCAGAGCTCGCGTCCGTCGGCCAGAGAGAGGCAGCGGAGGAGATCGCGGCGCGCGGTCTCGTCATAATCCAGGACATAGACGCGGCCGCGATGGATCGCCGCACCGGCGTGGCCCTCCCCCAGCTTCACCTGCCACAGGATCGGCGGCTGCCCGGCCTCCCAGCGGTCGGCCAGCGCCACCGGATCGGCGCACCGGTTGTCCGCGCGGGCGCCGCGGAAGCCCGGCCACGAACCGGGAAGATCGGCGGCGACGCCGTCGCCGGCCCGGAACTGATCGCCAATGTGCACGGCGGCCCCCGGCGCCGCCGGACCGGCGTGAGCGGGTTCGCCATCCATGCCGGGAACCTGCACGACCAGATCGGCCGCCGGATCATACGCAAGCCAGCCCGCCAGCACGGCCGCGCCGAGCAGCGCGGCCGTGCCGGGAATCAGCCAGGCAAGGACGGTTTGGTTCATGGCAAAGGGTCGCACATTCAGTACAGGCACAACGCAAAGACGCCGATGATGATAGCGTAAAACCTTATAGAACTCCAGCTTGTTTGCAAACAGCACGCGATGCTATACTTTGCCGCACGAGGGATAAAACGCTATTCGTTGCCCCGGTTCATTGTTGAGACATGGCGGATGGCCCGACTTATCGGGACGCACTAACAAACGTACAAATATCATGAAACTGAATTATCTTCTGCTGGCGATTGCTGCATTACATTTTTGTGGATGTCTTTCCTCGAAGATCATCGGCCAACAACGTAGGGACAATCCCCCTCCGGCTGAGTTTGATTCAGTCCCCATGGTCAAGAGTAATGTAACCATGCCAGGTCCAACCCAGGACAGACTCTCCACGGAAGAAGAGGTGGCGTATAAGGACGACTACTCAGGACATCCAATCATTCGCACGCTCAGGTGGCTCAAGAAGGAGCAAAATTTGGAGGGGTCATGGAGTTCGCCTAAAGACCCGCATGCCGTCGCCACCGGTCTGGCTCTATTGTGTTTTCTTTCACACGGCGACACTCCAGCTTCGGATGAATTCGGAAAGACAGTCGAAAAGGCTCTCAGGTTCTTAATCGCCATTCAGGACAAAAACGGCAGGTTTGCTGGGACGACCACGAATCCGGCGATTGAACATGGCATTATAGCATTAGCACTCTGTGAAACCTATGGGATGACGCAAAACCCAATTATCAAGGATGCCGCCATAAAGGCTCTTAGCGTCATTATAGAATCGCAACTTCCCTCTGGGCTTTGGAGTTCCACATACGACAAGAATGGGGTTCCAGACATTGAGGCGTCTGTTTGGCAGATCAGAGCCACTAAAGAAGCAAAGACTGCCGGATTATGGCGGGATGATAAACGCCTTGAAATGGCATACGCGAATGCGGAAACCCCGATAAAAGCATATTTTGCGGATGGGACGTATACGAACAGCCTCGCTCCCGTTATTGCCATATTGCAAAGGAACGGAAATGATACCGCGTACAGGACTGCAACAGAGACGCTCAATATTCGGGATATGAACTGGGCAAAACCGCCATATAGCAATCCAATCTACCAGTGGTACTTCATTACAATGGCAACCTACTGGCATGGTGGCACGTTGAGTGATTCGTGGAAGATTATTGTTCATGCAACGCTCTCAAGAAGACAGATCGTTGTCGAGAATGGCAGTGAGGACGAAAAAGGAAGGGCCGTCGACATCGGGTACTGGGTTTCCCCTTCGAAAGAGGAACGGTACGGCAAGCTATATACAACTTCGCTTTGCTGCCTTATGCTTATGATACACTACAGATACCCCGCCAGCCAGTAGCCAGTGCAACACTGGCTACTGGCTGGCGGGGCGCGCTTTCTTCATGTACAGGACAGGGGTAGTTTGACACGGGCCGGGCGGTTTCGCAAGGCCAAAGGGGTCGCGCAACCGGGTGAGAGGTCGATAGGGACGGGCCTACCGATTGTCTATCTTGATGAAAAGCGGGGTGAGCGTATTTCTAAAATTCTACTTGATATTTGCGCCGGAGGATAAGAGGCCCGCTGAGGGTCTTAGTGCTCGATGATCGGCGCCAAGGCTTCCGACGTCCCGATGAAGAAGACGACCCGCCCTTCGTTAGCGTGATTCTTGCCTGCGCCCACCAGGTGTACACA
>CAMBQN010000012.1 GCA_945870025.1 Akkermansia muciniphila
GAGCCGCTTGCAAAACCCTGTTTTGCAAGCGGAGTGTTCAGGTGTCAGGTTTCGGGTATCAGGATGAACCACACGATGTTGCATCTTCCTGAAACCTGAACACTGAAACCTGAAACCGGCGCTTGCAGGGGTTCTGCAAGCGCCTCAGAGATAAGGGCACCGACATGATCGTCCATTTCAAACGCATCCACCCTCAGGCGGTTTTGCCTGCCTACGCGCATCCGGGCGACGCCGGGATGGATCTGTGTGCCTGCGAAGCGGCTCGAATCGAACCGGGACGTCGGGCGCTGGTCAAGACCGGCCTCGTGATGGAGTTGCCACCGGGGCACGAGGCGCAGGTGCGGCCCCGCAGCGGTCTGGCCCTGAAAAACGGGGTGACCGTGCTCAACTCGCCCGGGACGATTGACGCGGGCTACCGCGGCGAGATCGGCGTGATCCTAATCAACTTCGGCGATGCGGCGTTTGCCGTGGAGCCGGGAATGCGCATCGCCCAGATGGTGGTGGCGCCGGTGACGCACGCCTGTGTCGAGGAGACCTCCGACGTCGCCGAGACCGCCCGCGGCGCGGGCGGTTTCGGCTCGACCGGCGTGTGACACGGGGCAAAACCGGAGGTTTTGCAAGCGCCGCTCACGGTCAGACTTCCTGAGCTCGACCAGCAATTCTAGTTATGGCACATCCGTACAGTCGAAATCGAAATCGCTATCGCTATCGGGGTCGATTTCTCCCGTTCTGTGTTCACCATGGTCCTCATACACAGCATACCCTCGCTGGCCGAGTTTCGTGAGCGTCTGTCCAGTTTCTCGTGGCTAAATGCCATTTCGATCTCCTTTTCGACCCCGATACCGACCCCGACCCCGATTTTATCCGCTTCCCTTTGTCTCTTTCTTTCCTCCTATCCAGACTTGGATGTTGGGCGTTGAGTGTTGGATGTGCATTGACGAAATCTGGTGGCCGGTCTCTCAGATCCGCTTGTTCTTCCGCCCCTTCACTTTCTTCCAGCCCTTCACTTCCCTCCACGGAAAGAAGTAGACCGAGTAGACCACCGCATAGATGAAGAAGGACTCGATCTTCATGATGTGACAGAAACCGAAGAAGAAGATCAGCAGGTGCATGCGCACGACGTTGATATAGGGCCGGCTCATCGCTTCGCCCAGATCGTAACGCTTCGCGTCCGGCGTCTCGGCCAGCCAGCCCGCCGCGAAACTGCGGACTGGCTTAAACGCGCGTTCGCCCTCGATCGCCCGCATCAGAGGGGAAAAAACCTGTTTTCTCTCCGCGATGAGCGCCGGAATGAGAAAGAGGCCATAGGGCTGCAGGAGGTGCCGGAATACCAGCACCCACAGCAAGGGCGGATTCATGAACGCCGCTCCAAAACCGTCGCTCGGCATGCCGTCGACCGGGAAGAACCCCCGCAGAAACACCGAGTGAATGGCGTGAAATCCGCAGAAATGAAGCGAGAAGAAACCCAGAAAGAACAGGCCGACCACCAGCCCAATCAGGATGGCCGGCAGGCACTGCGTCTTCTTGATCTCTTTCTGCCGGAGCATCCGAATCCCGGTGGCGGCTCCGCCGCTCAGGGCCGACAGGATCGTCAGATACCCCGTGACCAGACTGCATAACCACAAGCTCCAGACCAGGTCCGTTGTGTTCCACTTGAAGAAATAGGCCTGGCCCAAACCTAGCCCGAATGCCAGAATGTCCGGCAAGACCCTGCGGAACCAATTATCACCGGTGGCTGAAATCATCGCTTCCCTTTCCCAACACGTCCTTCGTGCTCTTCGTGTCCTCCGTGGTGTGCGCGGTCGTTATTAGGTTCCATGATCTCCGCAGATATCCAACCCCTCAAAGAGTTGAAGAGGGCGATGCCTTCGGCGGTGCGAAGGTCCTCACGGGTGAGGATGCGCTCGGTGATGCGGCCGGTGCGCAGCAGCCGGTGACGAAAGACGCCGGGGAGGAGGCCGCTGGCGAGCGGCGGGGTGAGCCAGCGGCCCTTGCGAAGGAGTGCGATGTTGGCCACGGTCGTCTCGGTGAGTTCGCCGCGGGTGTTCCACAACAGCACGTCGTCAGCACCGGGTCGGCTGGCGCGGGCGTCGTCGTAAATGCCCCGGCAGGTCGTCTTGTGCCGCAGCAGCGCCACGTCGGGGTCGATCGGTTGCGCGGCGATGGCGATGCGCCACGGCCGGTCGGCCAGCGGCGGCGCGGGGGCGGTTTCGACGACGGGCGGACCGGCGCGGGGAACGAGTAGCCGAACGCGCAGCGGCGCACTGGCGCCTGCGACGGCCGCCTCAAGGCTGCGAAGCACGGCGGCTGTGTCGCAGGGGAACCCGAGTAGGCGCGCCGAGTCGACGAGGCGACGCAGGTGGCCACGGAGGAGGAAGAAACCGCGCACGGGCCGCCAGAGGAGGGTTTCGAGCAGGTGAAGGTCCGCGGGGGGCGCGGCGAGAATGCGGGTTTTGGCGAGCGCCTCGGCGTATTCGCTGCCGGCTCGGGAGTCCCAGACGATCCCGCCGCCCGTGCCGTATTCGGCGGCGGCGGCGGCGTGATCCACCGCCACGGTGCGAATCGCCACGCTGAACTGGGCGCGGCGACCCGGCGCGATATGACCGATGGCACCGGTGTAGACGCCGCGCGGGGAGGATTCGAGCGCGGTGATCAACTCCATAGTTCGGATCTTCGGCGCGCCGGTGATCGAGGCGCAGGGAAAGAGCGCGGCGAGCAGATCACCGAGCCCGGCGCCGGTGCGCGCCTCAACCTCGGAGGTCATCTGCCAGACGGTCGGATAGGGCTCGACGGTGAAACGGCGGGGAACGCGCACGGTGCCGGGAAGGGCCACGCGGCCGAGGTCGTTGCGGATCATGTCCACGATCATCACGTTCTCGGCCCGGTTCTTGGGCGAATGGCGGAGGGCGGCGCAAGCGGCGCGATCTGCGGCCGGCGTGAGGCCGCGGGGGGCTGTCCCCTTCATGGGGCGGCAGACGACGCGAGCACCGTCGAGACGGAAGAACAGCTCGGGCGAAGCAGAGCACAAGGTGTGGCCGTCGAGGCGAATCCAGGCGGCGTAGCGGCTCTGCTGCGCAGCAGCGAGCGCCAGAAACAGCGGCCAAGGATCGCCGTCAAACGGGGCGCGCAGGCGGAGGGTGTAATTCACCTGATAGGTGTCGCCCCGCGCGATGTGGCGGCGGATGGCGGCGATGCGGCGGGCGTAGACGGCGGACGATTCGGAGGGCGTCCAGACCAAGGCCGGCGGCGGCGACAAGGCGGGCGGCAGGGCTTCGAGCGTCTCCACGCGGCGGTAGAGGCCGAACCACGCCAGCGGAAGCGCGTGCGGCCCGGCCGCCGGGACCTGCGTGCGGCACGCCGGGTCAAAGGCCGGCGCCGCCTCGTAGGCCAGAAAGCCGGCGGCGTGCAGGCCACCGGCAACCGCCTCTTCGACCCGCCTGATCAACGGCGCCACCGCATCCACGGTGCGGGCCTCGATGATCTGCTCCGGATGGGCAAAGGCCAGCCAGCGCGATGCGCCGGAGGGAGGCGAATCGCGTAGGATCACGGTTCCAGATGGATGGGGTGAAAAAGACATGGGAACGTAGCTAGGGAGCGTGCGCAGGACAGGGAGAGCGTAGCGCAATTAGCCGAAAGGTGGGAGCAGAAAGTTGCGGAAGGTGATGCGGGGGAGTTGTTCACCAGGGACGGGAAACACAGATTTCAAAGCCTTGAACTTCACCTTGCACAAAACTCGATCAGGCCGCACAACACGCTGCGATCCGGCCTGCAATTCGACCACGCCTCCATCCGGCAGGTGTAACTTGCCCGACGTTCCATCGGGCAGCGTCACGTCAAAGGTCAGCTTGCCGGCTTCACGCGTCCATGCGGAGCGGATGATTCCGACCGGCGCACGATGCCAGGCACTGACGCGATCCAGACCCTTGACCGGCATCGGCCGGATCGTGACGTAGCGGAAGCCGGGATGGTCCGGATCGGGAACCAGTCCGGCAAAGTACTGATAGAGACAGGCTCCGATGTCGCCGAACATGATGTGGTTCTGCGAAGCGCCGCTGTGCCAGTCCTCCCTCAACGTGGTCGCCCCCTGGCGCAACCAGTTGACCCAGCCGGGAAACTCCGGTTGCGTGAAGAGCCGGTAGGCCAGGTCGGCACGGCCGTTGTCCGCCAAAGCCCGCGGCACATACTTCGCGCCCAGGATGCCGAAATCAACCTTGCCTCCGTTGCGCTCAACAGCGTCGGCCAGCCGGTCTACCACGGCCTGCCGTTGATCGTCCTCGACCAATCCCTGGTACACAGCGCATCCGAGCGCCGTCATCTGGCCGTCGGCGTAGAGGCCGTCGCCACGGTAGAACGCGGCGTTGAAGGCGCGGCGGATGGACCCGGCCAGCGCCTGAAAACCGGCCGCCTCGTCCTGGCGGCCGGTCATGGTCGCGACGCGGGCGAGCAGTCCGACAAGAACATAGTAGTAGGCGGTGGAGGTCAGTTCCACCGGGCAACGGCGCTGCTCGTCGGTCGTACACCAGTCGCCCAGGCCGAAATGCACGATGTGGTCCGTGGCCAGCGTTCCGAGATAGGCGACGTACCGTGCCATAGCCGGATACAGGCGCTCGATGTGCGAACGGTCCCCGGTGTAGAGGTAGATATACCAGGGGATGAGGATGAGCGCGCAGTCCCACGCCGGACCGGAACCCCAGTTGTATCCCCAGGCGGCGCAGGGCACGATGCCCGGGAGCTGACCGTTCGGGCGCTGGCAGTCCACCATGCTGTCTAACCACTCGCCGTAGGCGGCATGGCCACCGAAATTCCAGAGCCCGAACTCGGCGGCGAGCTGCGCGTCGCCGGTCCAGCCGTTCTTCTCGCGATGCGGACAGTCGGTGGGAATCCCCACGAAGTTGCCGCGATAGGACCACCGCGCGCAACTCTGCAAACGGTTGAGCGTCTCGTCCGAACAGTCAAATCCGCCGACCTCGACGAAGTCGGTGTGCACCACGCGCCCGCGCAGGTTGTCGAGCGTCGGCTCGCCGGGCAAGCCCTCGACACGCACGTATTGGAACCCGTGGTAGGTAAAGTTGGGTTCCCGGACTTCCTCGCCCTGCCCCTTCAGGATATAGCGGTCGGTCTGGCACTCCCCGCTTTTGATGAAGCTGCTGATGTTGCCCTGATCGATGTCGCCGTCCGTCGTGAGTTTCTCGGCATACCGGAGCACCACCTCGGTGCCGGCGGGACCCCTGGCACGCAGTTGCGCCCAGCCGGCCATGTTCTGCCCCAGATCGTAGACGACCGCGCCTGAGGCGAGCCTGCGGACCGATACCGGTGTAAGGGTCTGCATGACGCGGCAGGGCGGGGCAATCTGAGGTTCGAGTTGGCCGCCCGGACCGGGCACGACAATGGCCTTTTCCCAGCTCCGATCATCAAACCCGGGCAGGTCCCAGCCGGGGATCTCGGCGCGCGCGTCATAGGTTTCGCCGTTGCGCAGGCCATCAAAGCGCACCGGCCCCTCGGCCACACGCCACGTTCCATCGGAACCCAATCGTACCATCGCCCCCGACTCGAGTTGCACTTCCAGTTCGAGGATCAGCTTCGGATAGTCCCGCCAGGGCGCCTTTTCAAGAGCCCAGAACCCCTCCGTATGGCAGTTGTACCAGCCATTGCCGAGCATCATCCCCACGGCGTTCAGTCCCGGGCGCAGAAGTCCGGTTACGTCGTGGGTGACATAGCGCACGCGTTTGTCGTACTGTGACACCACCGGGTCGAGCACATGGTCGCCCACCCGCTGTCCGTTGAGGCTGGCCACAAAAAACCCGAGGCCGCAGACATGGAGCTTCGCCTGCCGCACCGCCCCTTCCAGTTGGAAGTCCTTGCGGTAGAGTGGTGCCGGGAACACCGGATTGCTGTAGTTGCACTGCACCAGGTTACGCCCGATCCAGCGCGCCGCCCACGTACGGGACTGGGGCCGCTGATTCGATCCCAGTATGGCCGAGTGCGTGTTCATTTCATCACTTATTGAGGCTCTACGTTCTACTCCGCCTCACGCATCTTGTCGTAGAATTTGACGATGTCGTCGCATTTTCCGCTCTCCATGAATGCGATGGCGTCGCGGGGATGCTGGTTGAGAATGCCCGTGATCATGTAGGGGATGCTATATCCCCAGAAGAACTCCTTGCGCAGGGGTTCGATGTGATCGCGGATACACGCCAGCAGCGGGCGGAGCTGGTACTTGGGATTGTGCAGGAAGCCCAGCAGCAGTTCCATCTGGCAATTCCCCGATCCACGGCCAAGGCCGGCGAGGCTGGCGTCGAGGTAATTGGCGCCGCAGATGATCGCTTCTATGGTGTTGGCGTAGGCGAGCTGACAGTTGTTATGGGTGTGAATGCCCACCTGCTTGCCCGTGGCGTCGGTCACGCGCCGGAATTTTGCCATCTTCGCCCGAATTTCCTCGGAATACATCGTGCCAAAGCTGTCCACGAGGTAAATGACGTCGACGGGCGTCTGCGCAAAAACGTCCAGAGCCGCGTCCAGCTCACTCTCCTGAACGGTCGAGATGGCCATCAGGTTGACGCACGTCTCGTATCCCTTGTCGTGGGCGTCCTGGATCATTTCAACGGCCGTGGGGATCTGGTGGATGTAGGTGGCCACGCGGATCATGTCCAGCACGCTCTTGTCGCGCGGCAGAATGTCGGTGTGATAATCGCACCGTTCGGCGTCGGCCATTACGGCGATTTTGACGGCGGGGTTCTTCTCGCCAATCACATCGCGCATCGCATCCTCGTCACAGAACTTCCACGGGCCGTTCTCCGCCGTCGTGAACACTTTTTTGGAACTCTTGTATCCAAGCTCGACGTAGTCCACGCCCGCCTCGCACGCCGTGCGATAAACCGCGCGCACCAGATCGGGGGTGAAATGATGGTTGTTCATCAGCCCCCCGTCACGAATCGTCACATCCAAAACTTTGATTTCGGGCCGATACGAGAGCCAGCCCTTTGAACCAACAGCGGGTTCCTTGTTTGCCATACGGGTACCTTTTTTGTGCGTGTGTCGTGCCGCAGGCCTATCGCCACGGGCATCCAAGCGCTTTTTCATGGGCGATAAGTGTGCCAGAACGGCGGGGCGGCGTCAAGATCGGCTGCGGGTTCATCCTAAAAAAGGCTATAGGCTGAAAGACTGTAAGGCTATAAGGTTGAAAATGAACAGGTTACGGTTCAATGCGCAGGCACCCAATGGTGAACCGACCCCATTTGCATAACCGATTGCCATCCAATCCTTACAGCCTCACAGCCTCACGGTCTTCTTCCCTTTTTAGGTTCATACACCCGTACGCCAAGTCTGCACCAACGCGACCACCCGGCCGATCGCCTCGCACTCGGGAATCACCGCGACCTGTTCGCCGCCGACATAGAGGGCGAACTTACCATTGCCGCCCGCCAGGGCGATGTCGGCCCCGCGCGCTTCGCCCGGCCCGTTGACCAGGCAGCCCATGACCGCGACATGCGGCCGCGGCGCGGCGGGATGCTCGCGATAGTGGCGTTCCAGTTGGATCTCGATGGCGGTGGCCACGGCCACCACGTCGACCTGGGTCCTCCCGCAGGTGGGACACGACGTGACGCTCGCGCCGGGCGCGCGAAGACCGGCGGCGCGCAGCAACTCCACCCCCACCTTCACCTCGTTCAGCGGCGTGTCGGTGAGCGACACGCGGATCGTGTCGCCCAGCCCCTCCAGCAGCAACGCGCCCATCGCCACGCACGAGCGCACCGTCCCCGCCAGAAACGTCCCGGCCTCGGTCACGCCCAGATGGATCGGATAGGCGGTTTGCTCCGCCAGCAGCCGGTACGCCGCCAGCGTGCGGGCAACATCGGATGCCTTGACCGAAATCTTGATCTCGTGATAGCCCTCGGCCTCCAGCAGCGCCACATGCCGGAGCGCGCTCTCCACCAGCGCCTCGGCGGTCGGTGCGCCGTGACGTTCCAGAATGTCGCGCTCCAGCGAGCCCCCGTTGACGCCGATGCGGATGGGGAGCTTGTTCGGCCGCGCGGCGGCCACCACCGCGCGCACCTGTTCGCTGCCGCCGATGTTTCCCGGATTGATCCGCAGCCCATCCACGCCGGCGGCGACTGCGGCGAGCGCCAGTCGATGGTCGAAATGGATGTCGGCCACCAGCGGCACTGCAACCTGCCTGCGGATCGCCCGCAATGCGGCGGCGGCATCGGCATCGGGAATGGCGACGCGAACCATATCCGCACCCGCCTCGGCGGCCTCTTGGATCTGCGTGACGGTCGCGACCACGTCGCGGGTGTCGCTGTTGGTCATGGTCTGCACGCTCACCGGCGCGCCGCCACCGATGGCGACCCCGCCCAGCCTAATCTGTCGCGTCCGGTCGCGCGTCAGCCGCCCCGTCATACTCGTTGCCATGCTTCATATCCTCTTTTTTTTCGCCCTTGGGCGACTCGCATCGGAGCCGCTTGCAAAACCCTGTTTTGCAAGCGGAGTGTTCAGGTGTCAGGTTTCGGGTGTCAGGAAGAACCACACGATGCTGCGTCTTCCTGAAACCTGAACACTGAAACCTGAAACCGGCGCTTGCAGGGTTTCTGCAAGCGCCTCATCGATCAAAAGAATACCGCCTTTGGACGCCCCATGGCAAGCGTGTGTAATTTTCCACATTTCCAAACCGGACGTGATGTGATATGGTTTGTCTCCTTTTTTGATCTTTGCCGAACCGGAGGACTGAAGAGTTATGGATCGTACACCCGCCGAGACGACCCCCGACGTGAACGCATTGCTTGCCAGCCAGCGTACGCAAGCCGCTGACCGCGCGGATGACCGCGCGTTCGGCAAAGCCTGCCGCGAAGCCGTTCATAAGATCTGTCAAGACCGCACCCTCACCGCCTTTGTCGACAGCGTCGCCTTTGGCGAAGTGTCGCCCATCGAGTCTTTCCGCCGCCTAGAACTGCTCCGCGCGCTCCAGCCGGGCGTTTTTTGCAGTGACCGCACCTGGGGCTTCGGGGTCATCAAACGACTCGACGACTTTTACAAGAAGCTCACGGTCGATTTTGTCGGCAAGCCTGGCCATCAGATGACCTACGCCTATGCCGCCGAGTCGCTGACGATGGTGGATGACAGCCACCTGCTCGTTCGTCGTCACAAGGATCCGGCGGGGCTGGACACGCTGATCCGCGAGCGGCCCGACGAGATCGTCCGCCTCGCCTTGCGCAACTTCGGCCCGATGTCCGTGACCAAGCTCGAAAAGACCCTCACCGATGCCCACATCGTGACCGCCGCGCAATGGAAGACGTTCTGGGACGGGGCCCGCAAGGGATTGAAGCGTGATCCGCTGGTCGAACTTCCCGCCAAGCGGGCCGAACTCATCACCATCCGCACGCACGCCCAGAATTATGGCGATGCCTGGATGACCGCCTTGGGGCGCGAACGGGACATCGCGCGCATTCTCACCCTGATCGGAGAACTCGAGACGCAGATGCCCGACAAGATCGCCGGCGCCACCGCCGTCCTCTCCGACCGGCTCGCCTTCGCCCTCAAGGGCGCCTACAACACCGATCCGGGAACCTACGCCCGCCTGGCCATCACCGTTCAACGGCTGGGGCTGGCCACGCCCGAAGCGGATCCGCTGAAGGCCCACCTCTGGGAGGACAACCGGTTCATCAAGGCCGCCGAACAGATTACCGCTCGCGAAGCGTCAGACCTGGCGGGGTACCTGCTTCGGGATGATGAACCGGCACAGCAACGGATCACCACCATGCTGCCGCGCCTTCCCTATAACCTCGCCTGCGAGGTGTTGCAGATCCTGTACGGCGGCCCCGTCGATAGCGAGGCGCAACGCCTCTGCCGCGACATTCTCCGGGCCTCCGCCCCCCATCCGGTCCTGCTCACGTGGGCGATCCGGAACCGCGAAGCGTTCGCCAACTGGAACCTCCCCTCGCTGTACGATCTCTTGATGCAAAGCATCAGCCTGCTCGAAGAAAAGCGGGCCTATGAGGCGTTGCGGATGCAGAACGCCATCCGGCTCGTGTTTGATCACGTCAAGGGCTTTGACGCCGCCTTCACCGCGATGGATGCACTCCAACGTCAGGCGATGTTTGAACGGGTACAGGCTTCGCCCGCCTGGGATCCCGCGTCACATCGCCGGCTGCTGAATCACATGATCCAGATCGAGCCCAAGCTCGCCTCCCGCCGCAAGACCAGCGCCACCGCTCAGGCCGCTGACCTGACGCGGCAGACGTCGTGGCGTTCGCTTGCCGAACGTCAGGTCGCCTACCGCCAGTTGATCGAGGTCGTGCTCCCCAAGAACAGCCAGGAAATCGCCACGGCCCGCAGCTACGGCGATCTCCGTGAAAACTTCGAATACCAATCCGCTAAACATCAGCAGGGCCTGCTGCTGCAACGGCAGGCGGAAATGGACAGCGACCTCAAGCAGATGAAGGGGACTGATTTCACCGGCATCCCCACCGACAAGGTGGGCATGGGCGTTTCCGTCAGCCTCACCTGCCCGGACGCTTCGACCCGGACCTACACCATCCTCGGCGAGTGGGATCGCGACGAGGCGCTCAACATCATCTCCTGCAGGAGCAAGCTGGCCCAATGCCTGGAAGGCCGGCGGCCGGGCGACCGCGTCCTCATCCCCGGAGAGACGGATGACGAGCTGGTAACCATCGCCGCGATCGATCCCCTCTCCGACGTGGTCCGAGCCTGGCTCGCGGCGGCGCCTTGATTGCCGATATTTGCTGTTGCCAAGCGCGCGTTCGTTCGTTATTATGGTCGCCTGTTTTTTAACGCAAACAAGGATTTTTGATGCCCGTCATTCTTGGCTTACCCAAAGGCAGCCTCCAAGAGGCTACGTGCAACATGATGAAGAAGGCCGGCTTTGCCGTGTCGGTCGGCTCGCGTTCGTACATGCCGAGCGTGGACGATGAAGGGTTGAGCTGCCGCCTGATCCGGGCGCAGGAGATCAGCCGCTATGTCGAGCTTGGCGTGCTGGAAGCTGGCATCACCGGATATGACTGGATTTACGAGAATAACTCCGATGTCGTCGAAGTGGCCGAGTTGATCTACGCCAAGCAGGGAATGCGCCCGGTGCGCTGGGTCGTCGCCGTCCCCAATGAGTCGTCCATCAAAGGCCCCAAGGATCTGATGGGGAAGCGGATCGCCACCGAGGCCGTCGGGCTGACCAAACGCTATCTCGCCAAGCACGGCGTCGAGGCCGATGTCGAATTCTCGTGGGGCGCAACCGAAGTCAAGGCCCCCGAGCTGGTTGACGCGATCGTTGAGTTGACCGAGACGGGGTCGTCACTGCGCGCCAACAACCTGCGCATCGTCGACGTGGTGCTGGAATCCACCACCCGTCTGATCGCCAACAAGAAAGCATGGATGGATCCGGTAAAACGCGCCAAAATCGAGCAGCTCGCGCTGCTTCTCGGCGGCGCGCTGGCGGCCGAATCCCGCGTGCTCCTGAAAATGAACGCACCTGCCCGATCACTCGACGCGATCACGGCCATCCTGCCGGCGCTGCACGCCCCGACGGTGATGCCGCTCAGCGATCCCAAATGGCACGCTGTCGAATCGGTCGTGGAAGAGAAGGTGGTGCGTGACATTATCCCCCAATTGCGTCAAGCTGGCGCTGAGGGGATCATCGAACTGCCGTTGAACAAGGTTATCATCTGAACCTGAATGCGGGCGCGCTCCGAAAACGGAGCGACCCTGGTCCCTGAACCCAAGGAGAAGCAACACGTGGGAACGATCAAAAAGAAACGCCGCGCCAAAATGTCCAAGCATAAGCATCGCAAGCGTTTGAAGGCCAATCGTCACAAGAACAAATAGGTCGTGACTCCATGACTGCCGCAAAGCTGACAGCATGCGTTTGCGTGGTGCTTTCAGCGGGATGCGGAACCCTGAGGCCGCCCCGTCTCCCGCCACAACCGCCAGGCTGTCCGGATGACGGGGCGTTTTCGTCCGCACTGGCCCACTACGCCACGGGTCTGCTTCTGGAAACAGCCGCCGGCCGCCGATCGGCTGCGGCAGGCGATGCCTATCTGCAGGCCCATCGTCTGGATCCGATTAGCGATCCGCCCTTCTCCATCGCCACCCTCAGCCTGCTCGAAGGCGGACGCACCAACGAGGCGCTCGCGCTCGTCCGGGCGCAGGTTCGCCGCCAGCCGGAATCCGTCGAGGGCTGGATCACGCTCGGACAACTGGCCGAAACATCCGGGGATTTTGCGCGCGCGGCCAACGCCTATTCCCGCGTTCGCGACCTGCGCGGCAACGCCGAAGCTGCCGCGGGCGCCACCCTGGGCGAGATTCGCAACCGCTTCAAAGCCGGCCACGACCGGACCGCCATCCGCCTCTTGCGCCAACATACGACAGCCACCAATCTCCCCCCGATCATGAGGCAGGCGTCCCTCCAGTGGGCGCGTTATTTCATCCGCGACACCCCGTCTCCCGCGCGCGCCCTGCCACTCATTCAGATCATGATCGACACCGCCCCGGATCAGGAGGCTAAGGCTGCCGCCCAGACTTTTTATGGCGATGCCCTGCTCCACTCCGGTTCCACCAACCGCGCGATCCGCGTCTATTGGTCGGCCCTGGATACCGATCCGGCCTGTAGTCCCGCCGCCCGAAGAATCGGCGCATCCTTTCACGCGCAGGCCGACACCACCGGCGTCATCCGCCTGACCGCCCGCATCCCGTCCTCGTCGCAGCCGATCGGACCGGCCCTCGTCGCGTCATATGCCTGGACGATGTTCGAGCAACCCGAAGCCGCCGCCGACGCCCTGATCGCCGGCCGCATCGCAGCTCGCCGTGCGGGCATCCAGCCGTCTCCCTCCTATTATCTCATTCTTGGCGGCGCCCTGGACGAGCTGAATCGCGACGCTCAGGCCACCGAGGTCTTCTGCGAAGCCCTCGCCACCCACACCAACGCGCACGCCATCATGAACCACCTCGCCTACATGTGCGCCGTCAATGGCGAGCGGCTCGACGAGGCGCTCGAATGGGTGACACGCGCGCTGACCCACGAACCGCGCACCTACGCCTACATCGACACGCTCGGATGGGTCTACTACCGTCAGGGCCGCCTGCACGACGCCCTGACGCAACTGCTGCTCGCCGCCAAGCTGGCGCCGGAGGAGGACGGCCTGATTCTGGATCACATCGGCGACGCCCTTCACGCGCTTCACCGCGACGAAGAGGCCCTCGCCTTCTGGCACCGCGCCGCCACACTCGTTCCCGATCTTGCCGGCATTCGTAACAAGATCGAGACCGTCACGTCCGCAACCCGCGCCCGACCGTAAGCGGTGTGCAGCCGGTCTTGGGATTACAGATGCGGCGTCTGCGAACGTCAGCCTTGAGGCGATGAGGAACCCGCGCCCGGCGCGGGTTCCGAAGTCGCCTCCGAGGCTTGGTTCGAGGTCTTTGATTTGATCAAACCAACGACGAGAACCAAGGCAAGCATCACGATGCTGATGACCAAGATAGTCCCCAGAGTTGCGTGGAGCTCCACCATTGACTGCTTAATGTTGGCTGCATCCGGATTTGCGAGGGAGAAGGTAAACTTGGTCAGATCCTCCGACGCGAGTTGTCCAACGGCCACGCACATCTCTTGTGCCTTGTTAACGAACAGGACGACTGCACAAAAGCCCGCTACAGATACCGCAAGCATCACATTCTTTATTTTCATGTATCCATGATCTCCTCGAACATCGTCATAGCCGTCACGCATAGCGAGGGCATTCGCACCCGCAAAACCCTAAATCCGTCAACACATCCGTTGATGTCTAACCGCTTGCGTAGTCGTTTTGACGCATATAAGGTTTGCTAGGCATCCGCGCTATGCATCAAGACCGGCTTCGCTCCCTGTTTCTGATTGGGCACCACTCCCGGATCAGTATCCAGCATCCGCGCTCGGTGAGAGTGAAACAGATTCGATTAGCCGGTGCAAGGACAAAGAAGTGGACAAAGAAGTGAGATCACGCGCCTGAACGGGTTGTGCGGTCAGGCGGCCAAGACGCTATCCAGCGCGATGTCTCCGGCGAAGACCGCCGAGACGGCGGAGCCATCGTCCTCGTCGTCGTCCTCGTCCTCGTCCTCGTCCTCGATTTCACGATTCGAGGACGAGGACGATCAGGATGGCTCATTCCTGTTTCCCATCCGGCCGCAGGCCGGTGGCCCGACGTTCGCGATCATCAGCGGCCACAAATCCATGGCCAACTACTTGCTCAACGCTGGCCGCTGGTGCATCGCTTGGTTGGGACTTTGGTTTTCTTCTTTAGGGGTGCCACTTTGTTCACGTGATCCCAGTATGCATCCGGAGTCTTTGGTTTGGGTTCGGCTGTCATCTCCGCTGCTTTGGCCAACTCTCTGATGCGATTCTGAAGCATGGACTGCATGCAATTGGGCACATGGTCACCGTAGTGCCGATGGATGCGGACACATTCATGGCATCGTCCGTGCCATTCGCATTTTGTTTTTGGGCACGGGCATGTAGCATCAGCTTTGCTCGCAAGCATTGCCCTGATGCCCTTGATCGTTTGAACGTATTCCCTCTTTGTCATAATTATTATCTCTGCCCCACGTCAGCCTCTGCCTGAGCCGCGCTAGGGGCGATAGGCAGCAGGCTGTGGTTGTGCGTCTTTCTATCCTTTCATTCTCAGTGTGCACAGGCAGTCCGCACTGTCGTCAAACAGACACTCTACGGCGCAGTCCTTCCCGCCAATGGTCAGTGACACAGTGCCCCGAGTGGGTTCAGCATATGGCTCTGGGTTCAGGCCGGCAACGGACTTGAGTCGGTTGATTACGTGATCCAGAGGTGGGGCCTCCAGATCTTTATCTGCACCCTCAATCTTTGGCAGCGACTCGGACTTGCGAAGCACCATTGGTGTTCCGTCACCCTTACTCAGGCTGTAGAGCAGGAAGTTCACATATCGTACTGCATGAGGATACTCGGTCTTCTTCGTCATTGATTCACCTCTCCTTTCTCTTGCAGAACATCGTCATAGCCGTCACGCATAGCGAGGGCATTCGCACCCGCAAAACCCTAAGTCCGTCAACACATCCGTTGATTTCTAACCGCTTGCATAGTCGTTTTGACGCATATGAATTTTGATATGCATCAAGAACAGCTTCGCGCCCTGTTTCTGATTGGGCACCACTCCCGGATCAGTATCCAGCATCCGTGTTCGGTGAGAGTGAAACAGATTCGATTAGCCGGTGCAAGGACAAAGAAGTGAGGACAAAGAAGTGAGATCACGCGCTTGAACGGGTTGTTCGGTCAGGCCGCCAAGACGCTATCCAGCGCGATGTCTCCGGATCGCCGATCGCCTTTCCGGACAGCCCCTTGTCGGGCGGCTCGCGCGGCGTCCAGAAGCCCTTTGTCCCGCCGGCCTTTTCCCTCTCCGAACCTCCTCAAAGCGGTGTCGCGCGGAATACCGCTTGCCACCGCACTCCAAAATGGCTTGCGCGGCGTCCCGAAGCCCTTCGTTCAGGCGGCAGCGTCTTGGAGTGCGGTGGCAAGCGGTATTCCGCGCGACACCGCTTTTCCCGGCTTCGCTACGAATGCAAGGCCCGTCACTGATCAGGCCGCCCCGTAGATTTCGAAAATTTCCGCGATTGACCCCGGGGCTGGCTTGCCCTAAACTTTGATCGGTCGGGGCCTTGCGGTTCGTTTACACACCGCCAGCCACGCACGTGGGAGGATCACCATGCCGCTTCGTTTTATCACCGCCGGCGAATCGCACGGCCCGTGTCTCACCGTCATACTGGAGGGCGTACCGGCTGGCCTCGTGATCACCGAGGAATCCCTCGCGCGTGATTTGAGCCGCCGCCAGACCGGCAGCGGCACAGGCCCGCGGCTGGCGCAAGGGATGGAGAATGACATCCCCCGCATTCTCGCGGGCGTCATGAACGGCCGCACCACCGGCGCGCCGATCGCCCTGCAAATCGTCAATCGCGACCACGCCCATTGGAAAGGGCGCGCCATTCCGGCCTTCACCATTCCGCGCCCCGGCCATGCCGATCTTCCGGCTGCGGTGAAATATGGCTACGACGATTTTCGTTACGCCCTTGAGCGCGCCTCGGCCCGTGAAACCGCCGCCCGCGTCGCTGCGGGCGCCGTGTGCCGCGCGCTGCTCGACACGTTCGGCATCCAGGTCGGCGGCTATGTGTCGGCCATCGGCGGCATCGCCGCCCGCCTCGACGACGTTTCGCTCGAACAACGGATCGTCCGCAGTCGCGCCGCCGCGTCGTCCTGCCCCGACCCCGCCGCAGCCGAGGCGATCGATGCAGCGATCGACCGGGCACGGCAGGATGGCGACACCCTGGGCGGCGTCATTGAAGTGGCGGTGCTCAACCCGCCCGCCGGCCTCGGTTCGTACGCCACCTGGGAAGAGCGGCTCGACAGCCGTCTCGCCGCCGCTGTCCTGGGCGTCCCGGCCATGAAGGGGTTTGAGATTGGCGACGCCTTTGCCAACACCGCCCGCACCGGAACGACCGCGCAGGACGCGGTCCGCTCCGAGGACGGCCGCATTATCCGGGGATCCAACCGCTGTGGCGGCATCGAGGGCGGCATTTCAAACGGCCAGCCGATCCTTATCCGCGCCGCCATGAAGCCGATTCCCACGACGATCGCCCCTCAGGAGTCGGTCAACCTCGCCGCCAACGGGGCGGCCGCCCAGACCGGTTACGAGCGTTCCGATACCTGCCCGGTCCCGCGCGCCGTCGTCGTCATCGAAGCCGTCGTGTGCTTCGTCATCGCGCGAGCGCTGCTGGAGAAGCTCGGCGGCGATTCCATCGACGAGATCCGCCCCCGTTTTGCGGCGCTCCGTGCCCTCGCGGTGGACACCCTCCGCCTCTCTTCCGAATCCAAAATTTTTTGGCCGTGATGTCCATGCCCCAACCTGACACAGTCACCCGCATCTTCCTCTACGGCGCCCCGGGCTCCGGCAAATCCACGCTGGGGCGGGGACTGGCCGAGGCGCTGGGCCTCCCCTTCGTCGATCTCGACGCTCGGATCGTCAAGGACGCCCGCCAGACCATACCGGATATCTTCGCCTCCGTAGGCGAGCCGGGTTTCCGCATCCGGGAGGCTGCGGCGCTCCGGGCGGTGTGCGTCGAGCCTCCGGCCGTTGTCGCCCTCGGCGGCGGCGCGCTGCTGGCCGATTCCAACCGCGCCTGCGCCGAGGCCGCCGGCCGGATCGTCTGCCTGCGCGCGTCGGCCGAGACGCTTGCCGTTCGCACGGCGGCCCAGCCCGGCACCCGGCCGCTTCTCGCCGCCGCTGGCGCGTCGGCCGGGGCAAACCTCGCCACCTTATTGGAGACTCGCAAACCGCACTATGATTCGTTTCCGTTGCAGCTTGCCGTGACCAACGCCCTGCCCCGGATTCATCTGTGCAATCTGCAGGCGCTGCTGGGCCGGTACCACGTCAGCGGCATGGGCGACCCCTACGACGTTCGCGTGGCGACGGGCAGCCTCTCCTGCGCCGGACATCTGCTGGCGGCTGTGCATGTCCCCTGCCCCGCGCTGGTCGTCGCCGACACCGCGACCGCGCCGCTTTATGGCGAAACCGTCATGGCGTCGTTGCGTGCCGCGGGATTCTCCCCCACCCTGCACACCCTGCCGGCCGGGGAGACGCACAAGACCCTGGCCACGGTGCAGACGATCTGGGGGGCGGCGCAGCACGCGGGAATCGACCGCGGCGGACTCTTCATCGCCCTCGGCGGCGGCGTGGTCGGCGATCTGACCGGTTTTGCCGCCGCCTCCTGGCTTCGCGGCGTTCGCTGGGCCGTCCTGCCGACGACCCTCCTCGCCATGGCCGACTCCTCCCTCGGCGGCAAGACCGGCGCCGACCTCCCTGAAGGCAAGAATCTCGTGGGGGCCTTCCATCCGCCCGTGCTGGTGCTGACCGATCCCGCCACGCTCGCCTCCCTCCCTATCGCCGAAATCCGCGCGGGGCTGGCCGAGGTGGTCAAGCACGGTGTGATTGATGATCCAGACCTGTTCGACGCCTGCGCCGCCCTGGCGGGTCGGCCCGAGGAGATCCTCGGCGACGACGCCTTTGTCGCACGCGCCTTGGCCGTCAAAGTCCGCACGATCTGCCAAGATCCCTACGAAAAAGGGATTCGTGCCGCGCTCAACCTCGGCCACACGATCGGTCATGGCGTGGAGCAGGCCCTGCACTTTGCGATCAGCCACGGCGAGGCCGTGTCGATCGGTCTGGTTGCCGAGGCGCGCATCGCCGAAACTCTGGGGCTGGCCGAGACGGGCTTGGCCGGACGCCTCGCGGCCGTGCTCGGCGGACTCGGCCTCCCGGTCGACCTGCCACCCGGTCTCGACCGCGCCGCCTGTCTCAAGGCGATCCGGCTCGACAAGAAGCGGGTCGCCGGCACGGTTCGCTTCGCCCTTCCTATCCGCATCGGCGCCGTCCAGGTTGGCGTGGAGGTGCCAGTGGATATCCTCGAGGCGGCACTGGCCCGCTGACGCCCGATGGTGTGCGCGTCCTGAATGGCGCTAAGCTAAGCGATGCTTCCGATAGCAATCGTAATTCGTTCTACACCAGTAGATTAGGATTAAGATTAAGATGGCAATAGCCCCTTAACTTAGCGCCATTCTTGCCGATCCTGAATCCTCGTTTCAGGCGATCCACCCCTCCCGCCGACGGCGGAGGAGGATCAGGAAGAACGGTCCACCGGTCAGGGCCGTGATCACCCCGACCGGAATCTCCTGACCGGACACCAGCGAGCGTGCAACCGTGTCGCACACGACCAAAAACGCGCCGCCGGCCAGAGCTGCGGCCGGGAGCAGGCGACGGTGGTCCGAGCCGGTCACGTGGCGCACGGCGTGCGGGACGATCAGACCAACAAATCCGATCAGCCCCGCCAGCGCCACGGCGGCGGCGGCAGCCAGGGTGGCGGTTCCGAGCGCGCAACACACGACGAAACGCGTGCGCACGCCGACGTTATGGGCCATTTCCGTGCCCAACGTCAACGCGTTCAGGTCCCGCGCCAGCGCCAGCGCCGCGACACACGCCACCGCACAGCAGACGGCGCAGCCCGTCAGCACACGCATGTCGTTGATCTGCAGGTTTCCGAGCATCCACCAGAGGATGCCGTGCAACCGCTCGTTGCGGGAAAAGGAAAGCATCACCATCAGGACGCTCGCCAACATGGAACTCACGACCACACCGCTGAGGATCAATCCGTGGACGGAGGTATCACCGTGGCGCGAGGCCAGCCGATAGACGACGGTCAGGGTGATGATCGCCGCCGCAAAGGCCGCGAGCGGAAGCGCCAGAACCGTGTAGCCTGCCAGCCCCAGCGTGATGGCCAACGTCGCCCCCACCGCGCCGCCGCTGCTCACACCCAGAACATAGGGATCCGCCAGGGGATTGCGCAACACCGCCTGTAGCACCGCGCCGGCGCACGAAAGTGCCGCGCCCACGACAAAGCCCGCGGCAATCCGGCTGATGCGGAGTTGCAGCAGCACCCGGTCCAATTCTGTCGCCGTTGCGGGCCAGGCAAACCCGTTCTGGCCGATCAACACCGCCAACGCGGGGATCAGCAGACAAACGACAACGCCGATAACCATCCAACTCTTTTTTGTAATCACGCGTCCTAAGCACTCCCAGACGACGGGTGCGGGAACAACCCGCACCGAAGACACAGTCAAACGGTAGCATGACCCGTGCGAGACGTCAACGAGGATGCGCAATTACCCACCCGGTGAAGATAGGAGTTTCTTTTCGTCCGTTGGCGTGTGTATACTGACCGGCCTGCTCATCAATCCTCAACCGTTATTCTGGGCGCCCTATGAAAAAAATCAATCTCTTGTCCGTCGTGATCGCCTTGGCCCTGTTGATCGTCGCCATCGGCCGGGCCGAGCCGGCCCTGCGTGATCCTGCGGCGGTGATCGCCGAGGCCTCCACCGTGACACGCGAGCGGTTTCCCGACGCCGACACGGTGCTGACCTACAATCTCGTCCACGAGCAATACAACCCCGACGGCACCGGCGAGTCGTGGGACGACGAGTATGTCACGATCCTGACCGAGAAGGGCCGCCGCGAAGTCGGCTCGCGCTCGATCCCCTTCAACGTCTCCTACGGCACCGTCTCCGTCGTCCGTGCCGAAATCTACAAGCCCTCGGGCCGCGTGATCCCGGTGGATGTCGCCCGCCAGAGCCGCGTGATGATCGAGTCCGGCCAGATGGGATCCAATATCTTCGACCCCAACAACAAGGTCCTCTCCCTCTCCATCCCCGGTCTGGAGGTCGGCGACACCTGCCGCTTCCTCACCCGCAGCATGACGCACAAGGCGCGCGTGCCCAACGCCTGGTCGGACTTCTCGGTCCTCGAATACACCTCGCCCATCCTCGCGATCGATCACGAGGTTGTGTCCCCGCCTGGATTGCCGCTCGTCCACCAGGTGCTCCGGGCGTCCGTCTCCAACACCGTCGCCGCCACCACCGAAACTCTCGCCGACGGCCGCATCCGCCACCGCTGGGCCGTCCGCAACGTCCCCCGCATGTTCGAAGAGCCCGATATGCCCCCGACGCACACCCAGGTGCAACGCCTCCTGCTCAGCACCCAGGCCGACTGGCCCACCGTCTCCCGCTGGTACTGGAACCTCTCCAAACCCCGCATCGAGACCACCGTCCCCGAAATGACCGCAACCGTCGGCCGCCTCACCGCGGGCGCCGACTCCCGCACCGAGCGTATCCGCCGCATCTTCACCTTTGTCTCGCAGCAGATCCGCTACATGGGCATCACCGACGAAGCCGTGGCGCCCGGTTATGAGCCGCATGACGTCTCGATGACCTTCACCAATCGCTACGGCGTCTGCCGCGACAAGGCCGCCCTGCTCGTCGCCCTCCTGCGCTTGAACGGTATCGAGGCGTTCCCCGTCTTAATCCACGCTGGCGCCAAGCTCGATCCCGACGTCCCGCTCCCCTTCTTCAATCATGCCATCGTCGCCGCCGCGCGCGAACCGGCCGACGCCGCCAACCCCTACATCCTGATGGATCCCACCGACGAAAACACCCGCGACATGCTCCCCTCCTACCTCTGCAACCGCAGCTATCTCGTCGCCACGCCCGCCGGAGACCCCCTGCGCGTCTCGCCCGTCGTCCCCGCCGCCAGTAACCTGCTGCACATCGCCTCGGAGGGCGAGGCCGACGCCGCGGGCACCCTCACCCTCCGCTCCGAGCTTCGCTTCGACGGCATCAACGACACCACGTATCGCAACCACCTCGTCCGCATGCCGCCCGACGAGCGCCGCACGTTCTTCGAGGGTGTCATCAAAGCCCGCCTCTCCGGCGCGGAGCTGCTCGACTGTGCCATCCTCCCCGAGGATCTCCGTGACACGGCGCAGCCCCTGACCGTCCGCCTCACCTGCCGCGTCATCAACTGGCCGGTCCGCGGCGACGGCATCGACCTCGCCAGCCTGCCGTGGCTCGGCGCCTCCCTCGGCTACGTGAATTTCGTCGTCGGCCAGACGGGCCTCCCGGCGCGCAAGTACACCCTCGAGACGGGCGTCGCCTGCGGCGTCGAGGAGACGGTCTCGATCCGCGTGCGCGACGCCCTCGGCACGCCGCTGCGCATCCCCGAACCGACCCGCCTCGACCGCCCGGGCGTTCACTTCAGCCTCGTCACCACCGCCGGAAATGATCGTCTCGGTGGCACGCTGAATTACCGCATCGAGCAGCCCGAATTCACCCCCGTCGAGTATCTCGGCCTCCGCGCGTCGCTCCAAGAGATGGAGGTGGCTTCGCGCCGGCGCCCGGCGTTCGCCGCCACGGGCGGCTCCGCCCGGCCCGACGTGCGCGTGCTGGATGTCCTCACCCGCTACGACCTCGTCGACAGCCGCGCCTGGACCCGCACCGAGACGCGCGTCACCCAGGTGCTCTCCTACGCCGGCAAGAAAAAGTGCTCCGAGCTGATGATCGGCTACAACCCCGCCTGGCAGACCTCCGAGCTGGTCCGCGCCACCGTCTCCAACGCCAACGGCTCCGTGTTCAGCGTGAATGGCAAGGAGATCAACCGCATGGACGCCCCGTGGGTCGGCGGCGCCCCCCGCTATCCCGCCGCGAAGACGCTCGTCGTCAATCTCCCGGGCGTCGAGACCGGCAGCGTCATCACCACCGTGACCCGCGTCACGCAGCGCGACGCCCCCCGCTTCACGATCCAGACCGTGTTCGGCGGATTCGACCCCGTCACCCGCGAGACGATCGAGATCACCGCGCCCGCCGACCTCGCGCTCGACACCCGCACCTTCCACGCCGAATCGCTCGTTGAAACGACTGACGCGGAGGCCGGCCGCACCGTGCGGCGCTGGGTCGCCGGACCGCAGGCCGCCATCATCCGCGAACCGGGCCTGCCGCCGGGCTGGACCTTCAAGCCGACCCTCCTCGCCGCAGCCGGCGCCTCCGATGCCGGACTCGCCGAAACGCGCGCCGCCTTCGCCCGCGCCATGCGCGGCCAGACCGCCGCCGCCGCCCAGGCCCGCATCCTCGCCCACGAGGCGGACTCGCCCGACGCCGCCCTGCTCGCCATCCGCGACTTCGTGCTGCGAACCATCCGCCCCGCCGGCCCCGCCTTCACGACCCTCCCGGCCGGGCGCGCCGTCTCTCCCGCCGACCAGACGCTCGCCGAGGGCTATGGCCACAGCGCCGATCGCTGCATCCTCCTCGCCACCATGCTCCGCGCCGCTGGCTTTGACGCCGAACCCGTCTTGGTGAATCCCCAGCGCCAGCGCCCACTCTCCCTTTACTCCGCCGCGCGCCCGTTTGAAGGCATCTTGGGCTTCAGCGAAGCGCTGGTCCGGGTCCATCGCCGACCGGGCCTGCTCGCCCGCCTGTTCGGCCGTTCCACCGATGCCGCGCCGCTCTATCTGGGCGATGGCGACCAATACAGCGTCCTAGGCACGACCGCCTTTGAGGACCATCCCCTACTGATGCTGGACGGCCGCGAAACGCGCGTGGAGACCGCTCCCGCATTCCACGCCCGATCCCGATCCGACTGGCACCTGGCGCTGGACGCCGACGGCGCCGCCCGGATCACCGTCACCAACTGGTATTTCGGCCCCGCCTGCGGCCTCTTCCGCAGGCAATACGCCGAGATGCCGCCCGAAGAGCGCCGCCGCCACCACCTCGAACTCGTGGGCGGGATTTCCCGTTCGGCCGAAGCGGTCGGCGACCTCGTGACCGATCTCGACGCCTATCCCGGCTTCCGCACCTTCATCGTGCGGGCCGCGCGTTACGCCGTGCGCGACGGCAAGGCTCTGACCCTCATCCTCCCCGACGTCCCGTCGGCGGCCGTCCCCCTGCGCGCCGATCGCCGGTTCAGTCCCATGCTCCTCGGCGCCGATGGCGAACACCTCTGGACCTGCGCGGTCACCCTGCCGGTCGGCCTCGCGGCTCACATCCCCGTGCAGCCCCCCGCCGTCGCGCTGACGCTCCCCGGCGACGCCGGATCGGTCACCGGCGCCAGCCGCCTCGAGACCGCCGCCGACGGCGCCCGTACCCTCCGCTACGAACGCCGCATCCAGAACACGCCCGCGCTCCTGCCTCCCGAGCTCTACCCCGCCCTGCTCGAAGTCAACCGCACGCTTCTCAACCCCGCCCTGCGCACGGTGGTGATCGAGCTGGATTGACGTCTGCCAGCTTCACCAGCTCGAGCACGTTCACCGCATTGTACGCCATGCCGGTCACGTGGGTGGCATCTTCGCCGGTGATCGGGTTCAGGTTCTCGGGTATGACTTTGCCCGATGCACAGCAGATGGCCTTGATGAGCAATTCCACGGCCGCCTCGCGCCGACCGCACGCCGCCAGCGAGCGGGCGATGTAGACCATCTCGCGCGGCCAGTGGCCGCCGCTCCAATAGCCGTGCGGCCGAAAGCCCGCCTCGTTCTTCGCCAGGGTCGGCGTGTAGAGCAACGCGAACTCCTCCGGATTGTCCAGATGCTCGAAAAGCCGTTTGGCGCGCGCCGGGTTGCTCAGGAAATACGGCAGATAAAAGGCGTCGTGGTTTCTGACGCGGATCAGCGCCCCGGCCGTGACATCCCAGTCGTAGTAGAAACCATCCTGCTCGTGCCAGTGGCGGCTTTCCACCGTGGCGCAGGTGGCCGCAAAACGCTCGCTGGCGGTGCGGGCGGTGGCGTCGTCCCGCTTCAACCGGGCCATCCGCTCCAGCGCGCGCAGCGCACTCAGGAAGAAATTCGTTTCATAGAAATTCGTCTGCGGCCGCTGGTTTTCCCGGTAGAAAGACGTCACCACGTCGGGGTCCTGCGTGGTCACGGTATAGATCCACTCTTTCAAGTTGGCCTGGCTGAAGAAACAGCCGACCTTGTCGTCCGAGCCGCCTTCCCAGAGGTTGCGCCACTCGACCATTCCATCGTTATCGAGGTCGCGGTGTTCATAGACCTTGCGCATGTAGCGCCGGATCTTCTCCCAGACCGTGCCCCCCTCCCCGGCCGGCTCGTCCAGAATCGACAGGTCGCCGGTCTGTTCCACATATTCTGCGAGCGCCGTGACAAACATCGGCACGCCATGCGAGAAAAAGCCCGAGTCACCGGGGTTTCCAAGACATCTGACGCCGGTTGCATGCAGGTACCAGCACACCGTCCCGTCCGCGCCAACGGCGGTACGCACATACTCGATCAGGCACTTGCGCGCCAAACCGTGCCGGTTGGTGTGCGCCAGCCCGAACAGCGCCTCGCCACCGTCGTTGATCCAGACGCCGAACCAGATCGTCTTGTCCGGCGCCACGTAAGCCTTGAGATCGTTGAATGGCAAATCATACACGTTGACCAGCGTCACGCACCATTGCCAGTACTGGCGCCGCACGATCTCATCGGCAGAGTAGGCGACGGCCGTTCCGTCGGGCTTCTTCCAAGTGTAGCCGCCGGGGAAACGCGCCACGGGACACGAGGCCAGGTAGTCCTCCCACGCCGTCCGACTCTCGCTTCGCACGCCGGCGGGATCGGAGAACAGCGCCTCAGCCTCGGCCAGCGCCTGTCCCTTGTCCACGTGAAAGGCCACCGCCAGACGCAGGGTTCCATCCGCCGCGGCAGCGAGGTCAAAGCCACCGCCCTCGTGCGGCTTCAGTTGTCCCGCATAGCGAAAGACCACCGTATAGGCGCCATCATTCCAGAGGATGCGCCCCGGCGTGTGTTCGACGGAAAAGCGAATGTGCGCCGCCGCATAACGGCCGGTCTCTGCTCGAGACAGAAATGCCAGCCTGGCATCCGGCGCAAGCGTCCCTTCCACGACGGCCCCGTAGCGCTCATACGGAAGGAACAGGGAGAGCCGGCCCGACCCCGCAACGATTTCGACGCCGTCCGGGCGGTAGGCGCACGTTTCCGGCTTTCCGATACCGTCCACTTTCAGGCCGAAGAAAGTCCTCACCGCTGAGGGCGGCTCCCGGTTCGCCGCCGGGGATCCCGCTTTCTTCTTCTCCTCATCCATCGCGATGTCGCTGAACGCGCCCGCCTCCAGCAAGGCCACCTTCCACTGGTCGCACTCCCCGGTATTGGTCGGAGCTGTGCGAAAAACAAAATACCCCTCCCCGTCCACTTCCTCCGCAACCCAGCGGAGATTTCCCAGCCAATGCCGGGGCCCGATAAATGTGTCACGACGGTCAATCAGTTGCTCGTATATCATGCTCGTTCCTCTTCCTTGCGATGCGTACACCCGGCGCGGCCGGACTCCCTGTTCACAGATGCGCCGGATCCAGTTCCATCAGCGCGATGTCGTCGAACCAGGCGGTGCCACGCCCGTCGACCACCAGCCCCGGCACGGCGAAGCTCTCCCCCTCCGGCGGCACGAAATCCACAGTGAGCAAAGTCCACTCCTGGTCGCCGGTCAGCGACGGGGAAGAGACGGCCGTGTCGACATCCACCCGCGGCTTCACCTGCAGGCAGGCACCCTTGCCGGTAACCCCGCGGGTGCGGACCCAAGCGCTGAGGCGATAGCGTTTCCCGTGCTCCACGTGCAGCAGAGGCCCTCCGTGCGCCGGTTGCGCCACGTTGCCGCCGCTGACGCGTATAGAATGCGTGCCGGAATGTCCGATCGTGCGGTCATATGCCGCGCCGTACTTCCAGATGCACCCGTTGTAGAGCACGCCGTCGGGAACCGGAGTCTCCAGATCGTTCACCACGTTTTGCCGGAACCCCAGCGGACCTTCGTCCTTCGATTTCGGGGGCGTGATGCGTGCGGCATCCTCCAATTCCCTGGCCAGCGGCAGCGGCAGGCTGAGAAACCGGTACGCAGCCATGATGCGATAGAGACCGTCCGCGCCCTGCTCCTTGGGCGCCAGTGCAATGATATGCTGATCGTACCAGACGGGGCACGTCAGAAAGGTCAGCGGCGGCGACCACACGATCTCCACGAACGGATTCATGTCAGGCTCGGTCACGAACCCTAGAAATCCGCCGTCCGCCGGCGGTTCGGCCCATGCGCTGCCGTAGCCGTGTATTAACGACCGCGGATTCTGATATAGGTAGCAGACGGCGCCATCGCGCCGTGTCCAGACGCTCTTCTGGTAGCGCTTGCGGTCGTCGCGCGAATCCGCCACGCCGTTGGGCAGCAGATTAGCGTACTCGAAGCGACGGGGCTTCTTCATCCGCACCTCGACCTCGCAATCCCACAGATAGCCCAGCACAGGGTCAAACCGCAGCGCAAAGCGATTTTCGACGGGCGTTTGTCCGTCGCTATTCTCGCGATAGCGGAGCCGGAGCGCGGTACCGTCGTCCGGCAGGCGTACGATCTCGTATTGGTTTGTCCATGTCCCCTGGGCCGAGATCACGATGCGCGGTCCCTGAAATGTCTCCCAACCGTGAATCACAGGCATCCGGTATTCCACGTTGGTTCCGCCGTCTGGAGGAAAGGCCCGGAACATCTCGATCTCGCCCACCACCAGGTTCAGCAGTCCGATCCGCTGCTCGCCGTCCTGAATCCAGAAGAACTTGCCGGGGTACTCTTGCGTGCCGCGAACATACTTGGGTCGATCCTGTACCGGAGCCAGTCGGAAGTGCGGTTGATGCGCGTGACGCGGCAGACTTGCATAGCACGAGGCGCTTTCAATGAACGCCTGCAAGCGCCCGCCCGGCAGAGGCGTGGTGCCACGGCCATGCGTCCCCGGCGCCGCAAGGCCGGGACACAGCGCCTCATCCACGGTATTGAACGTACGCTCACTGTCCGGCGTCACGCACCCGGCGGCCAGCAGCATCAGCGACCATGACACAACACGGGCGATGCGCGGCGATCGCGGGGAATTTCCGCCCGAAAGTGTCCTCGCATTGTCCGACTCTCGTTGGTCATTCATAGGAGGCTCCTATTTCCGTCAAAAAACTTACAGCACCGGCCACATAAACGCAAGCTAGCACTAAAACATCTCCCTGTTTTGTTCAACTCATGCATAATACAGCTGGGTGTATGCGTTTTGCCGTAGATTCAGCGAGTCCCGCCGGACTCATTCTTCCGCCCTCCGCCGGTCTCACGACGCACTTCGGCGGCCCGGAATTCCCGTGGATTCGTACCTTCTAGTTGCGAGAACACCCGGGAAAAGTAGCCGGGGTCCGCATAGCCGCAGCGCGCGGCGATCTCCTTGATATTCCACTGGGTTGTGCGCAGCAGGTGCCGGGCCAGGTGGCAGCGCTCGTGGTTGACATGCGCGGTCAACCGTACGCCGCCATCGCGGTGGAAACGGTTGGAGAGATAGTCCGGCGTGCAGCGCAACTGGCCGGCCAGGTGCTGCACGGAAAGACGTGTATCCGTCAAGTGTTCCTGGACGAGACGACGGCAGCGAGACACCAGGGCCGATTCCGCGCTCCGGGGGCGCTGCGCGGTTTGCTCGACGATGACCTGCAACAGCCCCAGATGGGTCAGCAGCAGACCCTGCACCACCGGATGAGACACCGGATGACCGGCGGTCACAAGATCAGCCGCCTCGCTCAGATAGCCATAAAGCTGGCTGCCATAGACATGCGCGGCGTTGCACGATCCGCCGATCCTGATCGACGTGATGCCCCCATGCGACGTCCCACAGGGCAAGCCTGCGTGATAACTGAAATAGCCGGGGCCATGCATGAAGACCAGATTGCAGAACGGCGACGTCGTGGAATCCGCCGACTCATGGTGCGCCACGCCCCGGGGAATCAGCAGGAGACCGGGCGCTTCGCAAACAACCAGACCGGTCGTCAGTCGCATGCGCGAAGCGCCGCTGACCTGCAGAAACAGCTCAGGGCGGGAGTGGTAATGACTCCCCTTGCCACGGTCGCAAAACAACGGCGTGGCCAGCGGAATATGCACGCCGCTCATGTCACCGGAAGCGATCCGGTGTACGAGCGCGGCCAGTGTCTGCTGCGTCAAGTGATGGACAGCCGCCGCTGAATCGGCTTGTGTAATATTACATGTTTTGTCCATATATTTTCGGTTCAATCCCTGATTTACCAGTTGAACTTGTATAAATTATACATAATGATGTCCCCAATGCAAGGGATAAGCGTGCAGGTTTTGTCTGTTATGGGTCTGGCAGAAAAGCGAAGGAAGGAAATCCAGTATGCGTAAAACGACGAATCGAAAGTTGCGCTGCGGCGTCATTGGTCTCGGCATGGGACGCGGACATATACACGGGTATCAGAGCCACCCCGCGTGCGAGCTGGTGGCGGTGGCCGATCTGGACGAAGGGCGGCTGGCGGCAGCGCAGGCTGAATTCAAAGTGCCGCAGACCTACACGGACGCGCAGGACATGCTGAAGCACGCCGGTTTGGACGTGGTCAGCGTAGCCACGCCGAACAAGTTCCACGCGCCGCTCACCCTGGCGGCGCTGAAGGCCGGGTGCCACGTGCTGTGCGAGAAGCCGATGGCCATGACGCTGCCGGAGGCGCTGGCCATGCAGCGAACGGCCGTGACGTGCCGCAAGAAGCTGGCGATCAATTTCTCCTACCGCTTCAGCGCCATGAGCTTTGCGCTTAAGCAGCAGGTCGACTCCGGCCTGATCGGCAACATCTACTTCGGCCGCACCGTCTGGCACCGCCGGCGCGGCATGCCGGGGTTTGGCGGGTGGTTCGGCAACAAGGATCTGGCGGGCGGCGGACCGCTGATCGATCTGGGCGTACACCGCATTGATCTGGCCCTGTGGCTGATGGGGCACCCCCGCCCGGTTTCGGTCAGCGGCAGCACCTATAACGTCATCGCCGCGCGCAAGGCCATCGAGCAGAAGAAGCACTACTCCGTCGAGGATCTCGCCGCCGGGATCGTGAAGTTCGACAACGGCGCCACACTGATCGTCGAGGCCTCGTGGGCGCTCAACAACAACGAGAACGAACACATGGTCACCTCGCTCTACGGCGACAAGGGTGGTCTGGTGCAGAAAAACCGCAACGGCACGTACGACTTCACGGCCGAAATCTACACCGAGGAGGGCGGCAACCTCTACACCAAAGTGCTGGATCAGGCCGTGACGCAACCTCCCAACGCCTACCACGACTTCATCGACAGCATCCTGCAGAACCGCGAACCGCTGGCCACGGCCGAGCACGGTGTCCGTGTGCAGATGATCCTCGACGGCCTCTACCGCAGTGCGGCCGAAGGGCGCGAAATCCGTTTCAAGAAGTAACCGACAACGAACAGGAGAACAATCCATGTCTAATACCAAGATCCGCGTGACCCTGTGGAACGAATTCCGCCATGAGCGGACCCACGAACACATCAAGAAGATCTACCCCGACGGCATGCACAAGACCATTGCCGACGCGCTGCAGAAGCAGGGCTGCATCACCCGGCTGGCGGCGCTGGACGACCCCGAGCACGGTCTGACCGAAGAGGTGTTGGCCAACACCGACGTCCTGACTTGGTGGGGACATTGCGCCCACGGCGAAGTGAGCGACGAGATCGTGGAGCGGGTCCACCGGCACGTGGTGGAACGCGGCATGGGCTTGATCGTGCTCCATTCCGGGCACCACTCCAAGATCTTCCGCAAGCTGATGGGCACCACCGGCAACCTGCGCTGGCGCGAGGCGGGCGAGAAGGAACGCCTGTGGGTCATCACCCCCGGACATCCGATTGCGGAGGGTATCGGCGACTTCTTCGAGCTGGAGCAGACGGAGATGTACGGCGAGTTCTTCGACATCCCCACGCCGGACGATGTGGTCTTCATCAGTTGGTTTGAAGGCGGCGAGGTCTTCCGCAGCGGTTGCTGCTGGCAACGCGGCAAGGGAAAGGTGTTCTACTTCCGTCCGGGCCACGAGACCTACCCGATTTACCACAATGCAAACGTGCAGAAGGTGATCGGCAACGCCGCGCGCTGGGCACGATACGCGGGCAATGCCACGCCCAATACCTGCATCTGGGCGAAGGATCCGCTGGAGAAGCTCGAGACCGGCGTGTGAGGGAGACGCCCCGGGGCTATATGGCCTTTGGTTGACGCGACGACTCGGTGACCCGATGACGCCCGGACCAGGCGGTTCATCACGGCGCCACCGAGTCATCGAGTCCCCGCGTCCTTTTTAGCCGGGTCGGACGGCCCCCGGCACTCTGACGGGTTCTTCCCCTCACGCCTCTTTCTTCATCCGATAGACTTCATCGAAATCCAGCTTCTGAAATTCGGGATCGCCCAACGGCTTCATCAGCGCCTGCCACTTGACTTGCACGTCGTTCGCGTCCAGCCACGCGCTGGAGGCGGCATGAAGGGCCTCGTCGTATTCGAGATAGATCACCAGCAGATTGTCGTGCAGGAAGCAGCTCAACTCGGTGAAGCCTGCTTTCCGGTAAACCGCTTCCAGCTCAGGCCAGACCTGCCGGTGGTAGGTCTTGTAGGCGTCCAGGCACTCGGGCTTGATCCGGGCCATGTGAAGGGTGCGTTTGGTCATGTGTTGTCCTCCGTCTTTTCAAATGCGGCTCGGCGGGTCCCCGCCATGAAGAGAACCGAGCGTTCACGAGCTAGAACGGTACCGGATGTGAGAACGTAAGACAATAGAATTTTTTCGGGCCCGGCGATTCTTGACCTTCCCGGTCAGACGAGGTACTATCATCGGCTTTTAGAGAACCCTTAATTGGAAGAGACTCGATCATGAAAGATTCACGGGCGTCATGGATGAAGCAAGGGAAGTTCGGCGTGATGGTTCACTGGTGCGTGCCGAAAACCCCGGCGCAATACGGCAAGCGCATCGAGGATATCGACAAGGCCGCGGACCGGTTCGATCTCGCCCGGTTCATCAAGGATTTTCGCCGCACCCAGGCCGACTGGCTGATCTTCACGATCGGACAAGGCTCCGGATACGCCAGCCCGAACAGCGTCATTGACCGTCTGGCCGGTCCCGGACATTGCACCCGGCGCGATCTGATCTTGGAAGTCGCCAAGGAAGTCAAGAAACTCGGTCGCCGCTTTATCGCCTACATACCGCCCGTGCTCCGAAAAAAGGACTTCTCCTTTGGTCCCATTGATCTGTCTGAAGAGGCGTTTCAGTTGCAGCACACGGCCGTTATCGAGGAGTACGCGCGTCGGTTTGGCAAGCATCTGGACGGCTGGTGGTTCGACGGTGGCTCCACCGCTCCGGAGTTCCACGACGGGATGGTCAAGAAACTCCGCGCCGCACGCGCCGGCAACCCGAATGCGGCGGTGACATTCAACAACGGATCCATCTGCCTCGGCTTATCTCAGCCCGTGATTCCGGGTCAGGATTATCTGTCCGGCGAATCGGAGTTCCTGCTGAAGGGCAAGATCCGCTACGGCCGCGGGACCGACATCCTGACGCCCCTGCCTCAGGGGAAGGCCTCGCACAAGCCGGCCATGGGACGCGGCGTTACGGACTGCACCGGCCATGTGTGCACGCTCCCACTGCCGCAGCCGCCGCCCACGTGCATCTGGCACGCCCTGCTGCCGATCGACTGCATGTGGGAAACCGGCATTCCGTTTAACCCGGACTGGCAGAATCCGGCTTTTCCGTGGGTGGCCCCCAAGCCGCACCAGATGGAGAAACCGCTTTACACCCTAGCGGATCTCGAGACCGTGGTACGCGACTTCAAGTCTGTCGGAGGCGGCGTCACGTTCAACGTCGGCATCTTCCAAGAGGGCGGTCTCGGCCCGGACACCGTGGATCAATTGGCCAAACTGGCGCGACGGATCCAGTAACATTCCACAACGACAAGGAGACCCGCATGAGCCACACGATCGGAATGGACAGCATCAACCTGAAACCCACGCCACGTCCCGGGCACACGGAATACTCGCTGGAGTATTCGCTGGCCGCGCCGCAGATTGCCGCTTTTATGGGACCGGAGGGGGACCCGAACCGCTGGCGCACGTTCTACAACAATTTGGATATTGATTTTGCATGGTGTACGAATGAAGGGCCTGACCCCTGGGGCCAAGGGCGCATCACGAATATGGGGCATGCGGAGTACGCCAAGGACGGATCGGACCTGACCGCGGCCTCCCTTTGTCCCTTCCAGGATGTGGAGGAGGTGCTCAACTTTGACGCCTGCCGGGAGTATGGGCTACCGGATCACGAGGCGCTGGTGGCTTTCTACGAAAAGAGCTATCAGGATGGCATGGCGGCTCTGCCGGATCAGGTGCGCACCGGCGGCATCTACAACACCGTGATCTCCGGCGCGCTGCAGGCCTTTGGCTGGGATATGCTGTTGACGGCGGCCGCAGACCGGGAGCGTTTTGCCAAGGTGCTGCAGAGCTTCGGTAAGCGCACGCTGCACTACATGACGGCGCACGCAGAGACTTCCGCCGAGGTCTTTATTCAGCATGACGACTTTGTCTGGACCGAGGGTCCGTTCCTGGATCCGCCGTTCTACCGCAACGTGATCATTCCGCTCTACCGGGAGATCTGGAGCATGCTGCACAAGAAGGGGAAGAAAGTGCTCTTCTGCAGCGACGGCAAGTGGGAGATGTTTATGGAGGATATCCGTGCGGCCGGGGCCGACGGGTTCATCTTCGAGCCCTGCAATGATTTTGAGTGGGTCGTGAACCACTTTGGTGCCACCACCTGCCTCGTGGGCAGCGCCGTGGATTGCCGCACCATGACCTTCGGCACCTGGGAGCAGGTCAAGGCGGAGATCGACAAGACCATCGCCCTGATACCCAAGTGCCGCGGCCTGATCTGGGCGGTTGGCAATCACATCCCGGCCAACATCAATCCTGACATGATCGTGCAGTACCTGGATTACACGCGCAAACATTGGAACAACAAGGAGCGGAGAGCATGACAGCACGGGAAAATCTACTGGGTATGTACCGGCGCACGGGGTATCAGCACGCGCCTGTGGGGTTCGGCCTTTGCCCGTCGCTTCAGGAAACCTACCGGAAGATCGCCGGCGACACGCCGAAGGAGGAGTACTTCGACTACCCGGAGGGGTTCTGTCTCGCCTGGCTGCCGTGGCCGGAGTACAAGCAGCGCAACCCTGTCGATTGGACGCGCTACTTCGATACGCCTTTAAAGCCGGGCACCACCTTCAACGCCTACGGTGTGGCGAATGAACCGGGGAGCGAGGCGGCCAAGCACATGACTTACATGCGGCACCCGCTGGGCCGGGCCACGTCGTTGGAAGAGCTGCAGGCTTATCCGTTCCCGGAGGTAAATACCCTGGACACCGGCCATATCCGCCAGGCGGTGGAAGAAGCCCACGCCAAAGGGCTGGCGGCCTTAGGTTCCGTGCAGTGCACGATCTGGGAAACCGCCTGGTACATCCGCGACATGACCCAGTTGATGATGGACATGACCCTGGAGGACGAGAAGGCTACGTTCATGCTCGACACGATCACGGACATCGCCTGCCAGCATCTGGCGCTCTACGCAGAAGCCGGCGCGGACGTGGTGGAACTCGGTGATGACATCGGTATGCAGAGCACGATTATGATGTCGCAGGAGATGTACCGGACCTGGCTGCAGCCGCGCCTGACCAAAGTGATCGCCACCGTCAAGCGGATCAAGCCGGACATCCTGGTCTTCTATCACAGTTGCGGCTACGTGGAGCCGTTGATTCCCAATCTGATCGAGGCCGGCATTGATATCCTTAATCCGGTCCAGCCGGAGTGCATGCCCTTCGACCGGATCCACAAGAAATACGGCCAGCAGCTCTCCTTCAACGGCACGCTCGGCACGCAGACCACCATGCCGTTCGGCACGCCGAAGGATGTGCGCGCGACGGTCCTCAAGAACCTGGAACTCGCCGGCCCGGCCGGCGGGCTGTACTGCTGCCCCACGCATCTGCTCGAACCGGAAGTGCCGTGGGCGAACGTGGAGGCCTACGTGAAGGCCTGCAAGGAGTTTCGGACTGCCGGGGGGTGAGTGTGAAGCTTGGTTCTCAGCATTGACTGTCTTGGCTTTCACGCCTTCATTCCGAACATCTGCTCCTTCAGGTCCAGATAGTAGAGATAGTCTGCTTCCTTTACGTCTGGCGGACAGCGGTGGTCGCAGAACGGGATGTAGCCTCCGCGCTCCACGAGCGGCACGAGTGTCTTCATGTAGGCCTTGATGGCATCCTTGCCCTTGATCATCTGTATCTTGTCGAAGCCGCCCATGATCCGCAGATCCTTCCCGAATTCGTTCAGCAGGTCGGCCGGATGCCCGCCGCCCATGACCTCGAACGGAAACAGGCAGTTGATCCCGGCCTTGAGGAAGCCCGGAATCAGGGGTCGCACGTCGCCATCGCAGTCCGTGTACCACAGGTCAATTCCGGCCTTGTGCAGTTTCCGTCCGATACGTTCGTAGCGGGGAACCACCACTTGCGTGAAGAAGTCGAGCGAGACAATCGGGCCGTTCTTGAAGCAGATATCCTCCCAACCGGAAGCGTAGTCGAATGGGATGTGCGGCAGGACCTGATCGAGCATGTCCTCCACCAGAACGCACGCTGTTTCGACCATGTCCTCGACCATGTCCGGATAGTCGTAACAAGCGTAGGCCAGCCCTTCGAACGTCAGCACGTTCCGGATCATCCCGATCATCGAGCCACAGGAAACCCCGAGCGGGTAGTCACGGTTGTTTGGATGGGCGTTCTTCAGCCACGCGACGTCCATTTTGCGGGCCGGATCGTCCCGGCGGAACCGCTCCTCTTTGCATCGCTTCCAGTCATCCGGCGTGACGATGCTGGCCTTGATGTAATGCGGGATCGTGTCGTGTCCGTCCTTCGGCACCTCGGCCAGCAGACCGTCGCCATTCATCATGATCCGCGTGGTCTCGGTCTCATCAACGACCTGCGACGGAAAAGGAGGGTTCATCCACGTGCACCCCCCAATCCCTTCAATACGGTCGAAGGCGAAATAGTAAGCGGCCTCCCACTCGTTGTTGATCCCGTTCTTCTTGAACATCGACCAGAGCTGGTAGTTCTCTTCCCAGTAACCGAACTCCATATTCACGGTACGGTCGAACGGCTTATAGTGCATTTGGGCGTTGAACCGCTCCCGCCCGGTCATGGTTCCCTTCCACGGTTTTCGACACGGTATGATTGCCATTGGCTTGTTCTCCCTTTGTCTTCCGTCGCTTGATCCCACCCACTCCAAATCAGCCTATCTGAAAAACAACACTGCCCGTCGCGGCGGTCGAGCGCCCCCGGACCGTCAATATCGCCCTGGCCGCATCCCACGACCAGGTGCCCGGTGCCGCGCCGCCCTCGGCGCGCGTCAGCGCCTCAGAGCCGCATAGCACCCGCTTGGGCGCCGCCGTCAGGGCCCGCACCTCCAGATCCCACGTCCGCTGCGCGGGTGCGCCACGATACGTCCCCGCCGCGGGGCCAACCTCGATCCGCAACCCGGTCGCATCGGCGGAGCAGACAACCGGTGTCGTCGCAATCTCGCCGCCTTGGTAGCGCAGCGAGGTGCCGTCGTCTTCCAGCAGTTCGAACCGGGATCTTTTTCCGTTCGCAGGAGCGAACACGGTCAGGCTCAGCGCCTCCGGTGCCGCACCGCTCTCGATCCACTGGCACTCCTGCTGCATCGGCAGCACGCCGCCTTCGCGCAGGAAGAGCGGCAACACATTAACGTCGGAAACGTCGTGGTTGATCACTTGCCCGCCCTCGTAGACGCGGCCGGTCCACCAGTCCATCCAGCGTCCGCCCGCCGGCAGATAGATCGGCAAGGTGGTCACGTCCGCACAGACCGGCACCACCAGCAGCTCGCTGCCGAAGAGGTATTGGTACGGCCACTGGTCGGCATTGCAGGTGGCGTCGCCGGGGAACGCCAGGAGCATCGGCCGACAGATCGGCATGCCGGTGCGGTAGTTCAGGAGGGCGTGTGAGTAGAGGTACGGCAGCAGGCGGTAGCGAAGCAAGTGGTGCTTGCGAATGCTTTCTTCTGCGGTCGGACGGTCGGTCGGCCCGAGCTCTTGCGGGGCCTCGGTCTTCTCCGCCACCTTGTCGTAGCGGATCAAGTCAGCCATATTCCACGACGGCATGCCGCCATCCCACGGCTTGGCGGTGTGCGAGCGGGAGAACGCCAGGAAGTCGACGAACTGCAGCCAGCGGGCTTGGATCTTCCAGTCCAGCCCCATGGAGTCGGTGGTGATGTAGCTGTAGCCGCGCATGCTGCCGTAGGTGTTGGTGATGGCGCGCACCTGCCACTTCAGCTCATCCCAGTCGTAGGCGCAGTCGCCGACCCAATCCATCGGATAGCGCCGGGCACCGATCAGGTGGTCCCACGGCCAACGCTTGATCGGGAGGTTGTCCCAGCAGCGGACCCGGAACATCTCGTAGGCACCGAGCATCAGGGCGCGGCGTTCCGGGCCGAGGTCCTTCTGCATGCCGGTGTAGATCACGGAGTCGGTGATGTCGTTGCGGCGGGTGTCTTGCCAGACGCCGCGGACCCCCTCGGCCATGCGCTCGCGCAGCTTGGACCACCAGACCTCTTCCATGTACTCCTTCTGCGTCCAGGCCTGATGCGCGCGGTTGGGGAACTTGGGTGCACTGTGGTAGATCAGCATGACGTCGAAGTGCATGGCGCGCAGCTCCGCGACCATCTCCTGCGGTGTCAGGGGGGTCTTGTACTTCGGCGCCCAGTCGAGGCCCTCGCCCATGCGAGGCCCCTTGTCCGTGAAGACGGCGTCGCCCCACTCGAAATCAACGATCAGCGTATCGCAGGGAATCCCGCGCCGGCGCATTTCGCGCGCCACGGTCATCAGCCGCTGCTGTGAGCCGTGCTCGGCGAAGTGCTGCGTCTGGAAGAAGCCGAAGGCCTTCTTCTCCGGGAGCGGTTCCGGTCCGACCAGTTCGTTCATCTGCGCGAAGAGCGTCGGGTAGTCGGGCCCGTAGAGGAAGAACTGGTCGTGGATCTCGTCCCAGCGGTGCTCCGAGTTTTCGGACGATGGCGCGAGGTAGGTGTCGCAGTAGCGACCGGTCTCCGGATTAAAGAACCAGTGGGCATTGGGATCGTTCAGGTTGTCTTCGCCGAACGCGCTGGCCGAGTCAAACAGCGTGTAGCCATCCTTAAACATGCCATACACCGGCCCGCCCGAGGGGTAGATGCGCTGGGAGCCGTCGGCGGTCCAGACCGTGAACCGGAAGTCGAACTTGGCGAAGCGGATGCACAGGACGGCGGTTGTGACGACCACGTCCTCGTCCGTCTCAGTGCGGGTGAACGGTACGGGCGCCCAGTTGGTGTGCTTGCCCACGGCAAACGGAATTTCGTAGGCGGGCGGAAACGGATCGGCGCCCTGCATGCGCGACAGGCGCAGGCGGAAGGCCCGCTCCGTAAACAGATCCAGACGCATGCGTGCCATCAGCGGCACATGGGTGCAGTAAGAAGACAGATCCAGCGCAACGCTCATGGGAGAGTCCTTTTTGGAGTAATTTCAGAACGGCGGTAACTGCTCAGGTGGTACAGGTCGGCGGACGACTACGGCGACGACTACGGTGGACGAATTCTGAATTCCCCTCGTTATCCGTAGTCGTCGCCGTAGTCGTTCACCGGTTTTTGACGTCGCGAGACGTGTCCTGAGTAGTTACAAGTTGAGAAACACGATATACAATGCCAGAAAACGGAGGGGATGTACAGAGCGGATGGAGTGGCCCGCTGCCGCCGGGCGCATCCCCGTTTCACTGACCTGTCAAGCGGGCGATCCTGTGGACGGCCCTGTGACGTGGGCTAGCGCCCCGGTTGACGCGGCAGCGGTGGCGCGGGACGTATCGGACCGCGCAGACGGCGTGAGCGGTCTCGTAGATCCCGCTCTACCCGCTCACGCGCCGACCGGTGCGGTAGTGGCGGGCGATCGCAGGTCAGTGAAACGGGGATGCGCCCGCTGCCGCCTTGGGCATCAGGAGCCGGCGATTGAAGTCAGTCGGTTGACGATTACGGCGACGATTACGGTTGACGAGGAGAGCTTTCTCAGTCGTCCACCGTAATCGTCGCCGTAATCGTCAACAGAAATTTCACGACCCAGAGCGCGTCAGGGCGCGCAGATACTCCCGCGGCGATACGCCCTCGGCGCGTTTGAAGGTGCGCGACAGATGGGCCATGTCGCTGAATCCCGTGGCCTCCGCGATGGCGCTGAGTGTCTGTCCGCTCACAAGCAGGGTCTTGGCCTGGTTCACCCGCAATCGCATGAGGCGACTCATCGGCGTCTCGCCGGTCTCCGCGTGATAGCTGTGGGAGAGGGTCGAAACCGAGACGTGGAGGTGCTGCGCCAGATCCGCGAGTAACACCGGACCCGCAAGGTGCGCGGACAGGTACTCATCTGCCGCCTGCACAAACGGAGACACCGTCGTCGGTGCGGGGTGCCCGATCAGACGGGTCTCGTCTTCTTCCGTCCGCTCGCTCTTGCGCAAGCGGTCAATCAGCCTGCACAGCGCCGCCTGCGCCTGCCAGAAGCCGTCATTCCCGCTCATCTGACCGATCTGCGCGATTTCTTCGAGAAGCGGCCCCGCCAGCCCCTCCGGATCCAAGAACCGGGCATAGCCGGCGCCCGAATCGATCAGTGGGTCAAGCCCGGCCGCCTCGCCGCCCAGGAAATACACAAAGGCGAATTCGCACAGGGCCTTGCCACCTGCGGGGTAATCCTCCCAATAGATCGTGCCCGGCGGATAGAGGTGCAGCGTGCCGGCCAGACGGGGGCGCCAGGGGCGAGTGCGCGATGCCACGCGGACGCGGCCCGTCGTATTGACTGCATAATCCACCACCCATGCCGGATGCTTGTAACGATGGAGCCCGGCGTAGGGCCTGCTCATGTGCATGGCGGCTAGCAACACGGGGTTGATCCCTTTGCCCAACCCGTGCCAACCGTGTCCGTAAGTGCTGGACTTCATGGAAGACAGTTTGCCAGAGTATACAACAACTCTGCAAGCCCATTCATGGTCTTTTCAGCGGAGATGTGCCATAATAACTGGCATGCCGTGAAGAGCGTAGGCAGGGGTTGAGGGGCACACACGGCGTCACCGGGTCACCCGGACAACGCGAGAGGAATCCACAATGAACAGACAACCGGCATGCGCGAAACAGCACACGGATGGGTTCAAGCCGGGGCGGCTGCCCCGCTTCCTTTCTTCCTTCCTTCCATCACGCAGAAGCTTTGTCGCGAGCTTCGTCGACAAAGCTCGCGCCAAAGATGGAGGGAGGCGGCCGCTGTTCGCTCTCCTCACTTTCCTCGCCGCTGGGATGATGGAGGGGACGGCGCACGGACAGAAAGCAACGGACGCGACCAACGACGTGGCCGTCCTGATCGACGAGACCATGCCCTGGCAACACCTCCATCTGGAGGGGCCGTCCTACTTCCGCCTGCTGGATGCGACCAACACTCCCGCCGCGTTCGCGAGCCAATGGCAGCTTGGCGCGGAACCGCCCTCGATCAACACCGCCTCGGGCATCTTGGTCAAGGTGGGCATCACATTCGTCGAAGGCAATGCCCGGCCGATGCCGTGGCGCCCGGAGTGGACCTCCCCTTTGCCGCCGGCCGACTGGGCCAGGCCCGCTTTCGATGACAGCGCCTGGGCGCGTCTGTACTGGCCCCAGCCGGAATGGGTGGATAACAACGCCCAGGAAAACAACAGTAAAGTGCGGGCACCGAACCCCTACGATACGGTCGTGCTGCTGGCGCGGCAGCGGTTTGTGATCGCTGATCCGACGCAAGTCAAGGCGTGCCGGCTGTCGCTGGACTATTGGGGCGGCGTCGTGGTGTACGTCAACGGGAAGGAAGCGGTGCGCCGTCACCTGCTCACCTTGCCGGGCGGGCAGACCAACCTGTTTAATAACGTGGCCGAGGCCTACCCCGAGAACGAATGGCAGAGGCCGGGCGGGAAGGATCCGGGGTCGGCCCCCCTGGTGCGCCGCCTGCAGGAGGTCGAGATCCCTGCGGCCCTGCTGCGCCCCGGTGTGAATGTACTGGCCGTGGAAGCGCACGCTGCACCGGTGCACGGCAAGAAGCCCTGGCCGCCAATCGGGTTGTTGAGCGCGCGGCTGAGCGTGTCGCCCGCTGGCGCCGGCGGAATGCGCCCGCGCGGCATCCAGGTCCGCAACGCGGCGACGACCGAAGACCTGAGTATCTGCGATCCCGCCGACCGTCTGCCTCTGCGTCCAATTGTCGTGCGCGCCGCACGCAACACGATCTTCTCCGGCCGGTTGGTGGTGGGCGCGGATGAGACGATCAAGGGATTGAAGGTGACGGCGGGGGATTTGACTTGGCATTCTCAATCGTCCTCGTCCTCAGCGAAGCGGTCCTCGTTCTCGAAAGGTCGAATCGAGGACGAGGACGACGACGACGACGAGAACGATCGAAAGAACACGCCAGGACAGAAACGAGGCGTTAGCGTGGGCCCCACCCAGGCCGCCGGTGCCAAAATCCTCGCTGCGGCGGTGCGCGTCCGTTGCGCCGTGCCGGCGCCGGGCGGCAAGTCCTGGCGGGGCGGGTTCGATGGCCTGATGGATGCCATCCCAAAAGAAATCCCGCTTGTTACGAATGCGCCGCCCCAGCGCGGGAGAGCGTTCTACTGTGTGCCAGCCGGACCGGAAACCAAGCTGCCGCCACGCGCCGTCGCGCCGATATGGCTCACGGTGCGGGTGCCCAAGGATGCTGCGGCAGGGGTGTACGAAGGACGCGTGACGCTGTCGGCGGACGGCTGGGTGGGCACGAATCTGCCGTTGCGCGTCCACGTCAGCGCCTGGACCGCACCGGACCCGAAGGATTGGCGGATGCAGAACTTCCTCTATCACGCCGAGGAGGCCGTGGCCAGACACTACGGGGTCACAAATTACAGTCCCAGGCATCTTGAGTTGGTGGGTAAGTCGCTCGCCCTGCTGGCCGAGATCAATTCGCGCCAGGTCCAGGCGAATCTGGTGATCGGTTTCGCGGCGACGGACTACATGGGCGGCAGCGGACAGGGCAATCCGGAGTCGCTGGTGAGGTGGGTCAAGCAGGCGGACGGCACGTTCAAGCACGACTTCACGAACTTCGACCGGTATCTCGAGATGGTCGCTCAGGCCATCGGCAAGCCGCGCACGCTCCGGCTAAACTGCTGGGGCGCCACGCAATGGGTGGATCGGAACCTAGATACTGCCGGCAGGAAACAGGTGACGGTGTACGATCCGGCCACCGGCCAGCTCAGCACGCTGAAGCAGCCGCCGCTGGGCACCCCGGAAAACTACGCGTTCTGGAAACCGGTCTTCGACGGGGTTCTCGAGCGGCTCAAAGCCCGCGGCTGGCTGGACGAGACGACGCTCGGGTACAACCCCTGGAATGGCGGCGCGCCGCCCACTGTCGTGGATGTGGCGTACAAGCTCTGGCCGGAGGGCGAGTGGAGCTGGACCGGCCATAATCCGCAGGAAGGAGCGATGCCCGGGTCTCAGACCGGCGTGGTCATGAAGGTGCGGAATGCCAATACGGTCTACTCCACGGCCGATCCAGGACGAACCCCGGCCTGGCTGCTGGACGGGCCGCGCCGCAGCACGATCATCTGGACAGCCCGCATGCTCCAGAGCGACTATTCGCCGTTGCGGGAAATCCGGCGGCTGGAGGAACTCTACGGGCTGATGGCAGGCTACGACGGACTCGGCGAATTCGGCGCGGATCTGTTTCCGGTGAAGACGCCAGCAGGAGGCTATTCCACCCCGGCCGCAGGCGCCGGCACGGGATGGGTAAGCCCGGGCAGAAGCACCCTGGCCTTGCTCTATCCCGGCCCGGACGGGCCGGTGGCCACCGAACGCTTCGAGATGTTCCGCGAGGGCGTGGAGCTGTGCGAGGCCGTGCTCTTCATTCGTCAAGCCATGGCCGGCGAGAAGCTCATCGGAACGATTAAGAATAAGATTGAAGATTATCTCCATCTGCCCGCCGAAACGGTGGTCGGTGGCTGGTACGGTGCGCAACGCGTGGCGATAGACGGTACCGAACCCGGCACAAGGCTGACTGCCGTCAACCGCGGCGCCTTTGTAGCCCGCCACATGCAGTCCGCCGAGGACGCCAAGCTGCTGGACTTGGCGGATGAGGTGTTAGAGTATTGGCGGATCCTGGGAGCGGCCAAGACGTATGGTCTGAAAGCCACGGGCGGCACCTTCACGAACCTGACGGATGGCTTCTGGGTGCACCGGTTCACAAAAGCAGGCACCGCGCAAATTACCCCGACCGAGGACATCACGGTCGAGTATCTGGTCGTCGGCGGAGGCGGGGGAGGCGCCACGGGGAGCCGCACCGCCTACGGAACTGGCGGCGGCGGCGCGGGCGGATTGGTTACTTCGGTCAGTGGTTGCTATTCCGGCGGCGGTACACCGGGAATAGGCTCGCCGCCCGGCCAGCCGGTCAAACTTAAGGCGGGAACGACGTACAGCGTTACGGTCGGCGACGGCGGCGCTGCCGGCGCCAACGGCCAGGACTCGGCATTCGGAAATCCCGGCGCTGACTTTGCGCGGGCCAAAGGCGGCGGCGGCGGAGGCGGCTCACATGCCGCAGGCCAGCCCGGCGGGTCTGGTGGCGGCGGCGGCGGGTCTGGTGGCGCGGCGGGTGCCGGCACGACCAATCAAGGTTTTGCCGGTGGTGCCGGAGGCGGAGGCAACAGTGATAATGGCGGTGGCGGTGGCGGAGCCGGGGGCGTCGGTGTGGCGTCAACCAGTACTGTAAGTAGGGCAAAGGGCGGCCCAGGCCTGATGAATACCATCACCTGTAATAGCGTGATATACGCTGGCGGGGGCGGCGGGGGCGGCAACGACGGCAAAGGAACCGGCGGCAGCGGCGGAGGGGGCAATGCCAGAGGGTCAGGCGGCGACTCTGTCGACGGCATGAATGGCAGAGGTGGCGGCGGTGGCGGCGGGCAAAGCGGCGCCGGCGGCCAAGGCGGTTCCGGCATCGTGATCATCCGCTACAAGGCCGGGGCGAAGAGCTCGCCGTAGGCACAGGGCCATGAGGACTCTGGACTCGAGGACTCCGGACTCAGGGTGCTGGGTCCTGCGTCCTGCGTCCTGAGTCCTGAATCTTGCGTGTTCCTTTGCAATCCGGGTAGCCGCTGCAACCCCAGAAAGACTGTCCCGCGTGCGGGCCGGTCTTGGCCTTGCGCTGGTGCATGGGTTTGCTGCACTCCGGGCAGGTTGGTGCTGGATCCGCACCGGCATCGCGGGCTTCGATGCGGCACTGCGTCAGGCGCTCGCGAAAGCCGCCCTCTTCGAGAAAGGCTTCGCCCTGATGGCGGACCTGGCCACTGAGCATGGCCATGGTGCGCCGGATCAGAATGATCATCGCGTTGGCAATCACGGCCGGCTGGTCGTGCTCCAGCCACGGGTCGAAGGCTTTCTTTTCGCGATGGAAGTAAACCCAGTAGTCGTGCATCACGTCGTCGGTGTATTCAAACGCGGCCGGGTTGAGATGGCTCACGGCCTGATGCTCGGTTGAATGCACGCTCCACGGAATCTCGCCGGCATCTGCCAGGAACATTTCGAAATCGCCCAGCAGCTCGGCCAGACTGGCGCGGGCGACATCCGTGAGCTTCATCTCGGTCTCTTTCGACGTGGACGCCCGCTCCGACCCCTCGATGATGTTCTGCCGCCCTGAGCGTGCGGCATCCACCATCTGCCCGGTTCGCTTGCCGAGCGGATCCTCCTTGTACGGAACAAACCGCTTGCAGAAGCGCATCGTCCCCAGGTGGATCAGCGTGGCAAAGGTAAAGGAGGTCAGCTTGCGGTAACCACCGCACTTGTCGAAGAGGGGTTTCATGGGGGTGCTCCTTTCCTTTTGGACTCAGGACGCAAGGACCCAGGACTCAGGTTGCTGGGTCCTCTTACGACTGCTTCAGCAGTTTCCTCAACCGCATCTGGCATTCGCACATGGCGCGGCCGGTGTGATAGGAGTTCTTCCAGTCGTTGCCCACGTTGGTGTCGAGCGGCTTGCCTTCGCGGTCGAGCAGCACGCGCCACTCGCCGATCGCGTGGACGATCATGTGCTGGTTGATGAAGTCCCAGAGGCACTCGAAGGCATCGAGGCAGCACGGGTCGTGAAACGCCTCGTAGGCGTCGAGGAAACCGACCAACGCCTCGGAGTGCTGCCAGAACTCTTTCTCGAGCACCAGCGCGCCGCCCTTGCGCAGGCCGTCGCGGTAGATGCCGCCGTATTTCCAGTCCACTCCGTACTTCAGCGCGTTGTCCACCAGCTTGCGCAGCAGCGACTCATACGGCTTCGGATCGGCATCGGCAATCGCGAGCGCGCGGTGCATCAACCAGACAAGCTCAAGGTTGTGCCCGTAGGAGGTCGTCTCGGTCGGTTGCGCCGGACGCTCGCCGAAACGTTCGGCGTTCCAGGTGCGCTTCACGGCAATGGCCGGGATCGGCTTCCAGCTCAAGTCGAACTGGTTCAGACCGCAGCCACGCTTGGTATCAATCATGTGCGCGCAAATCAGGTCCAGGACCTCCATCAACTTACGACGGTGCAACGGCAGACGGGATGCCTCGTAGAGCGTGGTAAAAGACTCCATCAGGTGCATGTGTGTGTCCAGCCCCTTGCGGTCGCCGCCGGAGAAGCCGGGCTCCTCGGGTGACCAGTCACGGCAGAGGTTCTCGTAGTAGCCGCCGTGGCGGGTGTCGGCCGCGAACTTCTGCAACAGGTCGAACGTGCGCGAGGCATGCTCCACGCCGCGCTTGTCGCCGGTGCCCAGCGTGTATTCGGCCATGGCATAGATCGCGAAGCTCTCGCCGTAGACGATCTTGCCCATGTCACTCTTGCTGCCGTTGGGCTTGGTCTGCCAGTACCAGCCGCCGTGCTTGGGATCCCAGAAGTTCTTCAACATGAACTCGGCCCCGCCGCGTGCCAACGCCGCGCTGCCCTTGACCTTGGGCTGCTGGCGGCAGAGATTCGAGAACCACCAGACCAGCCGCGCCTGGGTGTTGACGTACTTCTCCTTCATCGGCTGGGCCTCGCCCTGTTCATTAAAACACGTCAGATATCCGCCATGCTTTGCATCCCGCGCACGGGCATGCCAGAACGGGATGAGGCCAGTTGTCAGATGCTGCGTGATCTCGCCTTCGAGGCGTTGCAGACGCTGGACGGTTTTCTTGGATGCTTGACTCATTGGTTTTTCTCCTCAAACAGACGTTACTTTTTCTCAGAACAGGGAAACAGAATACAGGGAGCCATCAGGGACAGCCACAAAATTCTAAGCGCCCGCCGCGACCTGTCAGCCCTCAGGCCCGCAAGCGAAGGGGACAAAACCCGTCTTCAACGCAGGCGAATCCCGATGCAACCGGAAATCCCCGTGCCGCGGGTCAACGAACAACGGGTCGGCGACCCTGCCAGCCCCATCGCCGGCATGCCGCTGCCAAGCCGCGAAATCGAGGGTCTGCACGGGCAGCGCGACCGCAGCCATTGCGCGCCAGTCAGCGGATTGCGAATCTGGAATTACGAGAGCCTGGCGGACCCAGGCCTGGATCGCCTCCAGCGAAACGGTCAGCGCCACCGACCAGCCCTCCGCAACGGGGATCACGGCCTGTTTCCATTCGAACGTGCGCGGCTCGTCGCAGCCGTACCAGGTCACCGCCGTTTCCCCGTCGGCCGTCACAATGCACCGCACCATGGCCGGACACAACGCGAAGGGTTTAAGGAATACCTCGATATGCGCGCGCCAGTCTCCCCAGGGCGGCTGCCCCGGCTCGCCCGCACCGGGCGCACCGGCGAAACGACCTGTCACTGAGAGAGCACGCCCGTCGTGCTCGAAGCGGAACTCCCCGGCATCCCCGACCATCAGCCCCGGCCGGGCCTGGGGATGAAGCGTGCGTACCGTGGTGCCAGACGCAGGGAGCGGCAGAAAACGCGGCGCTTCATCGGCCAGCCGGTCCTTGATCGGCTGTGTACCGAGGTTGCGCCACCCGCCCTCGAACCGAACCGCGCCATCCTCGCACCAGTACAGGTTGCCGTCGAACCGCGAGCAATCCTTGCGCCAGCGCACGTCATCCACCCGCTTCACCATCGGTGTTCCGCGCGCCACAATGATGTTATGTTCGAAGATCAGGCCCAGGTGCCCCTCCATCCGGGTGTAGGCCAGCACCGCATCGCCGCCGTAGGCGAAAATATTATTGCGCACCCGGTTGTTGCGTCCATAGTGCTGATGAAAGACCTCGCGGTCCGTGTTGTAGCAGAGGTTGTTCTCGATCAGCAGGTCGCTGCTGCCCTCGTCGGGATACATTGCCCAGCCGCCGTAGCGGAGGCTGCGTATGTCATGGATCCGGTTGTGGCGCACACGCGTGCCGGCGGCAGGCCCGAGCATGTAGACACCGCCCATGTCGGACAACAATCCCTTGCCGAGATCATGGATGTGGTTCCATTCGATCACGTTGCCGTAGGCATCGCTTTCGGAATAGCCCCAGTTCCAGCCCACCGAAATGCCCGAGTAATAGAAGTCATGAATATGGCAGCGCTGCACCGTGTTCCCGCTGGCGCGGCCAATGAGCACCCCCACCCCAGTCAGCCAGATGTGCCCGCCGTCAAAGATCTCGCTCCCCTCGATCACGCAGCGGCGACAGCCATGCCAGATCTTGACGCCGCCCGCGCCGAGGTCGTGAATGGTCCCGTTGCGGAAGGAGACTTCCACCGCGCCGTCGGCACATTCGAGGCCATAGCCGCTGACATGCGCAATGCGGCACTTCTCGAAGGTAATTCCCTCGCAACCGCCCCCAATCCACACCGCGCCAGGCACCTTCGCCGCAGCCTGAGACGCCGGCTGATCCGCGATCGCCTCGGTCCCGTAAGGGCTCCACTCGCCATGCTCAAAATCGATATGCTCAAAGCGCAGGAACCGGGCTCCCTCTATCTCCAGCAGGCGCTCAATTCCGCCGGCCACCGTCTTGACCGCATCCGGCGCCTCGCCGGCCCGCGGCCTGTACCACACGCAGCGCGCTGCCGGATCGAGGCACCATTCGCCCGGCTCTGTCAGTGCCTCTAGGACGTTCTCGATGACATAGTCCAACCCGTCGCCCGGCGCATTGGCCAGTTGCAGTTGCGTGTAGCGATCCAGACGGACGGTGCCATTGGCTTCATCAATGGAGAGCAGTCGTACGCGGGGGTTCAGCCAGAGCCCGCGAAACTGCACGTCAATCGCCGTGATGTTCGACCAGGCCGCCGAAAAATCGCCCGGCCGGAAGCCGAACCTGTTGGTTCCACGCCGGTAGCACTCAAAATTGACAAACGACGCATCCGGAGTGGCGGCCACGCGGTAGGCCCCCTGTTTCGGCAGGGAGGCGCGCGGCCGGCGTTCGCCGTTGATCCAGAGCTGCCGGAAAAAGCGCGACTCACTATCCAACCACGGCACGTCTGCACGCCAGACCGCACGCCCGTTGAGCGTGGCGGGCTGCCACCCCGTGATGTCGCGCCCGCCGCTGATCGTGACGGTCTCGCCCTCGGCCGCGCGCCAGGTCACCGGCCAGGTCCGCCCGTCAAAGTGCCCCCGCACGCCATAGCCCGAATCGTCCGCGCCAAAGCGCCAGGTCTGCTCGAGGTGGTAACACCCCCCGGCCAGCATTACTTCCACCGGCTCCGCGGTCGCTCCGATGCCGGGCCATGTGTGCGTGGTGTACCCGCCACCGCGCAGCAACACCTCCATCGGCTCCGCCCCGGTCTGGTCGCGCTTCCACATGCGGACGGCTGTCTGCGCCGCCGTCAGCGTCCGCAGCGGCCCATCCGTAAGCTCCGCGTTAGGCGTCGGCACTGCGCCCGACCACCCGTCGTTGCCCGCGTCGCAGGAGACAAATATGCGTTTCATTATTTTCCCATCTGGTTGCCGACGAACAGGATGCGCGGCGGGGTCCGGCCCGACCATGGAATCGTGTACGGCTGGCCGGGGAAGACATCGAAGAAATTGTCTGCCCATTTGCGGCCGCCATCCAAGTCCAGGCACACGCGCCACGCAAAGGTCTTGCTTGTGAAGGTGGCCTGGCCGTTGCGGCAGGTGATCCGCACATGGGCCCGCGGCCAACGCATCTCCTTAAACAGCGGGAGCAGGAGACGATCGCGCGCCACGACTTCACCGCCGACGGTCAGCACCGCGAAGGCCGCGCTGGCGTTGGGCTGCGTCCACAACCGCCGCGGGAATGTGGCGATCGGCACGGACGTGTTGGGCGGCAGCACCACCTCCTGCACGCGGTCCACCGGATACTGCCCCACCAGCGTGAACACGCCGAACCGCAGACTGGCCGACACGGCCTCGCGCGTCTCGTTGATGCCATAGACGACCACGTCCTTGGCGTCGTCCTCGGCCACCACCACGACATTCACCGGTGCAAACGCACGGCGAACCGGGTGGAACGGCGGCGTGCGGTTCAGGTTGTAGTCGACCGTGGCCCAGCCGCGGACCATCGGCCAACAATCGTTGAGCGCCCAGAAAACGGCGGACGAGGAATCGAACATGCGCCGGTGGAAGTTGCGGATGTATTCGCCAAGCCCTTCGCCCTGCAACACGCCGCCCCAGTAGACGTATTCTTCGATGGAGAGCTTTTCCGGATCCATCCCGAGCCAGTTCTGGAAGATCTTGTACCCCTGCCACATGCCGATGGCGTTGTCGTGCGTATCCCAGGCCAGCGACCCCATCTTGCGCTGGTCCGGCGGCAGGCAGCGCAGCACGGTGGGGAGCGAGGTCGGGCCGAGAATCCCACCTTCGTTCGGGAACCGGCAGATCATCTTGCGGTACTTGCGGAAGTCCATGTCCGTGAACCCGAGTTCCCAGGGGTGCTGATCGCCCATGTCGTGGCGCGTCGGCGACTGTAGATCCGGCGACATCGGCGAGCTGGGCTGATAGTAGCGGGTGCCGTCGTTTTCGCGGACGATCCGCGGCAGCACATCGTGGAACCAGCCATGGTCCGGATACGACACGCCGCCCTCGTACCCCCACTCCCAGGCAGCCTGCTCCATCTCGTTGTTGCCGCACCACACGATCAGGCTGGGGCGGTGCGCCAGGCGGCGGACCTGATACGCCGCTTCCTGTTTGAGGTCCGTCAGGAAGGCGTAGTCATTCGCCGGATACTTTCCGCAGGCGAAGATGAACTCCTGCCAGACCAGCACCCCGCGCCGGTCGCACTCGTCATAAAACTCGTCGGCCGCATACAGCCCGCCGCCCCACACGCGAATAAAATTGCCGTTGGACTCGAGCGTGCGGTCCACGAGCGTGCGGTAGCGCGCGCGGTCCAGCCGGACCGGGATCAGGTCCGCTGGCACCAAGTTTCCGCCCTTGCAAAAGATCTTGCGGCCATTGATCTCGATCGTGAAGTACCGGCCGGCTTCCGGGTGCGGATCCTGGTTCACCCGCACGCAGCGGAACCCGACCTTACGGAGCGCCACCACCTTGCCACCACGCGCAGGCACCAGCGTCACCTTCACGGTGTAGCGGTTGGCCGCGCCGTGTCCGACCGGCCACCACAGGCGCGGCTTGGGCAGCATCACCTTCGCCTCGACACACGACACGCCCTTCCGTATCTCGACGGGCGTCTCGGTCTTGACACGCGCCTCCACGACTTCCACGCGCAGGACCGCCTTGACCGGCTTCTCCTCCAAACCCTCGACGTGCATCCGCGCCGTCACCGTGCCGGCGGCATAGTCTTCCGACACCTCGGCCAGCACCGACGCCTGGTCGCAGCGGAAGGCCTCCACGATTTCCAGTCGGACCGCGCCATGGATGCCGACATTCAGCATGCGCGGTGCGTGGTCCCAGCCGCTGGAATGCTGCGGCTTGCGCAGCCAGGGGCGCTTGGTGAGCTGGCCGCTCGTGTTGACGTTGAACCCCTCGTTGGAGCGATTGGCGGCGTGGAAAAGCCCGCTATCGAGCTTCACGACCAACACATTCTCGCCCTTCGCGAGCAACGCCGTAACGTCGAAGTGGCAGGGATAGAACGAGTTCGCGTGCGTGCCTACCGGCTTGCCGTTGAGGTTGATTTCCGCGGCGAGGTCGAGCCCTTCGAAGACGAGAAACGCCTTCTGGCCCTTGCGCAGGGCTGGCGCCTGGAACGTGCGGCGGTAGTACCAGAAGCGCTCCTCGACCCAGCGGCACTCCAGCACATTCAGCCCGTCGTGCGGGTCCTTGATGATCCCGGCCCGCATCAGGTCCTGGTGCACGGCGCCCGGCACCGTGGCCGGGATGGCGCGGCGTTGGTCGGCGGGGTCTTCCAGCGCCTTTACTTCGCGCGGCCCGCGGTCGCCATCGTGCCAGCGCAAGGACCATTTGCCGTTGAGATCGAGGGTTGTGCGCATGGGTTGGTTCCTTTTCTGAGAATCGATTGCTACCGATTGCTGTCGGCAGCAGTCGATTGCTGTCGGTTTTTCTCAAAATCCACCACGCCGCGGCAAGCCGGGTAGCCGGTGCAGCCCCAGAAGGGCTTGTTGTCTTTGCGGGTCTTGCGCAGGCGCGTGGGTGCGCCGCACTGGGGACACTTGGGGCCTTCGCCCTCGGCAACCCCGTCCTGTTGCGTGCGGGCCTCGCCACGCACCGTGCTCATGCGCTCGCGGAAGCCGCCTTTTTCCACAAACTCTTCCCCGACGCTCTTGATGTACTTGTCCATCAGCCACTTGTTGTAGTCGTCGCGCAGTTCACAGAGGCTGGCGCGCGCCACGTCGAGAAGCTCAAGCGCGGTGGAATAGGAGGTCATGAGCCGCTCCGAACCTTCGGCAAAGTTGCGGTACCCCGACCGTGCCGCGTGCGTCATCTGCGCGTAGGTGCGTCCGCCCGGGTCGTTCCGCAGCTCCAGGAATCGCTCGCAGAAGTGGCCGGTGCCGAGCTCTACCACGTTGGCCAGCACAAAGGCATCGAGAAAGCGATACCCAGCCGATTTGCGGAAGAGCTCCATGGGTTCCCCTTTCGAATCGATTGCTGTCGAAAGCGGCCGACAGCTATCGGTAGCAATCGACACTCGTCACCGCGTCTACCCCAACTCCACCACCGTGTAAATCCCCAGGTTCTCCACGGTCAGCGTGTTGCCCTCGACACGCGCTTGAGCGTCCGAAGCTGGAAAGGAGTGAACCTGCGCCTTCTTCGGTTTCCACCCCAGCTTGAACGCTGCGCGCGGGATCGGCTCGATGCATCGTGTACCGGAATTCAGGCGGTAGTTCACCAGGTGCAGCGCATAGCCCTTGCCCTGCTTGTGCAGCGAGATGCCCAGATCCGCCACTTCCTGGGCCTCGACCATCGATCCGGCTTCCTGCAGGTGGTTCTTGAAATCCTGGAACTTGTGGAACGTGAAGCGCGTATCGGCCAGACGCGGGTCAACCTTGCCGGTGGCCACCAGGCGCCCGCCCTTTTTCTGCCAGGCGCGCAACAGCCGGATCTCGCTCTCCGGCAGGCTGTAGACGTCCGGCAGCACGATCTGCTGGTAGGCGGCCAGACGCTTGGCCGTCAGCGGCTCATCCGGGCTGACGTACAGGACGTTGTAGAGCATGCGCTCGTTGGAGAGCGCCTGGCTGATGTCGTAGAAGGCCCGGAAGCCAGCATCCTTGATGGCGTCGCGGTGTCCGCCCAAAAACAGTTCGGCGTCGAGCGCGCTGCGCTGGTCGTAGAGGATGGCGGTATCGGCCACGAGCTGGTTCGTGAAGAGCGCCTCGTGGCTCTTAAGCCAGGCGCCCAGCTTTTGCTCCACCTCGAGGTTCGGATAGAAGGCGTCCTTCTTCAGGTTCATCAGCCAGGCGCCATACGGCACGGCCAGATTGAACCCGTGCGCGAGCGGCTCCAAGCGGAACAGGATATAGGTGTCGTGCTTGGCGTTGTCGATGTCCTGCATGATCTGGAGGACATGGCCGTTGGGATCCTCGATGAAGGACCCCTCCTTGCCGCCGAAGAAGGCGTGGCCGTAGCGGTAGAAGCCGTCCTGACGGAGCTTCATGTCGCCCTTCTCGCCGATGATGTAATCGCAATGCGGACGCGAGGAGGTGCCGTGCGGCAGGCAGTTATACATGTTCGCTGTCACCATCGCGGCCGTGCCGGTTTGCTTGCGCGAGTAAGCGCGCACATGCTCGGCGATCTCGGCCACGTTGCGCTCGATCCCATCACACTGGAACTTCACAAACGCCTTGAACAGCGGGATGGAGAACCGCAGGTCCATTTGGGCACCGACGAGATCCGGGTCGGCATACCCCTTCTCCTTCAAGAAGGCGCGGTAGTCGAAGCGGTCGAGGTCCAGTTCCTTCGTCTCGTCGGACGGGTTCTTCTTCAGGTACGCGCGGAACTGCTTCATGCAGTCCTTGCAGAAGCACCCGGCGTTGTGCGCGCAGTGGAGGTGCGCGTCGAACTCATCGATGTGGACGCCGGGCGCACCGGCATCGATCATGATCTCGATCTCCTTGCGGACGTATTGCATGAAGCTCGGCTTATTGCCGCAGGGGGTGTAGCAGGTGTGATCATGGCCGGGCACCAGCAGCCAGAGGGAGGAGATCGGCTTGCCGTCAAGTGTCGTGGCGCGAAACTCCTCCAGGAAGTCGGTGACCGGCTTGCCCTCCGAGTCTTTGATGCCGTTGGGGAAGTATTTCTTGATCGAGGGAAAAATCTTCGGATAGCGGTCGGTGGAAAGCTCGCGCATGCCCACCCACCCCTTCTTCCCGACGCCGCGCAGCTTGTTCAAGGAGAGCAGTTCCGACTCGTCCTCGCTGAACTCCGCCGGAAATTCCCAGAGCTGCGCCTTCCAGATCACGGCAAAGGGGAGGATGCCGCGCTGTTTGCACTCGGCGATAAACTCGGTGTCATTCAGATAGCCGTAGAAGCGCAGCCGCGCCGGGATGGCCTCGTTGGCCTCCTTGTCGAGGTACTGGAGGCCGATGGCGGCGCTCCCCAGACACGACCAGAGCAACATGTTGCCGCTCATGTCCACGACATCCTGCACCTGTTGCAAGCGTTTCATCGGCAGGCTCGGATGGTAATTCCAGTCCTGCCGGTACCAGCACATGTAATGTATTCCGCGAATCATCGTGTTCTCCTCGTGTTCGTGAGTCTCGTCGGACACCGCGCGGCCATCGGCCGCCACTCGTGTCTGACTTCGTGCTCTTCGTGTCCTTCGTGGTAAAAATGAAGCCCCGGTATTGGCGTCGCAGGGCGCTAGGCCCGCCGCAGCGCCACAACAGGGTCCATTTTTGCGGCGCGGCGGGCGGGGATGAAACTCGCCAGCGTGCAGAATGCGATGACCAGCACGGCCACCTCCGCCACCTCGCGGGGGACCACCCGATGGGGAATGCCGTCCAGCCCGTACACGTCCTTGGGGAACACCTCAAGTCCGAAGAGGGCCAGGCCGTCCACCAGATGCTGCAGATTCGCGAGCACCAGGAAGGCCAGCGCGATGCCGAGCACCACGCCCGCCAGACACTGGATCCAGCCGTGCAGCACAAAGGCCAGCATCACCTGCCGCGAGCTGAATCCCAGCGCCTTGAGCAGGCCGATCTCGTCGGTCTTCTGCACCGTGATCACGATGAGGGTGTTCGTCACGCAGAAGATCGCCACCACGGTGATGAACATCAGCAGGATCACCATCATGTTCTTCTCGACGGCCAGCGCGTTGAAGAGCTGACGGTCGACATCGTGCCACGTCCGCACGAGATAGTTCGGACCCGCCACGCGCGACACCTCGGCGGCCACACGCCGGAACACCTCGAGCTTTTGCGGTTCGTCCGTCTTGACATGCACCGAATACGCCCCGCTGCGCAGGCCCATGAGGTCGCGTCCCACCGCGAGGGAGGTGATCAGAAAGCCGCTGTCGAAATCCCGCTGCCCGGCTTTGAAGATGCCCCGGACTTGCAGCTCCTCGGGGAAATAGACCTCATCGGGCTTCACCAGATTCATCGGCGAATAGACCAGCAGCGTGTCGCCCACGCCCACCTGCAGGTCGGCGGCGAGATCCACGCCCAGCACCACGGCGTCTCCCGTGAGATCAAAAACGCCGGCGACCATGTTGGTCACCTGCAGCATTTTCCCCGCTCGCGCGGGGTCGACCCCAACGATCAGCGGGGCGACCACCCGGTGCTCGTATTCGGCCAGCACTCGCGTCTCGATGCTCGGCGAGACGGCGGCGACCCCGGGCACCGCTTCGATCCGCTTGCAGAGCGCCTCTTCGTGGTCGATCACACCGCGGGGCGTGGACACGGTCAGGTGCGGTTTGAAGGCGAGGATTTTCTCCTGCCACATGTCACCGAACCCCGTCATCACCGCACGCACGATGATAACGATCGCCACGCCCAGCACCACGCCGAGGATCGAAATGAGCGTCACGACCGACGTGAAGGACCGTTTGGGGCGCAGGTATTTCAAGGCCAGGAACAGCGAGAACCGCATGGCAACCTCTGGGTTAGGTGTGCAGCGGCGCGAGCGCGCCGTTGAGCGCCAGGTAGTCGGCGTAGACCGCGTCGTACCGGGCGGCGTCGGCACCAGGCTCGGTCCGGGACGCGGGGTCGAGGTGGATGACCTGCGCGGCCAGATCGGCGATCGACGCGCGGGAGCCCGCCAGCTTGTCGGCGCACCACATCGCCTGCACCACGCAGCCCATGGCGCCGGCCTCGGCGCTGATCGGGCAGATCACCGGGCAGCCGAACACATCCGCGGCGATCCGCCGCCAGATGCGGCTCTTGGCGCCGCCGCCGACCAGACGGATTTCACGCGGCGACACGCCGAGCCGGCGCAGGATGTCCATGCCGTAGCGCAATCCGAGCGTCGCGCCCTCCATGGCGGCGCGGGCGACGTTGGCACGGGTGAAGTTGGTGCTCGACAGGCCGCTGAACGTCGCGCGGGCCTTGGGCAGGGGCGGCGTTCGCTCGCCGTTGAAGTAGGGCAGAAGCCGGACGCCATCGGCGCCCGCAGGCGCCTGCGCCACCAGGGCATCAAACGCCTGGACATCCAGTCCCAGCAGCGCCCGCGTCTGTTCGGTCGCCACGGTCACGTTCATCGTGCAGATCAGCGGCATCCAGCCTCCCGAGCTCGAGCAGAACGCGGCCAGCTCGCCCTCCGGATCGATCACCGGCTTGTCGCTGAAGGCGAAGATCGTCCCCGACGTGCCGAGGCTCGCCGTCACCGTGCCGGGCGCGACATTACCGGTGCCGATGGCAGCCATCATGTTGTCGCCGCCGCCCGACGAGACGATGACCCGCTCGCTCAGGCCGAACTGTTTGGCGATTTCGGGGCGGATCGTCCCGATCGGATCGTCCGACGCCACAATCTCGGGCAGGCACGAAGCCAGTCGACCCGACGGATCGATCGCGCGGAGCAGCGTCGCCGACCACATCCGCTTGCGCACATCGAAATAGGCCGTCCCCGACGCATCGCCGCATTCGGTCTTCCGTTCGCCCGTGAGCCAGAAGTTGAGGTAGTCATGGGGCAGAAGCACGGTCGCGAGTCGGTCATACAGCGCCGGCTCATTCTCCAGAAGCCAGAGGACCTTGGAGGCGGTGAAGCCCGCCGCGACGGCGTTGCCCACGGCGGCGATCACAGCGGCCTTGCCCCCGACCGCTGCGGTGATGCGCTCGCATTGCGGCACCGTTTCGGTGTCGCACCACAATTTGGCCGGACGGAGGACGCGGCCCTCGCGGTCGAGCGGCACGCAGCCGTGCTGTTGGCCGGAGACACCGATCGCCACGACGGCCTTCGGGTCGACCCCGGGCGCGGCGAGCACCTCCCGCAACGTCCGGGTCGCGGCGTCCACCCACCACAGCGGTTCCTGTTCCCGCCGCCCCTGATTGTTCTCGATCAGATCGTGCGGCGCATAGGCCGAAGCGAGCAGCTTCCCCTGCCCGCGGCTGTACACAACGCATTTTGTTCCCTGCGTGCCATTGTCAATCCCCACCACAAGCTGATCCGCCATGCCTCACCCCGCGATTGAAAAGCTGAAAGTTGAAAGCTGAATACTGAACACTGAACACCGCCCCCGCGCCCCGTCACTTGATCGAATACCGCGTGGCCTTCACCAACGCCTTCCACAACTGCTCGGGCGTTTCGGCCAACAGCAAGGCTTCGCGGTTCTGTTCCTTCAGGAACGTCTCGGTCAGGCCAGCCATGAGGCGCATGTAGAATGCGCTGACCGCCGTGGGGATGGTAATGAGAAAAATGATGTGGCTGAGCACGCCGTCCTCGCCGAACAGAACGCCCTTCTTGCTGGTGCCCAGTGCCAACGTCAGACCGCCGCCTTCCACGCCACGCACGTGGGGGAACGCCAGCCCGTTGTCCATGGCGGTGCTGAGCACGCCCTCGCGTTCCAGCGCGCCGATCACCATCTTTTCGGCGCTGTCGATGAAGTGCGCGTCTTCCATCACCTGCGCCAGCGATTGGATCGCCTCTTCCTTAGTCTTCGCCCGCAGATTAGGCGTCATCAGAATGTCGGCCGAGAAGCGGGCGATGCCCGCCTTCCGCGGTTCGGTCCGGCTGGGCAACTCGCCGACCCAGCGGGGGGCGTCGGGCTCCTCGTACAGGATGCGCGCGCAGCTCGGGCAGTTCTGAATCGTCTTGCACACGCGCACCGACTGGACCTGGCTGATCGGCATCCGCATGCCGCAGATCGCGCAACACCCGTTGTGCATCGGCGACAAGACGATGTGGTCTTTCTTGTACAGCCGCTGATAGAGCGACTTGACTTCGGCAGGCAGTTTGTCCGTCAGCTCGGCGATCGCATCGTTCAGCCGGTTCAGATGCGAGCCATCGCCCGTAGTCCGGTGCTCATCGCGAATCAGGACCAATTCCTGCAGTTGGTTCAAATGGTTAATCAGACTTTGCATGCGTTTGCTTTGCGCTCCCCTGTGTTGGCTCCCGACGGGTTGAATGACCCGTGTACATTAGCATATCAGGAGCCTCTGCGCAAACTCCCAGACAACTCCCCAACAATTCCCGAAATAAAAAAGGTTGCGGCGTATCACACGCCGCAACCCGATCAGAAGCATCGCGACGCGATTACTTCAGGATCATGTCCTTGGCGGCCTTGGCCACGCGGAACTTCACGACCGTCTTGGCCGGAATCTTGATCGTGGCGCCCGTGGCCGGGTTGCGACCCATGCGGGCGGGACGCTTCACCTTGATCAACTTGCCCAAGCCGGGGAGCACAATGCCCTTGGGCTGTTTCGCGCCGACGTAGGCGATCGTCAACAGGGCCTCATACACAGCGGTTGCCTGCTTCTTGCTGATCTCACCAGTGGCGGCGAGCGCAGCCAGAATCTGGCTCTTCGTCGTGATCGCGGAGGACTTCTTAGGCGCAGCCTTCTTGGCTACAACCTTCTTCGCAGGGGCGGCTTTACTAGCCATGATGTGAACTCCTTGTTACGGTTTTATGGGGATAAAACCCCATGTGTTGGTAAGAATGTAGCGCATTTCGCGGGAGAATCAACACTAATCGTCAAGAAAATGAAAGATTTTTTTGCGACCGTTTCTTTCAGGCTCATGCGCGCGGATGAAAATCGCGATGAATCTGGAGCAATCGGCTGCTGTCAACATGCGTGTAAATCTGCGTAGTCGCGATGTCGACATGGCCGAGTAGCTCCTGAATAGTGCGCAGATCGGCCCCGTGCTGCAGCAGGTGGCTGGCGAAACAGTGCCGCAGGGTGTGCGGCGTCAGGCGGCCGCGAATGCCCGCCGCGCGGGCGCGCTGCACGATCAGCCGCCAGACACCCTGCCGCGTCAACCCGCCGCCCCGGCCGTTGACAAACAGCGCACCGTCCGCCGGGCACCCCGAGGCCAGCACCGGCCGGGCCTGATCCAGATAGCGTCTCAGCGCGGTCAGCGCCGCCTCCCCCACGGGAATCACCCGTTGCTTGGACCCTTTGCCCGTGCAGCGGACCTGGGCCGAATCGTGATCCACATCGCCGACCCGCAGCGACGCCAGTTCGGACACCCGCAGCCCGCACGCATAAAAGAGTTCGACGACCGACCGATCACGCGCCTCGCACGCCGCAGCCCGTGCAGACTCCCGATGCCCGTCCGGCACGCGCCCATCAATCAGGCGGGCCACGTCTCCTTCGCCCGGAATATGTGGCAGGAGCCTGCCGACCTTGGGCGAGACCATCGTCTCGGTCACATCGGCGGGGATGCGGCCTTCGGCTACGAGGAAGCGAAAAAAAACCTTGATGGCGACCAGCCGCCGCGCCACCGTCGCGGCGGCGCGTCCGTCGTGCCGCTGATCCTGCAGGAAGGCGGTGATCGCATCCCGCGTCACCGCAGCAGCCGTCGCGATACCGATCCGGCTGAGAAAGGCGGCGAACGCCTCCAGATCGCGACGGTACGCGGCCTGCGTGTTGGCGCTGAGACCCCGCTCATAGCCGATCGCGTCGAGAAACGCCTGGATGTCCGCCGTCATGCCTCGCCTCAGCGGCACGCTTCAGGCAATGCCGCCTTCGCCGCCGCAGAGGCAGGGATGCCGTTGGCATCAAACCCCGCATCGGCGATCGCGTGCTCTATGTTTTTTTGGCCCAGCTTCATAGCCTCGTAGCGCACCTTGATCGTTCGGGTCGACCCGTCAAACGCCAGCTTCGATAGGTCAACCCCGTCAAGCGCCCTCAGCGCCTGCGCCACGCGCTGCGCACACGCCTCGTTCTTGACCGCAGGCGCGCGCACCGTGAATTCGCGCATGTCCGACAGCCGGCACCCCGAGAGGGCCAGCCCCACAGCGGCCGCAGCCGCTCCACAACACAAAATGTAACGCTTCATGTGGAGCATCATACCCTCCTTTGCAGCCAACTGCAATTCTGATTTTCAGACCCCTGCATAATAATTAAAAGTTTGTGTTGAAGGATTAGGCTCCACGTTGTAAAGTAACGGCACGCTTTGGCATGGGTTTCTTACAAATTGAAACTTGCGCCGGGTGTGTTTTCCAATGGTTGGACCTTTCGGCTGTCCTGACGACAGGCGAAAGGGAAACGCACAGAGCTGGGGATTGTCACATGACCAAACAGGTTTGTTGGATCGCCGCCGCTGCGGTTGCTTGTGTCTTAAGCGCGGACGCTGCGTTTGACGCGCGCCCGGTTTCTATCTCCTTCTGGACACAGAAGGAAGGCTCCATTGATGTTGCGGGCCTCCGTCTGAACCTGCCCCGCGGCCGCAACGATGCGGTGAGCGGTGTAGATCTGGGCATCCTCGGCGAATCTACCTATATGTACGGCGTGCAGGCGAACCTGTTGGCCAATCTTGTGAGCGACCGCGCCGCCGCGCTCCAGGTCAGCCTGTATAACGATGTGGACGGCATGCTCACGGGCGTCCAGTTCGGAGGCTGGAACAACGCGCGCTGCGGCGAGGGCTTTCAGGTGGGGCTGCTCAACCTCAGCGACGAGTTCTACGGCGTCCAGTTCGGGTTGATTAATCGCGCCATCCTGTTCCGCGGTTTCCAGGTCGGCCTCATCAACGTCATCCAGGGGTCGGACGTGCCCTTCATGCCGTTTGTCAACATAGGCTTCTGAGAAAGAGCGGGCGATGCAGATCAAGGCCTTTGCGGCGTGGGTTCCAGCTCCTGGTAAGGCGGCGGCCGTGGCGGCCGTGCCATACGACGTGGTCGATACAGCCGAGGCCCGCGCCCTCGCGGCGGGTAATCCCGACAGCCTGTTGCACATCTCGCGCCCGGAAATCGACCTGCCCGACACCATCGACATTCATGACGATCGTGTCTATGCGCAGGGATTGCAGGCCTTCCGCGCGTTTCAGTCACGCGGCACCCTGATCCGCGAGCCGCATCCGTGCCTCTACGTCTACCGGCAGATCATGGGCGCACACAGCCAGACGGGCGTCGTGGTCTGCTGCCATGCCGACGACTACGAAAACGATATCATCCGCAAGCACGAGAAGACCCGGCGCGACAAGGAAGACGACCGCACCCGCCATACGCTCACCCTCCAGGCCAATACCGGTCCGGTGTTCATGACCTATCGTGACAGCGCCCCGCTGGACGCCGCCGTGGCCCGTGTGGTCTCCCAGCCCCCCATGGCCGACTTTACCGCCGCCGACGGCATTCGCCACACGATCTGGCGAATCGCCGCGGACACGACCGGATGGGCGACGCTTTTTCAGGCCGTCCCTCTGGCCTACATCGCCGACGGCCACCATCGCGCCGCCTCCGCTTGGCGCGCCGCCCGGCAGCACCGCGCGGGAAACCCCGACCATGACGGCAGCGAAGAGTACAACTGGTTTCTGGCGGTGCTGTTTCCGGCGTCTCAACTGCGCATCCTCCCTTATAACCGGTGCGTGGCTGATCTGAACGGCCTCGACGCCGCGACGTTTCTGGAGCGAGTCGGCCGGGTGTTTGATGTCTGCAAAAGTGGCCGCGCTGAACCGGCCGGCCCGCGCCAGGCGCAGATGTATCTGGCCGGCGACTGGTACACGCTTTCCTGGCCGGCGTTCGAGGCCGGCCCGGTCGACCGCCTCGATGTGAGCGTCCTGCAGACGCGGCTGCTGGCGCCGCTCCTGGGGATCGATGACCCCCGCACCAGTCAGCGGATCAGCTTCGTGGGCGGCATCCGCGGCACCGGCGAATTGAAGAAACGGGTCGATTCCGGCCGTGACGCCGTGGCGTTCTCCCTGGCGCCCACGACCGTGCGCGAGATGATGGACATCGCCGACGCAGGCCAGATCATGCCTCCCAAAAGCACCTGGTTCGAACCCAAGCTCCGCTCCGGGCTTGTCATCCATACGTTTTGATCCGTTACATCAGGAGGTTGGTTATGGGCATTACACGCAAACCGTTCGGCGGACGCCGGGCGTGGCAGGTGGGCAGCGGCGAGATTGAATTGACGATCCTGGAGGGCGGCGGACATCTGGCCGCGCTCACGCTGGCCGAGAAACCCGGCCTCAATCCCTTTTGGCAGCCGGTGTGGAAAACCGTTGAACCGTGGCAATACCGCGCCGCGCGCGACGCCGCTGCCTTCGGCGGCAGCCCGCTGCTCGCCTCGATCGCCGGCCATGTCTTTTGCCTGGGGCACTTCGGTCCCCCCTCCCCTGCAGAGGCGGCTGCGGGACTCGACACCCACGGCGAGGCGACCGTCATGCGCTGGAAGGAATCGGCGCGCCGCGAAACCAAGACCGTGTCCAAACTCTCCCTCAGTTGCGCGCTGCTGAAAGAAGGCTTGTTCGTCGAACGAACCTACGCGACACGCGCGGGATCCCACACCATCACCGTGACCACTGTGATCCGCAGCCTGCTCGACTTCGACCGTCCCTTCACCGTGTGCGAGCATGGTTCATTCAGCGATCCCTTTCTGGAAAAGGGCGTGACCGTTCTCGATCTGTCGGCGGACAAGGGACAAGTGATCCGCGCCGGTTTCAGCGACAAGCCGCGGCTCGCACCGGGCGCCTCCTTTGACTGGCCGCTGGCGCCGGGCATCGCTGGCGAGTCGGTGGATCTGCGGCGAATCGACCGGAAGTACCGCACGAGCGGTGACTTTGCATCGATGCGCATGGATGTCACCCGCGACGATGCCTGGGCCTCGATGCTCAATCCCAAGCTGGGCGCGGCCGTGGTCTACCAGTGGCGACGGAGCGACTACCCGTGGACCGGCGACTGGGAGGAAAACCACTGCCGTAACGCCGTGCCCTGGGGCGGCAAGACACTGGCCCGCGGCGTCGAGTTCGCCAATTCGCCGTTCCCCAGTCCGCTGGAAGAACAGGTGCGCCTCGGACGCCTCTTCGATACGCCCACCTACGGCTGGCTCCCCGCATTGGGACGAATCGAGACGGTGTTCAAGATCCTGATGCTGCCGGCGCCTGCGGGCGCGGCTGGCGTGGCCGATGTGCGGACCGCAGCCGACGGTGCCACCGAGATCGACTGGGTGGTCTGAACAGCGAAACGAGAATGAGATAATCGCAGGCTGGAAATCGGGGGTGGACAACCGCCCCGGGTTCTGGCATGATGTATGGCTGCGATTTCGCTACTTTTTTCATTTGGCGGATTTTCAACAGGCGCGCCTGTGCCGGCCAAAGGCGATTTCTCGTTCATTCCATTAGGAGGGAAGCACCATGAAGGCGGTACATGCGAGTGTGATGGCGGTGGCGGTTCTGTTACTATCGGCGGCGCCGGCGTGGGCGCAAGAGGGCGGGGCGGCAGCCGTGTCGTTCACGCCGCTGTCGTGGTGGATCGCGCCGTTTGGCGCGGTGTTCGGCCTTTTCTTCGCCTGGGTGTGCTACAAGCTGATGATGCGCGCGCCCACAGGCAACGCCCGCATGGAAGAGATCGCCGGCTATGTGCGTGAAGGCGCGATGGCCTATCTGAAGCAGCAGTACTCGCGGGTGGGGATGGTGTTCCTGGTCTTGGTGGTGATCTTCACGGCGCTGGCCTTCTTCAAGGTGCAGAATCCGTTCGTTCCGATCGCGTTCCTGACCGGCGGTTTCTTCTCCGGCCTGTGCGGTTTCCTGGGCATGAAGACGGCGACGTCGGCCTCGAGCCGCACGGCACAGGGCGCCAGCGAAAGCCTCAACCGCGGACTTCAGGTGGCCTTCCGCTCCGGCGCGGTCATGGGGTTGGTCGTTGTGGGATTCGGTCTCCTTGACATCACGATGTGGTACCTGATCCTCGACAAGCTGGTCTACACGACCGAGCACATGCAGAACGGGCTGTGGTTCCTGGTCCCCGCGGGATTCCACCCCTCCGAGAAGATGATGGAGATCACCACCACGATGCTGACGTTCGGGATGGGCGCCTCGACGCAGGCGCTGTTCGCCCGCGTGGGCGGCGGCATCTTCACCAAGGCGGCCGACGTGGGCGCCGATCTGGTGGGCAAGGTTGAGGCTGGCATTCCCGAGGACGATCCCCGCAACCCCGCGACCATTGCCGACAACGTGGGTGACAACGTGGGCGATGTGGCTGGTATGGGCGCCGATCTGTACGAGTCGTATTGCGGGGCCATTCTGGCCACGGCGGCACTGGGCGCGGCGCTGCCCGGCCTCTCGGCCAACATGCAGGTGGGTTATGTCACGGCGCCCATGATCATTGCGGGTGTCGGCACGATCCTGTCGGTGGCTGGCATTTTCGCGGTGCGCTGCAAGGAAGGAGCCAGCATGATGACGCTCCTGCGGGCGCTGCGCATCGGCACCTGGGGCAGCTCGGCGCTGATCATCGTGGCGGCCGCGCTGATGGCGCAGTTCGGCATCATTACGTGGGGGGTGTTTGGCGCCACGATCGCCGGCTTGCTGGCTGGCGTGGCCATCGGCTACTCCACTGAATACTACACGTCAGACGAATACGGCCCGACAAAAGGCGTCGCGACGCAGGCCAAGATGGGGCCGGCAACCGTGCTGATCGAGGGGCTGGCCGTCGGCATGATGTCGGCAGCGATTCCGGTGGTGGTGACCGTGATTGCGATTCTGGCCTCCTTCATTCTGGCAGGCGGGCTGACGAACCTGGCCATGGGCCTGTATGGCATCGCCTTCTCTGCGGTGGGCATGCTCGCCACGCTGGGAATCACCCTCGCCACGGATGCCTATGGTCCCATCGCCGACAACGCGGGCGGCAACGCCGAGATGTCGCATTTGCCTCCCGGCGTCCGCGAACGCACGGATGCTCTGGACATGCTGGGCAACACCACGGCGGCCACCGGCAAGGGCTTTGCGATTGCCTCGGCGGCGCTGACGGCTCTGGCCTTGGTGGCGGCCGCGCTTCAGGAAGTGGATATCTGGTTGCACAAGATGCGGGAAGGACTGCAAATGCCCTTCGACTTTGCCTCCTATGATCAGGCGGCGGCGGCGGGACAGCAGATCCAGAATCTGGTGTCGCAGTTCAATCTGACGATCATGAATCCCTTCCTGATCGGCGGCGCGTTCATCGGCGCCATGATGTCGTTTGTGTTCTGCGCCATGACCATGAAGGCCGTGGGCCGCGCGGCCGGAGCCATGGTGGAGGAGGTCCGCCGCCAGTTCCGCACCAAGCCCGGCATCATGGCTGGTACGGACAAGCCGGACTATGCCATGTGTGTCGCCATCTCGACCAAGGGCGCGCAGCGCGAGATGATGCTGCCTGCGCTGATGGCGATCATCGTACCGGTGGCCACCGGCCTCGTGCTGGGAGTCGCGGGCATCATGGGACTTCTGGTGGGCGCGCTGACCGCAGGCTTCTCCCTGGCGTGCATGCTGAACAACGCGGGCGGGGCCTGGGACAATGCCAAGAAGCATATCGAGAAGGGCAACTTCGGCGGTAAGCGGTTGCCGGATGGATCGAAGAATCCGATCCATGCCGCGGCCGTGATCGGCGACACGGTGGGCGATCCCTGCAAAGACACCTCCGGGCCGTCGATGAACATTCTGGTCAAGCTGATGAGCATGGTGGCGGTCGTCTTCATGCCCGTCATCATCAAGTTCTCGCCGATGATCCAGAAGGCCTTGCGTCTCGTGGCGGAGTGAGCGCGGGAGGCAGGGGCCGGCGAACGATTGGGGCTCTTGCAGCACCCCTCTGCCTGAAGGGCAGAGGGGTCGCCAAAGAGGAGGCCTGGACGTGACGGTCATACTGATTCTGCTGATCTCGATCGCGATTCTGGTCCTGGGCGGCCACGTCTATTCGACCTTTCTGGCGCGCAGTTGGGGCGAACAGCCGGACCGGATGACCCCGGCCGTTCGTCTGAACGACGGCCACGACTATGTGCCAACCCCAACGCCGGTTGTCTTTGCCCATCACTTTGCCTCCATTGCCGGCGCAGGCCCCATCATCGGTCCGGTGATTGCGGTCTGCTACGGATGGCTGCCGGCGGTGTTGTGGGTGGTCTTCGGCGGTATGCTGATCGGCGCCGTGCATGACTACCTCGCCACGTTCATGTCCACCCGCATGAGCGGACAATCGATGGCAACCGTGGTCCGGCGTCTGCTGGGAACTGGACCCTTCGTGGCTCTCGTGATCTTTCTGGTTCTGCTGCTGGCGCTGGTGTGCGCAACCTTTCTGAATCTCTCGGCCGCCGCGCTGGTGAGTCTGGTGCCGTGCAACCGGCTTGATCTGGACAGCAGCCAGACGATCTTCCGCACCGTCAACCAACAGGTGGTCATCGGCGGCATCGCCTCCACCAGCGTCATCGTGATCACGGCTCTGGCCCCGTTCGTGGGCTGGTTGTACATCAAGAAGCGCGTGGCGGTGTGGAAGTGCTCGGTTCTGGCGCTGATCATCTGCGCCATCAGCATCGTCTTCGGATTGTACTTCCCCGTTGCGGTTGCAGCCAGCACGTGGAAGGTCATCCTGGCCATCTACGTGCTTCTCGCCGCAGGGCTACCCGTCTGGCTGTTTCTGCAAAGCCGGGATTTCATCAATGTCCATATTCTCTACATCGGGCTGAGCCTGCTCGCGACCACCGTGGTCGTGGCCGCCTGCCGCGGTGCCTCTGTCCCTGCGGCGGATGCCTTGCCGGCGCTGGATCTGGCGTCCGGATCACGGGCGATGGGGTTTATCTGGCCGGGACTGTTCATTACCGTTGCCTGCGGCGCAGTGAGCGGATTTCACAGCCTCTGTGCCGGCGGCACCACCTGCAAGCAGCTCGTGTCGGAACCGGCAGCCCGTAGAATCGGTTACTGGGGTATGGTGCTGGAGAGCGTCCTGGCGATCACCGTCATCTGCGTCCTCGTGCTGGGCCTGCGGCGTGCCGATTATCTGACCGATGTTCATCCGGCTTTGGTGGGACTGAAAACGGGCGGCAACCCCATCCTCAGTTTCGCCATGTCGGTGGGTTTCGCCTCCCATGCCGCCTTTGGCCTCCCGATCGCCGTCGGCGCACTCGGCGGCATGATCCTGCTGGAAGGCTTCCTGGTGACAACGCTGGACACCGCCGTGCGGCTGATGCGTTATCTGCTTGAGGAAGTCTGGCGCGCCCTGTTTGGCTTGGCGGCCATCGAAGACGCACAGATGGACCCGGAGCTGGCGCCTACCGGGGCCGATGGACTTTTGCCGGGAGCCGCTCCGTCCGCGCTCAAGACGCCGTCAATCCTGGCCCACGTGCTCAGCCATTACTGGGTCAACTCCGGCATCGCGGTGGCGCTGATGCTCTGGTTTTCCTTCTCCAGCGGCATCATGACCTTGTGGAGTTTGTTTGCGACCGCGAACCAATTGCTGGCCGCGTTTGTCCTGGGGCTCGGCGCCCTCTGGCTCCTGCGGTCCGGCCGCCGGGTCTGGTACATTGTGGGACCGGCTCTCTTCATGCTGGTCACTACGGGCGCCAGCCTCTTCCTGCTCCTACGCAAGTTCCTCCCCGGCACAGGCGCAACGGGCGCACCGGTTGGCAATACGACACTCTTCGGCGCCAGCCTGGTGCTGTGCGGTCTGACCCTGTACCTCCTGCTGATCGGTATCCGGGCGGCTATTTCTCCCCGCTCGCGCACCACGCATCCAGATCGCCGGGACGGCAGAAACCCACCGACCAGCGGTCGCCCGTGAGCGCGTTGATCGTGAATTCCAGCCCCTCGCCTACAAACGTCACATCCTGAGGGGGCGTGAAGGCGAAGGCAAGGTTCCACGCGCCGCCCGGGAACTCCAGCTCTGCCGCAACCAGCCGTGTTCCGACGCCGGACGCCGCGTCGCACGTCACGACACGGCGCCACTGGGGCGGGCCGCCGGGCGAAATCCAGCCGCCGGGCACTGTGATGTACGTGCGCTCGAACGTGGTGTAATCCCGGTCCATGCCGATATCCATCCGGTCGGCTCCGCAGGCGACGGTGTACCGGCAGCGGTCGAACGCATGGGCGATCAGCCCCGTCGGATTCTGCTCGGGCCAGGGCCAGGTGAAGGCATGGGGCGTGTGCTCGAACAACAGCGGATCGGTGCCGTCCGAAAAAGTGAACAGCGGCGATTCGAGCAAACGCACCGTGCCGTCGTCATCCGCCAGGAATCGGGGCATGCCGTGATGCATGTCCAGCCGCACCGTGTAGCGCGGCGCCAGGATTTCATAGACGGGTCTACCGGCTATCGCATAGACCGACCGGAGCGTCGGCCCAACCGCCGCCTTCAGCGCACGCGCCGCCGTGACACGCTCGCCGCCGTCCTGTCGCACCCGGAAATGGTAGGGAATGAGATGCTCCCCGGCCACCGCATTCGCTGCGGCGGCAAACACACAGGCGACCTGAATCGTCTGGCCGGGCGCGAGCGGACCGAATGCCGGGACGGCGGGTTCGACAGTGATTCCTGCGGGTAGATCAACGATCACCTGCCCGGAGACGGTCGTCGCGGCACGGGCGGTCAGCGACAGCACCGCCGACCGCCGACCGCCGGGCGGCAAGCGCAGCACCGCGTGATCCCATGCGCTGTCGAATGGCGGTTCGACCGGTGCCGTCTCCGGCACGCTCGGCTGGCACGGTGCCGGGCCGTACATCACCCGGCCATCCGCAGTGCGCAAGGTTTCGTCATGGCCGTTCATTTGCAGCGCGCGAATCGGCGCGGCAATCGCGAAGGCCGTCCAGCCGCCGCGGGCAATGGCCGAACCGGCGGCGAACAGACGGAGCCAGCCGAAATCACGAAACGCGAAAGCGTCGCCGTCCGCCGCGCGCAGGATGTGCTCTTCACCTCCGACCTGCGCACCGAACGACACCGCCGCGTAGTCGGTGAAGCCGACGCCGTCGATGCGAACCACCAGGGCGTCCGCCGTGCGCACCAGCACCACGACCGCCCCGACTCGCGGCGTCTGGCCGGGCCGGAAGGGTTCGTGCGTGACGACGAATGCTGTTTCGCGCCGCGTCCGCCGGGCCAGCAGCATGCCCAGCGGGTCCAGCGCGCGGCCGGACTGCAGTGCCACGTGCTCGGCCAGCGTTCCGCCCCAGTGCCCCAGGGTCACGGCGGTCGCGGGATCGGCCGCCAGAGTCACCCGCACGGCGGCCCGCGGCTCGTCTCCGGTCTCGAAGTCGATGCGCCAGGCCTCGTCCCGGGTGGCGCCCGTCGCGTCCACCAGCGCGGTGTAGCGGGCGGGCGCATCGACGGGCGGAAGGACCTCGCGCAGATCGGCCGGCCGCGGCCTTCCGAAACTGTGCAGCAGGTAGTCGTACAGGCGCGGCACGGCGGAGGCGGCGGCAAACACATCGAGCAGATAGCCGTCGGTCAGCAGCAGCACGCGCGTCTGCGCCAGACCGGGGTAGAGTCCAGTGGCACTCGTGGCCAGATGCTTGACCTCGGGCGAAAAGGCGTGCCGGATCATCGGCGGCGCGTTGCCCATGTCCTCCTCGTCCACCACCAGCGTCGTGTGCGCGACCGCATTCTGGGTCCAGCCGATGGCGGGGTTTTCATACTGGATGGCGTTGTAATCCGGATAGAGCAGACGCCCCGCTCCGAACAGCGTCAGGCTGAAGGCGTCGCGATGGTTATGGCCATACCCCCGTGTCATGAGTTGGCACACGGCGATCGCGTCGGCGTTCGTCCAATAGGCCGGCGACTCGTCTGCCCGCAGCATGGCCAGACCGAATCCGGGCCACACGCGCGACGGCGCCGACGGCAGGGACGCCGTTTCCGGCACGGGCCGGTTGCCCCACGCACGCGGGGTGTAGCCGGGAATCAGGGCCACGAAACCCGCGTAACGGGAATCGCCGGAAACGCGGTGGCACGCGCCCAACGCCTCGTGCAGGCTCAGGCCGCCGGGACGTTCATCCACCAGAAACAGGTCGCCTTCCGGGCCGGTGGCGCCGTCACCGTAGGTCGCGATGCGGATCCGCCGGTGGCCGGCGGCGTCCCGCTCGATCGGGTAAGCCGTGTCCACGTAATAGTCCATCAGGCCGCGGGCGCTGCCTCCGCCGGCTGTGCGCGCCGTGAACCAGTCCCGGCCGTCGTAAAGCCGGCCGTAGAACGCCAGCTCCGCCAGGCACCACAGGACCTTGTGAAAGATCGGATAGAGCGGCGCCTCGATCCAGACTGCGTCATCCAGCAGCATGGCGTTCAAGGCGGTGAAGACGCCGCCCTGCCAGGCGTGCCAGTGAAACCCCGGAGTTCCCGGACCGCGTCGCAAGCCCCACGCCAGGAGATCGGCATCGGCCAGCGCCAGGCCCGCGAAAGCCACGTGGAAGCTCGGCTTGAACATCAGATTGGCCGTCTGCCACCAGCGGTCCATGCTGCGTTGCTTGAAGCGGGCATGGGTGCGAAAGCCGGCCTCGATGGTGGCGCGCGTCTCCGCGCCCAGGGCCGGATAAACCCAGTCATAGGCCACATAGGGCGTGATGTCCAGATCGTAGTAGACGTCCGACAGGGCGGGTTGCCCGGCGCGAAAGAAATCGGGATTGCGCAGGTCCCGTCCGCGGCGCGCCTCCCACGCTTCCGCCCGGGCGAGCAGCCATTGCCGGGCGGTTGCGACATGCCGGTCGTCCTGCCGCACGGCGCAGAGGAAGGCCGCCTGAAAGCCGTCGCCTGCGTCGGCGGCCGCCTCGATGCGCGCCAGATCCTCCCGCGCCCAGGGTTCGCTGGCGAACAGGTCGCGCAGCTCGGACCGCTTCCATTCCGGCATGAAGAAGGGGCGCCCGCCCGACGGCACGGGCAGCGCCGGATCGGACGCCGTCTCCGCCGCGCACCCCGCAAACAGCAGGCCTGTGGCGGAGGCTGCGTGCTGCTGCTCGGCCATGGAATAGCGTTTCATCCTGATCAGGAAATGAAATTCACGACGAAGGACACGTGACGCGTTGGCGGCCCGGAACCAAGGGGACGCTCTTTCCGTCGGGCAGGCGCAACACGCCGGTGACGCCCTCCGGCAGCGTCACATCAAAGGTGATCCCGCTGGCGTCGCGCGTCCAGGCGGATCGGATGATGCCGGCCGGCGCGCGATACCAGGCGCTGATCGAGTCCAACCCATCGACCGGTTGCGGTCGCACCGTCACCTGGCTGAATCCCGGATGTTCCGGGTCCGGCACGATGCCGGCAAAGTACTGGTAAAGGCAGGCGCTGATATCACCGAACATGATGTGATTCTGCGAGTCGCTGCCATCCCAGTTCTCGCGCAGAGTCGTCGCGCCCTGGCGCAGCCAGTTGGCCCAACCGGGCAGCTCCGGCTGCGTGAAGAGCCGGAGCACAACATCGGCGCGCCCGTTTTCGGCCAGCACACGCGGCACGTACTTGGCGCCGAGGATTCCAAACGATACCTTGTAGTCGTTCTGCTCAACCGCTTGGGCGAGTCGATCGACAACGGCCGCCCGCTGGTCGTCCTCCACCAGTCCCTGATAGACCGCGCAGGCCAACGCCGTCATCTGCCCGTCGGCATACACGCCGTTGCCGCGATAGAACGCCGCGTTGAATGCACGACGGATGCACACGGCCTGCGACTCGAACGCTGCGGCCTCCTTTTTGCGGCCGGTCATCCGGGCAAAACGCGCCAGCAGACAGGTGTCGGCGTAGTAGTACGCCGTTGAGGTGACGGCCGAAGGCACATTGCGCGTGTCCACCGAACACCAGTCTCCCAGGCCGAAGTGCACGATGTGGCCCGTGGCGAGTGTGCCCAGATACGCGACGTAGCGCGCCATGGCCGGATACAGGCGGTCGATGTGCGAGCGGTCGCCGGTGTAGAGATAGATGTACCACGGGATCAGGATCAGCGCGCTGTCCCACGCGGGCCCCGATCCCCAGTTGTAGCCCCATCCGGAACAGGGCACAATGCAGGGAAGCTGACCGCTGGGGCGCTGGCAGTCCGCGATGCTGTCGAGCCACTCGCCATAGGCGGAGGCGGCGCCGTAATTCCACAACCCGGTCTCGGCCGCGAGATGGGCGTCGCCGGTCCAGCCGTTTTTCTCGCGGTGCGGACAATCCGTGGGAAATCCCACGAAGTTGCCGACATACGCCCAGCGTGTGCAGGTTTGCAGCCGGTTGAGCGTCTCGCTGGACGTCTCGACCCCGCCGACTTCGTCGAACGACGTGTGCACGACCCGCCCACGAAGGGTGTCGAGGGTCGGCTCGCCCGGCAGCCCCTCCACGCGCACATATTGAAACCCGTGGTAGGTGAATCCAGGCTCCCAGACTTCTTCGCCCTCACCCTTCAGCGTGTAGCGATCGGTCTGGAATTCGCCGCTCTTGACGAAACGGTCATAGTTCGTGATATCAATATCCCCCTCGGCATTGCAGCGCTCCGCATAGCGAAGGACCACTTCGGTGCAGGCAGGACCGCTCACCCGGAGTTGCGCCCAGCCCGCCATGTTCTGCCCCATGTCGTAGACCACCGCTCCGGAAGCGAGCTTGCGCACCGATACCGGCGTGAGCGTCTGCATGATGCGGCACGGCGGCGCGGTCTGGGGCTCAAGTACCCCGCCCGGCCCCGGAACGATCGCCGCCGGCTGCCAATCGCCATCGTTGTAGCCGGGCTGGTCCCAGCCCGGCCGCTCGGCGCGCGCGTCGTAGTGTTCGCCATTGCGCAGGCCATCGAAAAGAACCGGCCCCGCGATGAAACGCCACGACCCATCAGCGTTCAACCGGACGGTTGCACCCGACTGAAGCTCCACATCCAATTCGAGTGTCAGCTTGGGATAATCCCGCCAGGTGGTCCGGTCCAGATTCCAAAACTCAACCGTGTGCCCATTGTACCATCCCGACCCCAGCATCACCCCCACGGCATTCGCACCGGCCTTCAGCAGCCTCGTCACGTCATAAGTCACATACCGAACGCGCCGGTCATACTGCGTGACCACGGGATCCAAGACATGGTCGCCCACCCGCTGGCCGTTGATCCTGGCAACATAATACCCGAGTCCGCAAATGTGCAGCGTGGCCTTCCGCACCGCGCCATCCAACGTGAACTCCCTGCGAAAGAGCGGCGCAGGCAGCATCTGGTCGGCATACTGGAACATCTGGTCATATCGACCGATCCATGGCGCGGACCACGCGCGGGGTTCGGGGCGTCCCGTTGCATCGGCCGCCGCGCGCCTGCGTGAACGGCTCGCCGCAGGCTTCAGAATGGCTTTCTCAGTCATTGTCTCTCTCCTAGGTGATTACTCCCGATTGCGCCAGCGGATGCGCACGGCGTCAAGCCCGGCCAGGTCGCCGCGCAAGACGATGTCGCGCGTGCCGCCGGGAAGAATGTCGAAGCAGCGATCTTCGGTATCGAGTCCCGCGGGCGGATCGACCCGAACGAAGTGGGCGAACACATCCGCAGAGAGCCGCATCACGGCGCTCCCGGAATCGCGCGACAGGATCTCGGAACGCACCGTGGCGGGTGGCATCTTGATGGACTTGAAGTTCATGAAGAAGAAGACGTTCTCCGCGATCACGCCGTCGGGGCCGCTCAACCGGGCATGGTAGAAATCGCCGCTGCGCATCAGGCTCATCCGCTCCAGGCCGCACCGCACCGATGCGTTCTTGCGTATGACGACCGCCTGCGTCGTTCGCGAACGGACCTGGCCTTCGAACGACACCAGCGAACACTCCAGCGTGCCCGTGACACGGGCACGCGTGTCGTTGACCACCCACGTGGAGACGCCGCATTCCTCCTCCTTGATGGACACGAGCACCGGCGCGCTGGCCCGGCGCACATAATCGTAGGACGCCTTCTTGCGCAGGTAGTAATCGACGACCGACCATCCGATCTCGCCCCAGGAGTCCGGAAACATCCAGAACATGCTGCCGCCGCAGTCGAACTTCCGCCGTCGCGCCTGCTCGGTGGCGGTCTTCAGCGCCTCGGCCTGCAGAAGCTGCGAGGCCTCGACGAGCTGCTCCAGCGTCATGGACGCCGAGTCGCCGGCCAGCAGGTCAATCGCGGCAAAGACCTTGATCTGCCCGTTCTGCCCCTTCTCCATGAAGCCGTGGCGGTTGGTATGAAAGCGGAAGCCCTCGGCGTCCACCGTCCGCTGGCCCTCGGGCAGGTAGTCGTGGATGGATTCCAGCGCGGGCATGCCGAAATACCCATACTCCGAATTGAACGTACAATGTGCCCGCCGGTAGTTGCGGTAATCAATCTGGTCGTTGCCGCCCGTGGCGATGCTCACCGACCACCAGTGCTGGTCGCCCTGGTCCTCGTCGTTGACGTCCTGGCCGCCGAAGGGGCTGGTGGGCCGGTAGGGCCGGTCCGGGTCGAGGCTTTGCATCAGGCCGGGAATCAGCTCATGCTCCAGAACCGTGCTGGTGTTGGACTCGCAGCCGGGGTACCAGTTGTTGTCGAACGCCCAGTCCGATTCGTTGCTGCCGCACCACAGCGCGATGGAGGGGTGGTTGCGGAGGCGCGGCACGGCCACCGCGAGTTCATCGGCAAGCTGCTGGCGGAAACCGGCGTCGTCGCCGGGATAGATGAAGCAGGCCATCATGAAATCATGCCACAGCAGAATGCCGTTCGCGTCGCAGTAGTCATAGAAGTCGTCTTCTTCAAAGATGCCGCCGCCCCAGACGCGAAGCATGTTGATGTGGGCATCGCGGACCAGCGTCAGCAGGTGCGTGCGCCGCTCCGGCGTGATGCGCGCGGGAATGCCGTCGGACGGCGCCCAGTTCGCCCCGTTGATAAAGCACTTCTCGCCATTGACCACGAACGTGAACGTCCGGCCTCCGGGGACGGCTGGGTTCGGCTCCTGCGCGAGGGTGATCTCGCGGATGCCGAAGCGCGTGGTGCGGGTCGCGCAGGTCGCGTCCCCGTGCGTCAGCCGCGTCTCGAGCGTATACAGATGCGCCTTGCCCAGCGGGCGCGGCCACCACAGGCGCGGACGCGCCACCTCGAACGCAGTCTCGATGCATCGCCGCCCCGGCGCCACGGCGGCGAGCGGCAGCGTCCGCTCGCCGATGCCGGGAATGGTCAGCGTCAGCGTGGCGTCCGTCGGGGCGTGGGTCACGTTCTCGATCTCGGCGGCGACCGTGACGATCGCGCGGCCCTTGCCGACGAGCCGGGTGCGGACCCAGACATCGCGCAACGCCACGGGGTCGAGGATTTCCAGCCGCACCGGCCGCCAGATGCCGCAGTTGACCAGCCGTGGCGCCCAGTCCCATCCAAAGGTATAAATTGCCTTGCGCGTCCAGATGCTCTCGTGGGTGCCCTCGTGAGCGCCCTGTCCGTATTTCGCCAGCGGCTTGCGTTTTGCATCCGCCACACCGGCGTCCAGGCGGATCAGCAGCGTGTTTTCACCGGGTCGAAGGGCGTGTGTCACATCGAAGCGGTGCGCGATCAGGGCGTTGGAGGCGCGGCCGATCGCGACGCCGTTGAGCCAGAGCCTCGCGTGGTAATCCAGCCCCTCGCAGACCAGCTCCGCGCGCCGGCCGGGCGCTCCGTCGAAATGAAAGCGGCGGCGATGCCACCAAGCCCGGTCCTCGACCCAGGCGCACGCCGGCGCGTTGCGGTCATAGAGCGGCTCGGCGATCCGCCCCTGGCGCAGCAGGTCCAGGTGCACCTCGCCGGGGACGACGGCCTCGAGCGCCGCATCCCACTCCGCGGCGTCCGGCGCAGGCTCGTCGCCGCCCGCGATCAACGGTTTTTCAAGCAGTTGCCAGACATCATTCAGTGCGATTGTTTGCATGGTCATTTCCTTGCTTTGGAGTGAGCCGCAGAGTATGCGACAGACGCGGGCAAAAGGTCAATCCTTCTCGCAAGGGCGCCAGCAATTCTAATTATGACAGCCGCTATCGGGATCCCAATCGGGATCGGGGCCGAAATCGACGAGAAAGCAAGGAATTCGACCCCGATAGCGATTTCGATTTCGACTGTAAAGATGTGCCATCATTAGAATTGCTGCAAGGGCGCATGGCCGTTCTGATGAGGTCGTTGATTCGTAATCGTAATCTTAATCTCCTAGTGAAGAACGGATTATGATTAGGATTAGGCGACTCGCGTAGGAACGGGCCTGAATGGCGCTTCCACGAAGCGAGGGTGACGCTGGCGCGCGGGAAAAGTGACCAAAATGGAGAGGCACTTGGAGCGGCCGAATGTCAGCCCCCCCGGCGGTAGCCGGTGGCACCGCGTGACGGATCGGGTTGCTAACCGATTCCCGCGTCGTTGCGGTCAACTCTCCATTTGCGCTATACTCACTACCCATGATGAAACGTCTTCCTGAAATTCTCGCCCCCGCCGGTGACATGACCTGCCTGCAGGCCGCGCTCGACGCGGGCGCAGACGCGGTGTACCTCGGCCTCGACACGCTCAACATGCGGCGGCTGGCCACGCGCAACTTCACCCGCGCGTCCCTGCCCGAGGCGTCGCAGCGCTGCCGCGCGCGCGGCGTACGCCTCTACCTCACCCTCAACACGATCATCTACGAGCACGAGCTGCCGGAGCTGGAGGCGGTGCTGCGCGGCGCGGCGCCGTGGATCGACGCCGCCATCGTCGCGGACTGGGCAGCCGTCGAGGCCTGCAAGCGCCACAGGGTCCCTCTCCATATCTCCACCCAGATGTCGTGCTCCAACTCGGCCGCCGCCCGTTTTCTTAAGGCCCAGGGCGCCAGCCGCATCGTGCTGGCCCGCGAGTGCACGCTGAAGGAAGTCGCCGAGATCACCCGATCCGCCGAGATCGAGATTGAAACCTTTGTTCACGGCGCGATCTGCGTGGCGGTCTCCGGCCGCTGCCTGCTTTCGCACGACGCCTATGGCTGCTCCAGCAGCCGCGGCGAGTGCCACCAGCCCTGCCGTCGCGAATTCCTGATCCACGAGGTGCGCGAGGGCGATAACGCGAACGCCGCTTTTCGCGTCACGCCGCACACGGTGCTCTCCGCCCGCGACCTCTGCTCTCTTCCGTTTGTGGATCAGCTCGTGACAGCGGGCGTCGCCGCGCTCAAGATCGAGGGCCGCGCACGCAACCCCGAGTATGTCAAGGCCACCGTCGCCGCCTACCGCGCCGCCGTCAGCGCCGTGGCCGACGGCACCTTCTCGCCGGCGCTCGCGGAACGCCTCACGGCCGCGTGCGCCGCCGTCTACCACCGCGAGTTCGGCTGCGGCCTCTTCCACGGCCGACCCGGCACCGGGCAGTTCACGAACACCGACGAGAATCAGGCGACCAGCAAGAAACTGCATGTGGGGATCGTGCTAAACTACTACCCGAAAGCCCGCATGGTGCAGATCCAAATCCAAGACCAACCCATAGCCCTCGGTGACGCGCTCGCCATCCACGGCCCGACCACCGGCGTGGTCGAGCTGGCCGTGACCGCTCTGCGCCGCGAAGACGAGGTCTGCGTCCGGGCCGAACGCGGCACCTGGGTCACGCTTCCCTGCGAATCGCGCGTCCGCATTAACGACAAGGTGTTTGTGGTGAGGGCGGCTAGTGCTGCATATCGGACTGACACGGATCGTACGGTGGATGCGCGACCTGAGGAACGCGCATGCCGCCCGTAAGATAAAGTTCCGGCACGTCACGACAGACAATCTTCAGCACCGTGCACACCGCGTCGGGAGCCGCCTCCGGCAGATCCGTGATGACCACCTTGTCGCCCTGTTGGGTGAACGCGACCGGCTTGCCGGAATGCAGGAAGCTGATCCGCTCCACGACCGTATTGAGACCGGCCACCACCAGACGGGGACCCGGCCAGTACCGCACGAAATGGTACAGGTTCTTCCCCTTCCGCGTGAATGACGCCGTGAATGTGCCTTGATGCGTCCATTCGCTGCTCGGCGCCTTCCGATCCATCAATCCCCAGGTAAACAGATCGGTATCCCGCACCGCCTCCCCGTTCCGCTCCATCCACCGGCCGACCCGCTCCAGAATCTCGACGGACTCCACCGGCACTGAGCCATCGCCGCGCGGGCCGATGTTCAAGAGCAGGTTGCCGCAGGCCGCAGCCGCCGAGCCCAGCAGGCTGACCACCTCGTCGGTCCCTTTCCAATGGTGATCGCCACGGTGATAGCTCCAGTGATCGTTGAAGGTGATGCACCCCTCCCAGGGGCGCCAGGGCGTGGGCGCAGACATGTGGCCCTCCGGAGTCCCGAAATCGCCCGGCAGCCCGTTGCGGCCATTGAATAAGATGTGCGGCTGAATCTGCCGGACCATGGCGTTCATCTTTTCTGCCTGCCACTCCGTTGCGCTGAACGGCCACCACCCGTCGTACCACAGCACGTCGATCGGGTTGAACCGGGTGACGAGTTCCTTCAGCCGGGCAAACGTATTCCCGATGAACGCCTCGTACGCATCTTTGCTCTCCAACGCGTCTACGGCATCCGGCGTGTCCGTCCAATTGTTCAGGCTATGGTAAAGGGAGACGCGTAATCCGTGTTTGCGGGCCGCCTCGACAAATTCCGCCACCAGGTCGCGCTTGGCGTAGTGCATGGAATTGAAGTCGGAGAGGGCGGTGTCGTAGAGGCGAAAGCCATCGTGATGCATCGTGGTGAGTGTCACATACCGCATGCCGGAACGGGCGGCCAGATCGCAGATGAAGTCCGCGTCAAAATTCACCGGATTGAACTGTTTCGCCAGCGCCCGCATTTCGTCCCGGCTGAGGCGTTCGCGGTTCATCATCCATTCTCCGCGTCCGGGAATGCTGTAAAGCCCATAATGGACAAACAACCCAAACCGCGCCTTCACAAACCAATCCACATGCTTTTGCGACATGACCCCTCCCCTCTCCGTCTGATTCTCGTTATCGCCCTGTCGTCAGCGCCGCGCGCATCGCCGCCAGGTCGGCCTGAAGCCCCGTCCAGATGGTGAACGATGCGGCGCCCTGATGGATCAGCATGCCGAGGCCGTTCTGCGTGGCCGCGCCAGCCGCCTGCGCGGCGCGCATGATCGGCGTGACCGGCGTCGTGTAAACCAGATCGTAAACCTTCTGTCCGCGATGGAAGGCGTCGGCACCCAGCGGAAAAGGATCGCCGTCGTGCAACCCCAGCGACGTGCATTGGACGACCAGATCCGCGTCGCGGCAGGCCGCCGTCCACGCCTGCGCATCGCCGGAGGTCTGGCGCACAGGTACGCCGGGTGCGCGGTCGGCTAGCTCGGCGGCGAGCGCGGTCATCCGTTCGGGCGTGCGGTTGGCGAGCGCCACCACGCGCGCCCCGGCACAGGCGCAGGTGATGGCGATCGCGCGGCCTGCGCCGCCACAGCCGAAGACCAGTACCGACCGGCCCGCTGGCGAGCAGCCCAACGATTCTTCCAGATCGCGCAGAAAGCCGATGCCATCGGTGTTGAAGCCGGTCAGGCCGCCGCCGGCATCGAAACGAAGGGTGTTGACCACGCCGAACCGCCGAGCCGATTCGTCGAGACGGTCGCAGATGTCGTACGCCGCCCGCTTCAGCGGAATGGTGCAGTTCACGCCGCCCGAGCGGAAATCGCCCAGGTTCGCGGCGAGATCCGCCTCGACGACATCGCGCCGTTCGTAGACGGCATCCAGCCCCAGCGCGCGAAAATTCGCGTTGTGCATCGCCGGCGAGAGCGAATGGGCCACCGGATGACCAAATACCGCAAAACGACGTTCAGGCATCGCACTTTCAACTTTCCGCTATCAGCTTTCGGCGCGCGCAACGGCGATCTGACCCGAGCGCGAGAGATCGAGGATCGTGTAGGGCTTGAGCAATAGCATGAAATCGGAAACGACGTCGGACGATCCGACCATCTGCAGGGAGACCGAGCGCTGGGTCTCCCCGGCGATCGCCGCCTGAAAGCGTGTGGTGAGCTCGAGGATTTCGGCGCGCTGCGCCACCGAGTCGGTCGCGATCTCCACGAGAATCAGCTCGCGATCGAGATGGCGGGCGCCCGTGACATCGGTCACGCTGATCACGTCCACGAGCTTGCCCACCTGCAGGGTCACCTGCTCGAGCACGTGGTCGTCACCGGGGACCACCAGCGTCATCTTCGAAATAGCCGGATCCTGCGTCGGCCCCACGTTGAGCGTTTCGATATTGTAGCCGCGCCCCGAGATGAGCCCGACGATGCGCGCCAGCACGCCGGGTTTGTTTTCAACAAGAGCGGTGATGATGTGTTTCATAATGGTTTTCCTTCCCTGAACCCTGAACACTGAACACTGAAACCGGTCTCCCCTCCCGGCCGCCCCTAGGCGGCCAGGCGTCAATCCACGATCATGGCCGACACGGCTGCGCCGGGCGGCACCATGGGGAACACGTTGGCGTCGGGATCGACGATGCATTCGATGACCCACGGATGGGGGTCGGCAAAGGCGCGTTCGAGGGTCGATGCGACCTCGGCGGGCCAGGTCACCCGTGCGGCGCGCATGCCATGGGCCTCGGCCAGCTTCACGAAGTCGGGCCGGTAGACGGGCGCGGTGTCGTGGCGGATACGCTCGTTGACCGGGCGATTGGACGAGCCTAGCACCACGGCGGAATAGCGCTTGCCGTAGAACATCTGCTGCCACTGCCGCACCATGCCGAGATGGCCGTTGTTGAGGATGATGGTCTTGACCGGGATGTTATGCTCGACGGCCACGACCAGTTCCTGGGCATTCATCTGGATGCCGCCGTCGCCGCAGATCGCCACGACCAGTTCGCCCGGCCGGGCGAGCTGGGCGCCGATTGCTGCCGGAAGGCCGAAGCCCATGGTGCCGAGGCCGCCGGAGGAGATGAACGAGCGGGGCTGGACGTGGCGAATGAACTGCGTGGCCCACATCTGATGCTGCCCCACATCGGTCACGATGATCCCCTGGCCTTTGCGCAGCCGGTCAATCTCCTCCAGCACAAACATCGGCTGGAGCACCGTGTCGCTGTGGTTGTACTTGAGCGGATACCGCTGTTTGATCGCATCCAGTTCGGCGAGCCAGGCCGCATGGGCAGCGGGGCGGACGAGCGGGAGGAGTCCTTCAGCCGCCTCGCGGGCGTCGCCGCGGATGGGAAAATCCACGCGAACGCTCTTGCCGATGGCGGAGGGGTCGATGTCAATGTGCGCGATCTTGGCACGGGGGGCGAACTCGGCGATCTTGCCGGTCACGCGGTCGTCAAAGCGCGCGCCCAGTGAGATCAGCAGGTCGCACGCGCTCACGGCAAGATTCGCCACGGCCGAGCCGTGCATTCCCAGCATGCGCAGGGCAAGGGGGTCATCCTCGGGAAAGGCACCCAGTCCCATCAGGGTGGTGGTGACGGGAATGTTCGCCTTACGGGCGAGCGCGGTGAGCGGGCCGGATGCGTTGGCGGAAATGGCGCCGCCGCCCACGTAGAGCACGGGGCGCTCGGAGCGGTTGATCGCCTCGGCCAGCGCGGCCAAGGCCTCGGGCGCGATCACTGCGCTGGGATTGTAGCTGCGCAGCGAGACCGATGCCGGAGGGCGCGCGGCGGTGAGCTGACGCTGCACGTCCTTGGGAATGTCGATCAGCACCGGGCCGGGTTTGCCGCTGGTGGCGATATAAAACGCCTCGGCGATGGCGGCGGGGATCTCGTCGGCCGAGCGGACCAGTGTGTTGTGCTTGGTCACGGCGCGAGTGATGCCGATGATGTCCGCCTCTTGAAAGGCATCGTTGCCGATCGCCGAGAGCGCCACCTGGCCCGAAATGCACACCATCGGAATGCCATCCATGTGGGCTGTGGCGAGACCGGTCACGGTATTGGTCGCGCCGGGACCGGAGGTCACCAGACAGACGCCGGGTTTACCTGTGGCGCGCGCATAGCCATCGGCCATGTGCACCGCGCCCTGTTCATGACGGGAGAGAATGAAGTGGACCGGGGAGAGGCAGAGCACATTGAAAATGTCCAAGACGGTGCCGCCGGGGTAGCCGAAGACCACCTCGCAGCCCGCGTGTTCGAGCCCATCCACCACGCATTGCGCGCCGCTGCGCGTGTCCGTATTCTGCGCTTCCTTTTTCTTCATGTGCGTCTCCCCTGTTGTCTATCCTGAAACCTGAAACCCGAAACCTGAAACCCGAAACCCGAAACCTGAAACCTGAAACCCGAAACCTGAAACCTGAAACCTGAAACCTGAAACCTGAACACTGAAACCTGAAACCCGAAACCTGAAACCTGAAACCTTTTATTGCGCTCGCCATCGAACAAAAAACCCACCGCCCTCTGACGGGTACGGTGGGTGCTTTTTGGGGAGTGGGGGGCAATCGGTGTGATTAAGCCGTCCCACGGTCTGCACCCGCCGCAGCCGTCGTTACGACGCCTACGTCTACAAGCAGAAAGCCGCCGCGCCCGAAGGCGGCGACGTGCGTCCAACTGTTAGAGGGGTGCAAAATCATGCGTTTACGATAGCCGATGGTTGGCGTGATGTCAACCGGATATTTTAATTTTGAAATTACACTTGCCATCCAGAGGGGTTCTTTGATACTGTGCATCTCGCTTCGATGTGCGCCTGTAGCTCAATTGGATAGAGCATCAGACTACGGATCTGAGGGTTGCAGGTTCAACTCCTGCCAGGCGCGCCAGTATCAACACGATTGCGGGGTGGAGCAGCCAGGCAGCTCGTCAGGCTCATAACCTGAAGGTCGTAGGTTCAAATCCTACCCCCGCTACCATCTTAAAACTTCCCCGATTCCGCAAGGAGTCGGGGATTTTTTTCGTCGTTTTGCTAGCAAACGCCGAGATTTCTCGTCCAATCGCCGAGAATCCTCCCCGATTGGCCCTTTTCGGGCTTTTCCCCGTTCCGGATGATTCGCCGGATGATTCGACACTGCAGAAAGCGGGTTTTGGCGGGTTCCAGCCCAGAAAATGAACCCCAGCCTGCCAAGGTTTTCGATCGTGCTTGGAACCCATCCTGCCGTTTTCACCCGACGCTCAGCCAGCCTTCTTTCGAATCGCCGCCGATTGAACCAAGCAATCCGTATCGGCGGTCTGACGGAATAAAGGAGGATGCGAGCGGGGGAGGATTACGGGAGGCTTGCGCTTGCCGTTGAGGGTGAAACAGACTGTGTGAGCCGGAGAACAAGGGACGGAGCGAGACGCA
>CAMBQN010000013.1 GCA_945870025.1 Akkermansia muciniphila
ACGTACGTCTATCCGCTGAAGACGGGCGAACGGGCCTCCCGCACGCTGGCCGATTTCACGGTGTCCGTGCGACTCAATTCCAACCTGCCGATCAAGAGCGTCTATTCGCCGTCGCACAAGGTCGGCATCACGCGCAAGAATGACCAGGAGGCGGTCATCGGCTTTGAGGAGGACAAGGCGCTGCTGGACCGCGACTTCGTTCTCTACTACACCGTCTCCAAGAAAGAGTTCGGACTGAACATGCTCACCCACGCGGCCACGAATAACAAGGGCTTTTTCATGATGATGCTCGCGCCGTCGGTGGCCGCGCCCGGTGCGGTGATGCCGAAGGACGTCACCTTTGTCATCGACACATCGGGGAGCATGGCCGGCAACAAGATCGAGCAGACCCGCAAAGCCCTGGAATACGGCGTGAAGAAGCTCAACGCAGGTGACCGCTTCAACATCATCCGTTTCAGCACCGATGTCGAGCCGTTCCGCCCCAAGCTCACCGCTGTCACCGAGACCAACCGCGCCGCGGCGCTGGTGTTCATCCAGGCGACCGAGGCCCGCGGCGGCACGGCGATCAACGACGCCCTGGCCGCCGCCCTGGCCATGGATTATGACCCCGCGCGCCCGGCGATCATCCTTTTCCTCACCGACGGACGTCCCACCGTCGGCGAAACCGCCCCCGACACCATTCTGGGCAGCATCGTCAAGGGCAACGCCGCCAAGGTCCGCGTCTTCGTGTTCGGCGCCGGCACGGATGTCAACACGCACCTCCTGGACCAGATCGCCGGTCAGAACGGCGGCCTGTCGCAGTACGTCCTGCCCGACGAGGACATCGAGGTCAAGGTCTCCGCCCTGGCCGACAAAATGAGCAATCCCGTGCTGGCCCGTGTGCGCGTCGAGGTGGACAAGCTCAAAACCTCGATGGTTCATCCGACGGCGCTGCCCGACCTGTTCAGCGGCGACCAGATCATCGTTTTCGGACGCTACGAGGGCGGCGGCGACTCCGTGATCCGGCTGATCGGCGAGGTGAACGGCAAGAAGCGCGAGTTCGTCTACGAAGGGACCTTCCCCCAAGCGCAGGCCGACAACACCTTCATCCCGCGGCTGTGGGCCACCCGCCGCGTCGGCTTCCTGCTTGACGAGATTCGCCTGCGCGGCGAAAGCGCCGAGCTGAAGGACGAAGTCATCCGCCTCAGCCGCGAATACGGCATCATGACCCCCTACACCTCCTACCTCGTGTTGGAGAACGACCAGGCCTATACCCAGCATGGGATTAATCGCCGTCCCTCCGAAGGCCGTGCATTCAGCGATGACAAGACCCAGGCACCCGGCAAACCCCAACCCCCGCCCCCGGAAGACAAGAGCGACGTGTTCATGGATGGCCCCCGTGGAGCGGCTGTGCCTCCGCGCACGGTGGTTCCGCTATTCAATGCGGTTGCCGCAGATGCTGGGGCCGGCGGTGATGAAGTTGCGCACGCAGCGTATTCGGTCAGCGCCAGCCGCGTCACTAGCAAAGGTGAAAAGATGATGGGCGTGGGCGGGGGCTTCGCAGCGATGCGCGAGGAATCCGGCGAGAAGGCCGTTGCCATGAGCAAGCGGATACAGGAATACAAGGCCAGCAACAGCGCGCGGGATGAGGTCGCCACCGTGAAGTACGTGGGGAAGAAGGTGTTCACGCTTCTGGACGGCCGCTGGGTTGACACGGCCTTCAAGAAGGAGATGAAAACCGTCACCGTGAAATTCGGCAGCGCGGAGTACTTCAAGCTGCTTACGGACAAGCCGGATCTGAAAGACGTTCTGGCGTTGGGCGCTCAGGTCACCGTCGTCCTCGAAGACGGCACCGCGCTAGTGGTGGAGTGAAACTCATGCAGACCGTCCTCATGTGGGCGGCTCGATCCGGATATGCAGTGGAAACCAAACGCCTGCTGGCGATGGGCGCCCAGGTTAATGTGCGTGACGGCGAAGGCAAGACCGCACTGATCTGGGCGGTGGTTCAGAATACTGCCGGTTGCGAAATTCCGCGCCTGCTGCTGGCCGCTGGCGCGGACCCGCAGATCCGTGACGAGGCTAAAAAGACCGCGTTGGATTACGCGGTTGGCGATGACCTGCGAACGCTCCTTCGCGCCGCCGGCGGACAGGCGCGACAACAACCATAGGGGAAATACAGAAGGACTATCGTGACAATCATGCTTCGCATTTAACATTCGAGGCTCTTGCAAAACCATCCGGACGCTCCGCCTGACGGCTTGCGTCCGGGTGGTTTGGCAGGATCTTTGGCTGACGCAGACGTTATAAAACATTGCGCAGCAACAAGATACAACTATTTTTAAATAATTGTTGTGGTAGACAAACGCCTTGGAATGTGCGATACTGCTCGTGTTCGTTATGGGTGCGGTAGGGTGCCGCGCAGAAGACGATGGGGCGTCGTTTGGGGAGTCGGGCGAACCCACGCTGGGCGACGCAGCTCTTCAACATGCAAAACGCCCCGCGACGCAAGCCGTCAGGTGCCGCGTTGCGGGGGGGACAAGAGCCTCAAGGGATAATGCCAACCCGTGCGAATATCAGGCCACTGGAGAACGCAATGAACAGAAGACTTTTTTTCGCGCATGCGCCCGCGCTCTCCGCGCCGGGTGGATCAACCGTCATCAGGGTCGAAAGATGGTTAGGCGTTGCCGTCATTATTACCGTGCTGGGTATGGGGGGCACCGCGCCCGCTGCGGAGGCGCCGACCGTCACTCCGCCTGGGACGCAAGACTCGACTGAAACGGTTAAGTCGTATTCGGCGGTCACGGTGCCACTGCGTGTCACCACCACGAAGAAGTATGATAAGCTGGGGGGGCGGCAGATACAAGTTCCGCGGACTTTGACCTTCTCGTTCGACACCCCTCCCAAGCACGGCTTTGTTGTGCTGCCGGATCCTGTCATCACCAAGGATGCGAAAGTCACGGTGGCGGCTGTCTATACCTCGGAGCGTGACTACATGGGTCAGGACGAGTTCTCCTGGAAGGTGAACGACGGCGAGGGGGACTCGAAGGTGGTGACGGTACGGCTTGTCATGCAGGCGACGATTCCCGCTCCTGAATCGCAGATGGTTCACGTGCTGAAAGAAACGGCGCTGGATTTCTCCGCCGCATTTATCGGCGGTGGCGGTTATGCCTATAAGATCCAGGCGGACAAACCGGCTCACGGCGTGCTGTCGGTGGATGGCAGTTCCTTCCGTTACCAGCCGGAGGCAGGGTTCACGGGTGCTGACCGATTCAACTGGACCATGAACTACCCGACGCCAAAGGGCAACGTGACCTCCGAAGTGGCGGTGTGTTGGCTGGTGGTCAAGGGCGATGTGATGACGGATTGGCCGCAGTGGCGCGCGGACGAGTGGCGTAGCGGGTTCACCACCATGAAGCTACCTGCCTCTCTGCACTTGCAGTGGCGCCGCGACTTTCCGCCCACCCGGAGTCCCTTCGCGGCCGAAGGGAAGGCCACTTATGCGGATATTGACTATTGCCGGCCGGTCCAACTGGGCAAAACCATTTTTGTGCCGGTGACCGCGAGCGATGCACTCGTTGCGCTGGACACCGAGACGGGCGCGCTGCGCTGGCGGTTTTATGCGAGCGGCGCCGTGCGGCGGCCACCGGTGGCCCAGGCGCTTGCCGGTGGCCGCAACCTGGTCATATTCGGCAGTGATGACGGCTGGCTGTACGCGCTGAATGCCGGCGATGGATCGGTGCGCTGGAAGTTTCGCGCCGCTCCGAACAACCGCAAGGCCCTGGGCTTCGAGCGAGTGAGCTCAGTGTGGCCGATCTGGGCCTCGCCGGTCGCCGCCGAGGGGAAGCTCTACGTGGTGGCCGGTTACCTGCCGATGTTCGGTCTTTTCGGCTACTGCCTGGACGCCGCCACCGGAGCGGTGGTGTGGGAGAACGACGGTCGGATCATGGATGTGTGGAATACATCGACGTTCGGTCCGCTGGCAATGTCGTTTGATCGCAGTAAACTTTACGGAACGGTCGAGGGCGCCAGCACGCCCTGGGTGTTGGAGGCCTCCTCCGGCACCTTCCTCGGCCATATCGGCGTGGGGTTCTCGTATCCGGGCGCAACCCGTGTGGGAGTCGACGGCTGGTATGTTGACGGAAGGGGAACGTGCGGCGTGATACTACCGGAGAAAGGGGCCGACCGGAATACGAAGGACCCGGTGACCATCACCGCCGGTGCACAACAGATTACGCCGGCGAGCGTGGCCGCACTGGGTGTCAAGGGCCGGGTCGCCAGTCTCCTGGCGGGTGACGGGAAACTGTTCGTCACCACGGACGAGGGCGGTCTTTACTGCTTTGGGGATAAGGCCGGGCAGCCAATGATTCATCCGTGGATTACCAACACACCGCCGAACGTGGAAGATGGATGGGCCGCAGTGACGAAAACCGTGCTGAGCCGGAAGGACCTGACCCAGGGACTGGCCCTGGTCTGCGGCCTCGGCAGCGGGCGGCTCGCGGAGGAACTGGTGAAGCAGTCGGGACTTGTGGTCGTGGTAGTGGATCCGGACCACGATAATCTGCAGGCGTTTCGGACCCGAATGGATGCGGCAGGATTTCCCGCGGCGCGGGTTTCGACGCTTGAGGGCAAGCCGCTGGATTTCGGTTTTGCGCCCTACCAGGCGGCGCTCATCGTCAGCGAAGATCTGAAGGCCGCGGGATTTCCAGCGGCGGGCGCCGGCCAGAAGGCGGCGGTGGGAAAGATGGTTGGGACCTGGTTTGATTGCCTGCGGCCACTGGGCGGCGAACTCTGGTTGCCGACGTCGGACGAACAGCACGCGCTCGTCGCGGGCTGGGTCGCCGCTTCCTCGAACAATCTGCCGCTATCGGCCGTGGCAAGGCAGGCGGGCCAGCCGGGCGCCGCGGCGGGGTTCACGCAGATCAAGCGCCAAGGCCTGCCCGCCGATAAATTGCGGCTTGTCCCCCCGTTCGGATTGGCCGCGTTCACGTGCCGTGGCGAGGCAGGGCCCGCTAGACCTGATGTAATCTGGGCAGGCCACGACACGTACACGTGGTTGCCGCGGGCGGAACCGTCACCCGGCCAGACGCCGCACGATCCGGGAATTCAAGACGCTCAGATCTTCAACGTCAGTTGGAATAACGAATGGATGAAGACGACCAAGCTGAAATGGAACCTGAGCACGACGAACTCGATCTTCACCCGCTTGCCGAACCCGTTGTACGGGCTAACCGAGAAGTTCTCCGGATTGCCCGACTGCGGCGTGGCACTATCGTGCGGCAGGTTGTCGGTTATCGGCGATATCGGGATCTGCAATGCCAAGCTCAACTCCTTCTTCGATGCCAGTGAAGGGTACTTTGGCCGGTTCTTCATACCCGGCTTTGGCGGTTGCCCGGGATTGTCAGGTGCGGGGAGCGGCATTTTCCTTTCGACCTCGTTCGGGTTGCCTGGCAACTTCTGCGGGTGTTCCGCAAACATGGAGTTCACGGACATCATTCTCGTGCCGATGGCCGGCGAGGAGAGCTGGATGGCCTATCAGAGCGCGCGGACGTCGCGGGCGGTGGACGAATTGCCCATCCGGCAGATCGGCGTCAACTTCGGCGCGCCGGGGGATCGCTATATGCGCGAGGAAGGAACCTTGTGGACCCACCACCCCTATGCCGGACTTCAGGGCCGTCACAGCCATTCTCCGAATGCCCGACCGGAAATCCTCCCCATGGTGCCGGTGTCCTATCGGGGGAACGCCGTCAGCGTCTATCGCCACAGCGCCTCGATGGAAAGCAACAGCCAACGCGATCGCAACTGGGTGGCCGCCTCGTACGTGAAGGGCATGACGGAGATTTCAGTTCCGCTCGCACAACCGGCCGTGGCGCTGCGAGCCCTGGCGGCTCCGGTAATGAACGGCAAACTCGACGATGCCTGCTGGGATGGTCGCCAGCGTCTGGTGATCCTCCCCCAATCCAAGGTTCCAAATCCCGGCGACACGTACTCGGTTATGTTCCGGTATGACGACACGAATCTGTATGTGGCTGGGGAAGCGTACACCAGGATGGGGCGGTGGCCACTGCTGGTCAAACTGAATAGCCGCGAACAGGTTGCCAACGATGTCGTCGTGTGCTGCCTTTGGAAGGGGTACCCGTTCGTGACCAAGGGCATTCCGGAAAAATCCTGGGCCTGCGCTTCCACGACCAACGGCGCAGCGTCTTTCTCGGAGATCTCCATCCCATGGAGAGTTCTCGAGGCTGCAGGGTTGTGGAAGGAGCAGTTGGTGGTGAATGTCAGCGTGGATGAGAGTCCTCTCACCACGGCCGGGTATACACCTCTCTATCTGGATGCCGCGCGCGGCCTGATGACCGTGACGAATTCGCACACGGTCCGGCTGACCTTTGCCGAGATGGAGGGGAAGAAGCCCGGCGAACGCATGTTTGATGTGAGTCTGCAAGGCAAGCCTGTGTTGACGAAATTTGACGTGGTCAAGGAAGCTGGCGGTCCGAAACGGGAGCTCACTAGGGATTTCAAAGGCGTTGATCTGTCCGGCTGGTTGACGATCGGGTTTGCACCCGCGGCGGGTGAGCCAATGCTCAGCGGTGTGGAGATCATCGGGGAGTACCCGCCCGATGCACATGCAGCCAACGCGCAGCCGATTGGCAGGCTTGAAGCCAGCGTGCTGTCAGGGCCGGCGCCGCTGGCGGTGACCTTCAGCGCCCGGGGCTCGCAGGATCCGGACGGGCAGCTTGTCCAGTGCGCGTGGGATACCGGTGACGGCCGACTGGCCAGAGGCTCTCTGCTTCGGCATGTTTATGCGGAGCCCGGCACCTACAAGGTGCATCTCCTGGTGCGTGACAATCGCGGCGGGATGGCGGCGACGCAAACCACGGTCACCGTCACGCCCGGCGTGCCGGCGGCGTTCGTGTGTTCCATCCGCGCCAAGGGGGGCGACTATCATACGCTGTCGGCCTGGGAGGCGGCTATCCGCAGTGATCTTACGGCGTCCAACTCGCTGCTCTTTGCCGTGAAGAGCCGCGGAACGTATGCTGCCGCAGCCGATGATGGCGCGGCCGTGAGTTTTACCGGCGGCGGAAAAGGTACGCTCCTGCACATCAATGGAGCGAACGTCGCCTACCTCACGGGGTGTACAGGCGTCATTCAGGCCGGACCGGTGAGCCTGGCGTCGGGTCACACTTTTGAGGTTGCGGATGGCGGTCATCCGCTCTACACCGCCGTGGCGGAATGCTACAACGACTGGCCGGGCGGCCTGGTGGACAGCATCAGTGCCCCCCCGACCAACGCGCCCCGGCGATGGGTTACGGATCCGCTCCGGTGTGTGACCATTCGAGCGGCGGCCGGGCAGGGCCATCGAGGGGCGCTCAAGGACGCGAAGGGCAGCTACACGGGGTTTGCCTTCACGGGCAGACTCGACGCCACCGGCATGTCAGGTGTAAGAGTTTTCAACCTGATCGTTGATCCGGGTAGCGCACTGCTCATGGGCAAGGGGTCCTCTCTCAGCAGGACTTTGGCCGGCGAGGTGACGCTGAACGGCTACAGTATGGCGGCCAACGTTGTGGCCACGTCGCTGGCTTCGGCCGGCGCGCCGGGGTTTGTGAATTATCATCCCAGCTTCTACAGCATGTTAAGCGTGCATATGAAGCAGGGAAAGACGCCGAACGCCAACGTCAGTTTCTATAATTGTACGGCGGCCACGTTCGACTCGGCCGACCAATCGGAGACGGAGTTCATCAATTGCCTGGCCACGGTTGGAGGGAAGGGTTTTCACGACGACCGGTATTCGGACGGCGCTTATGCCAGCCATTGCGTATCGGCGGATGCTTCCGCAGTCCGGTGGGACAGCGGCGATGGCAGCGAAGGGAATGCGGTCAGCCAGATCGTTCATTTTGTGAACGCTGCGGCCGGCGACTATCACCTCCAGGCGACGGACAAGGGCGCCCGGGGGCGCGGTGCGGAGGGGCTGGGGTCAGACATTGACGGAGATGAACGCACCGGGCCGCAACATGATGTCGGGGCGGATGCCGCCGGCAGAGCCGTTTCCGGAAAGTGAACAACGGTCTTGGGGTGAATCCATGGCGAAGGCGATGAAATGAAGCGATGGTTTATGTTGCTGCTTGTTTGTCTGGCGAGCATGTCTTGCGCCTGCGACACGCCGGTTTACGAGTATGCTTTGACCCAGTGGCCGGCCGACGAATACGAATTCATAGCGTTCCATCGTGGCAATGCGGGCGCGAAGGCGGCGCTAGCCGAACTACGGGCGGCGACCGATGGAGCGGCCAACCTGGCTGTGCGTGAGTCGGATCTGGCGCAGGGCCGCCTGTATGAAGAGTTGCTCGTGGATCATCCGGCGGCTTCCATGCCCTGGCTGATCGTACGCTATCCGGCACGGCCGGAACCCGCCGGGGATGGCGGCCGGCAGGCGGTTACGTCGCGTCGCGTCGCGTGGGCTGGCCCACTGGAAAAGAACACGGCGAGCGAGTGGTTGAAGTCGCCTGCGCGCCAGGAAATCGCGCGTCTGCTGCTGACGGGCCCGATGGCGGTATGGCTTCTTCTGGAATGCGGCGATCGGGCCAGGGACGAGGCGGCGCACACTTTGCTGGCCAGGGAATTGGCCCGGCTGGAGCGTACGCTCAAACTGCCTGAGATCTCGGGCGTCACCTCCACCAACAAGATTTCGTTCGCGGTCGTGCGTCTGTCGCGCACCGATTCTCGTGAACGTGCGTTGAACGTCATGCTGGCGGGACTGGGCCCGGAACCGGCGACGCGTACGGGCGAGCCGGTGGTGTATCCGATCTACGGACGGGGACGGGTGCTGCCGGCCCTGGCCGGTGCAGATATCAATGAGACGATGATCGCGAAGGACGCGGAGTTTGTGACGGGATCCTGTTCCTGCGAAGTGAAGTCGGAGAACCCGGGAATGGAACTTCTGATTTCGGCGGATTGGGATGGTGCATTGACCGGGAGCGCGGGGATAGCGGACTTTGCGGAGCGGGGCGCAGTGGCCGAAACGCAGATGGACGCGACATCCACAGGCAGGCTGGCGAATGCAGTGGATAAGGAAGCCTCAGGCTGTAGTCGTTCGACTGTGGTGTGGATGCCGGTGCTGGCCGGGATACTTTTCGCTGCAGCGGCTGTATGGGGTGGTTTCACGGCAGCGCGTCGGAAGAGGGGGGATAGACGATGACGCTTTGGAACATGATTGCCGGTGAGATCGGATACAGGAAGCTTTCCTTCGTGCTGGGTTGCCTGTCGGTGGCGATCGCCGTGGGCGCTGTGACGGGAAGTGGCGCGCTGCTGCGCGGGCATGACCGGAGGACTGAGCAACTGGTGGAGCAGAAGGAGGCCCGGACGCGGGCGGAGATGGGCCGGATGGAGGATGACTACCGGGTGATCATGAAGCGGATGGGTTACAACACCCTGATTCTGCATCGTGATCAGAATTTGGGCGAACTCCACGCGCAGGGGTATCCGACCGTGACGATGCCGGAAGCTTATGTCGAACGGCTGGCGGCGGGTGGCATCGAGACGCTGAACCATCTGCTGCCGGTTCTGCAGAAGCGCATTAAATGGCCGGAGACGGGCGAGATGATCCTGCTGACCGGAGTGCGCGGCCAGGTGCCGATTGCGGGCATGAAGGCGGAGCGTACACCCATTATGGCTCCGATTCCGAGCGGCCGGGTGGCGTTGGGGCGCGCCTTGGCGAAACGTGTGGACAAGACGGCCGGCGAGACCCTTACGCTGATGGGCGAGTCGTTCGTGGTGGAACGGGTCGAGGCCGCGCGCGGCACGGCGGAAGATATGGCGCTCTGGGTAGACTTGGCGAAAGCGCAGCAGTGGCTGAACGAGCCGGGTCGGATCAACGGCATCCTGGCGCTGGAGTGCGTCTGTCACGCGGATTCGCTGGGCCTGATTACGGCGGAGGTTACGAAGCGGCTACCGGATACGCAGGTGTTCGAGTTCACGTCCAAGGTGCGTGGTCGTGCCGAGGCCAGGCTGCGCGCGGCCGAGACGCGGCTCGCGGCCATCACGGGGGAGAAGGAGCAGCGGCAGCGCCTGCGGGGCGAACGGGAGCGGCTGGCTGCTGTGCTGACTCCTCTGGCTGTGGCGGGCTCGGCGCTCTGGATCGTGCTGCTGGCTTATGGCAACGCGCGCGTCCGGCGCAGTGAGATCGGTGTGTTGCGGGCCGTCGGGGTGCGACAACTACAGGTTATTACTTTGTTTCTAAGCAAGGCGGCGCTGATGGGGGCGGCAGGCAGTCTGGCCGGGATTGCGGCGGGAGTGGCGGCAGGTGCGTGGGCGGCTGGCATCTGTCCGGGCGACGGTGCGGCGTTGGAACTGGCTGGTGGCTGGCGGCTGGGCTGGCTCTTCCTTTTGGGATTGGCGTTGAGCTGCGGAGCGGTTCTTGGGCCAGCAATCATGGCTGCGCGGCGCGACCCCGCCGAGGTGATGGGTGAGGAATAAGGATATGCTGGAACTTTGCCAGGTGAACAAAACATATTTTGGGCGGCGCGGTCAGGTGGCCGCACTGAAGAATGTGTCTCTGCGTCTGGAGCCGGGAATGATGGCGGCGTTGCAGGGGCCGAGCGGATGCGGCAAGACGACGCTGTTGCTGACGGCTGGCTGTTTGCTGGCGCCGGATACGGGCGAAGTGCGTGCGGGCGATGAAAACCTGTATAGTCTTTCCGCCGGGTACCGCGCACGGTTCAGGGCCGGGGCGATAGGTTTTGTCTTTCAGCAGTTCCATCTGGTACCATATTTGAGCGTGCTGGATAATGTTCAGATGCCGGCGCTGGCGGCGGGAGCAGAAGGGGCTCTGGTGCGCGCTGAAGAATTGGTGGAACGGTTTGGGCTTGGCGCACGGCGACACCACATGCCGGGCGAGTTGAGCACCGGCGAGCGTCAGCGCACGGCGCTGGCGCGGGCCATGATGAACCGGCCACGTCTGATACTGGCGGACGAACCCACTGGCAACCTTGATGCGATTAATGCAACGGCGGTGCTGGATGCGCTTGAGCAGTTCGCCAGGGAAGGCGGCTCGGTGCTCATGGCGAGTCATGACGACCGGGCGGCTGCACGCGGGCATCGTATCTGGCGCATGACCGCCGGGCAATTGATCGGATAGAAACGACAACTGGAGAAAGACAACGGATGAATCTGCGAAACACACTGGCGATGATGCTCCTGTCGGTCGGATTGTGCGCCTGCGGGAGGAACCCGGTTGCGGAGCAGGCGCCGCTGCTGTGCTACGTCGGAGGGACCATGCGGCCGGCCGTTGAGGAACTGGCGCGGCGCTATGAGGCGGCCACGCAACAGAAGGTGTTGCTCGACTTCGGCGATTCCGGGCAACTGATGATCAAGATCGAACAGACCCGGCGCGGCGACATCTATGTCTGCCACGATCCGTTCCTGGCGGGTGCGATCCGGAAGGGGCTGGCCGTCGAGGGGCGGACCGTTTCCGCCCTGAATCCCGTCATCGTGGCGACCAGGGGAAACCCGAAGGGGATCACGCGATTCGCCGACCTCGCGCAGCCCGGCATCCGGCTGGTTCTGACCGACGCGCAGTACTCGACGATGGGGCATATTGTGGACCGCATGGCCGAGAAGGTTGGCATTCAGGGACCGTTGAATTCCAATGTCGTTTCCCGCACCCGCGGCGGCGGCGAAGCGGCCAATGCGGTGGTCATGCAGACGGCCGATGCCTCCGTGGTGTGGAATGCGGTGGCCTGGCTCCGCAAGGACAAGCTGGACGCGATTCCCATCGAACCGGCGATCCACCTTCAGCAGGGGGTGGATGCCGTGACCAGCGCCACCTACGGACGGATCAACATGGACTATGTTCAGGTGACGGCTGCCGTGCTCAAATCTTCATCAGCGCCGGACAAGGCCCGGAAGTTCATCGAGTTCATGGCGTCCGAGGAGGGGCAGAAGGTCTGGGCACAGCATGGATTTTCGCCAATGATCCCCGGCCGGGAGTATCGTTCTGCCGAGGGCGTCCGTGTGAACGAAGCCGGTCGGAAGACGCTGCTGGTCCATTGCGGAGCGGGGTTGCGCAAAGTCATGGATCCGCTCGCCCGTCAATTTGAAGCCGCGCACGGCGCACAGGTGGATCTGAGTTATGACGGGTCGAATCGTCTGCTGGGCCAGATCAAGCTGACGCGGCGCGGCGACGTTTTTATTCCGGGCGATGCCGAGTATGTGGATATGGCCATTCAGGAGGGGTTGGCCCGGACAGGAACGACGATTTGTTGTTTTGTGCCGGTCATCCTTGTCCAGAATGGGAATCCGCGCAATATCCAGTCGCCAGCCGATCTGTTGAAAGAGGGCGTCCGGTTGGGGTTGGGTGATGAGAAGGCGGCGGCCGTTGGGAAGCAGACCGTGAAAGTCTTTGCCCTGAATGGTCTTGAGCGTGGGGCGTGGGAGAAGAATGTGGTGTTGAGCACGCCCACGGTGAATGAACTGGGGGCAGCCATCAAGCTCAAGACCATTGACGCGGCGGTTGTCTGGAGTTCAACGGCTGCGGACTATGCGGATGTTTCGACCGTGGTGCCGTTCGAGGCGGCCCGGAACATCGTATCCGACGTGAAGGGCGCCGTCCTGTCGTTCGCGCAGGAGCCGGAAGTGGCGCAGGCGTTTCTCGATTTCCTGTCGTCCACCAATGTGGCGCCCGTGTTCGTCAAATACGGGTATGTCCTGCGTGGACCTGAGAAGGCGGTGCAGTGAAGGCGCGGCATTCCATCCCGTATTTTCGTATTGCCACGACGGCGGTGCTCGTTGCGTTGACGGGCGCTATTTTTCTCCTGCTGGTAGGGGATGTGGTCTATACGGACCGAAAGTCGTTCGCGGAGGTGCTGGGTTCGGCGGACTTCCAGTCCGCGCTGCTGCTGAGTCTGACGACGTCGGTCATCACGGCGATTCTCGCCGTGCTTGTCGCCGTGCCGGCGGCGTATGCGCTTAGCCGCTTTCCGTTTCGGGGAATTGTCATCCTGGATGTGTTCGTTGACTTCCTGATTGTGCTGCCGGTCCTGGTCATCGGCGTGAGCCTGCTGGTCTTCTTCCGGATGGGGGTGGACATGGCCGTCTCAAAGTACTGGCTTGTTCGGGTGCTCGGCGAGGGTGTGTCGGCGCTGGGCAATGCGGTCATCTATCAGAAGGCCGGCATTGTGGTCGCCCAGTTCTGCTGCGCGGTGTCCTTTGCCGTGCGGGTGATGAAGACGACTTTCAGCACGCTCAGTCCGCGCGCCGAGCAGGTGGCCATGACGCTGGGTTGTACGCAGGCGCAGGCCTTCTGGCGCGTGGCCTTGCCCATGGCGCGGCATGGTATTATGGCGGCCGCCGTCCTGAGCTGGTCACGGGCGTTTGAGATCTTTGGCGCTGTGGCCATTGTGGCGGGGGCTGTCCGCCGGAGAACCGAGGTGTTGCCCACCGCCATCTATCTTGAGTTCTCCATCGGCAGAATCGAAGCGGCGCTGGTCATATCGCTGGCCATGACCGCGGTGGCGTTTGTCATACTCCTGTGCCTGCGGCTCTTTTCCGGAGGCAACATCTTCGGCGCTGGAGGGCGGACATGATACGGGCGCGGGAACTTGGCTACTCGATCGGCAGTTTTAGCCTGAATGTGTCCCTTTCCGTGGACACGGCTGAGTACTTTGTGCTGTTGGGCATGACGGGATCAGGCAAGACGCTGTTACTGGAGACGCTGTGCGGGTTGAGGCGCGCGGCTTCAGGTCAGGTTTGGCTGGGGCAGCGTGAGGTGACGGACGCGGAGCCGAGGGATCGGCATGTGGGGTATGTTCCCCAGGACGGCGCGCTGTTCGATCATCTGACGGTTGCTGGGAATATCGGGTTTGCCCTGCGCGTCAGGCGGGTGCCCGTCAAGGAACGGGAAGCGGAAGTTCAGCGCCTGGCGGCGTTGCTGGGCATAGGCCACCTGTTGCGGAGACGGATCGAGGGGCTGTCCGGAGGTGAGCGCCAGCGAGTCGCCCTGGCGCGAGCCCTCGCTGCGCATTCGCCGGTTCTGCTTTTGGATGAGCCCGTGTGCGCGCTCGATGAGTATACGCGGGAGGTGGTTTGCCGGGAGATCAAGACGATCCAGATGAAACTGGGGCTGTCGGTGATCCACGTCTGCCATTCGTTCGAGGAGGCGCGGCTGGTGGCGGACCGCATCGGCATCCTGCGTGACGGCCGGTTGGAACAGACCGGTACACCGGCGGAATTGCTGGACCGCCCCGCCTCAACTCATGTGGCCCGCATTCTGCGGCTGGAGAACGTGTTTAAGGGCCGGGGCGTGCAGGAGGGCGGACGATCCCAGATCCGCTTGGAGAATGGCTTCACCATCCAGGCTGATGCGCCGATGGGCGACGTCGAGTTTCTGGTGCGGTCGTGGGATATTCGCATTGTGGAGGCCGGTGCCGGCCGCGCGGCAAATGTGATCGAAGGAAGCGTGACGGATATTGAAACATGTGGCGCTCTCGTCAGGCTGAAGATCGAGGGTACGATGCCGCTGGTGGCCCATATTGCGCGCTGGGAAGCGGACCGGCTCTCCTTGCGGAAGGGAAGCGCGGCGCGATTATCATTCCCGGAAACGGCCGTCCATGCGTTTGGTGCGACCGCGTGAAGCCAAAAAGATCCAGGGAAAAAGAAGCTGCTTGCTTTGCGGGATTACAAGGGACTGCGGATGAACGGTGTTGGGGTTCGATTCAAAAAAAACACCGCACCCGCATAGCGCAGGATGCTTTATGCCGCCATGGGCGACGGGTACGGCGGGGCCTGTATCCCTATCTTACAGGGGGGTGCGAAATCCGATGGCAGCCCTTCCGTGCTCAACCCTAGCGATTCCGGCGAGGCTAGGGAGCAAAAATATTTTCCATAAACCACTGTGCAGCAATTAGTTATGTAATATTTTGCTTGCTTTTGTCCGACGCTTCCTGTACCCTTCTTACATGGAAATACAAAACGATAAAAGTGTGCGTACACGCTTCTTTGCGCCGGTCGGATCTGGCGCTCACAGAGGTGAACGAAGGCAGGAGAAATTGCCCTTCTGTCAGTGACCGGGATCACATCATTTCGGGAATAGGCCGAGACCTTGGAACCGAGAAGAGTGGTCGAGGCTGGATCCAGTATGTACAGATGGCGTGGGGGGTCGCCCTCTCGGTTGATCGTTTTTTCGATTCGCTCCGAAGTCGGCGACGCCTCGACTGCGTCGCTGCCGTCGCCGCACATATCCGGTGGCAGACGGATCGGCAATGCCAGGAGCTTGCACGGGACCCGTTTGCGGCCTATCCGGAACTGGACGGGTTTGCATTGTACGCATCCGATGGGCATTTATCAGGACCCCTGTAGTGGCACCGTTTATTCATTGCTGACCAGCGAATTCACACTGCCGCCCGGCCTGATTGCGCTGATCTACAAAATGCGCTGGGACATTGAGAAGGCATTCGACGAGAAGAAAAACAAACTGGGCGTCATCCAGACGTGGGCGACTACGCCAGAGGTGAAATGCCAGCAGGCGCATTTTGTCTGCATGACCCGGAATCTCATGCTCATGCTCGAACGTGAAATCGAATCATCCGAAGGTGTGCGAGATGAGAAAGTGGATACGTACATGCGGTCGGCAACAAACAAAAATGATAACCAGCCGCCGAACCAACGGCTGCTGCCTCGGCTAGCCGTGTGTAGTAGAAGCCGTTAAAAAATAGGCCGCCGAGGCAGAGCCGCCACGTTCGGGCAACCAATCGAAATCGAAATCGAAATCGGGACCGGGATCGAACGCCATGGGGTTGGGACACGAAAAACTGTACGTCTTGAGGATCAGCACTGGAATGTGGTGCCCTCCAGGATGTCCTGGTCGTCGGCAAAGCGTTGGATGTACAAGAAAGTCTGGTGCGTAAGACGGAGTTGGATCGAATGGCCGCGATGTTGAGTCGCCTGGGAGGACGGGGCTACTGTGTCGCGGAAAATTCCGTGCCTTACGGAACCAAACCGGAGAAAGTCGATCCCGATCCCGGTCCCGATTTCGATTTCGAAAAGGAGAAGCCCCAACAAGGCGGTGGAGGCCCGACAAGGGACGGGTCTGAATGGCGCATTCGTGGCGAAGCCGGGAAAAGCGGTGTCGCGCGGAATACCGCTTGCCACCGCACTCCAAGAAGCTGCCGGCGGGACAAAGGGCTTCGGGACGCCGCGCCAGCCGCCAGACAAGGGCGTAGGTGTTAAGCTAAGAGGCCTTTTCTGGCTTCTTAGCTGTTTGTGCTCAATGGGGTATAACCATGAGAAAAACGCCCAACAACCAACGCCCAATAACCAATGGCGGAACTGTCAATCCTCCCTTGGAAGTTGAGCGTTGCGCGCTGGCGGTCCGTTCTACTTCTTGTCGTGGAGCTGATCGCCGGTGAGGCCGCCCGCGACGCCACCGATCAGGGCACCTACGGCGGCACCGGAACCGCGGTTACCTTTGCCGGCAACCGATGCCCCGACCGCCGCCCCGCCGGCTACGCCGAGCGCGGTGCCGACAACGGCGCCCTCGTGTCCATCCAGCGTCGCGCATCCCGAGAACAAAGCCAGTCCGAGGCAGGCGCTTGCGGTAATGATTCGTGTGGTGTGCTTCATGAGACCTCCTGTGTGTGGATTGGAAAACGTTTAGCGCAACCGGTGAACAGTTTACCAGACCGATCGCCGGTTGGAATAGAATAAAGAGGTGAGGCGATTCCGATTTCTGTTGGAGTTGACAAGGTCGGCGAAAAGTGCCATCCTCAAGACGTTCGTATGGGGTGCGGCCGGGCGCCGTGAAAACGGCGAAGCGCGTAAAAGTAATACGTGTGCCCGTGTCGGACGCAAGGATTTTAAATTGACAAAACGCCACGTAAAACAAGCCGTCAGGCGCCGTTTTGCGTGGCGATTTGCCAGAGCCTCAAGAGGTTGGTTATGATTGTGGACGGCAAGAAGATCATGGATCTACAGCTTACGGCGGCCAAGGCCACGGCCCTGCGCTTCTCCAATGGGCAGAGCACGCCCATCACGCCGGTGAAGCAGACCCCGTGTCCGGATGGGTGCGCGTTGAGTCTGGATGGCGCGTGGCAGGTGGTGCGTTGGCCGTTTGCCAAGCCGGAAGCCACGCTGGTCTCCGCGCCGTGCACGGACACGACCTGGGAAACCGTCCTGCAGCCCGGCAAGGTGCTCTACGCCGATCCGGAGGCGGATGGAAAACCGTTCCCGCCCGAATGGAACCGGATTACCATGGCGCACTTGAATGACGAGGATGGCGCCATCATCCGCCGCCGCGTGCGGATCCCGGCGGAATGGCGCGGGAAGCGGATCATGCTGCGCTTTGACGCGATCTATCCGGCAGGGCGGATTTATCTGAATGGCGAACGGCTGGGCGAGCATCTCAGCGGCCTGACGCCGGTGGAGTTTGATGTCACCCGCAAGGTGGCGCCGGGCACCGAGGCGCTGATCGCCGTGCGCCTGCTGCGCAAGCATAAGTTCTTGAAGATGGACATGGTGCGGCATTCGCTGGAGTTTGCCGGCCTGGCGCAGTCGGCTTGCCTGTTCACCGTGGAGCCGGTTTTGGTGGACGACTACCACCTGATCACGACGCTCGGCAAGACGTTCGACAAGGGAACCGTGACGGGGACGGTCGTGCTTCGCAGCCATGGGGGCGCGACCAAGGCGGCGCTTACCGTGGAGCTGCTCGACGACCAGGGCGCCGTGGTGGCCACGGTTGAGAAGTCCGTTTCCGTGCCGCCTGCGGGGCGCGCGGAAGCGACGGTCAAGCTGGCCGTGGCCGCGCCCAAGCTTTGGAACGACGAGGCGCCGAACCTCTACACGGTCCGGATGGTACTGCGTGTGCCGGGCCAGGACGACCAGACGATCACCTACCGCACCGGTTTCCGCCGGCTGGACCTCTCGCCGAACGGGCCGCGCCTCAACGGCCATTTCATCAAGTTCCGGGGCGTCAACCACCTGACGTTCCATCCGGATCACGGGATGCACACCCCCAAGGAGTGGCTGCGCCGCTGCCTGGGGATGATGAAAAAGGCGAACGTCAACTGCATTCGGACCCACTATCTGGGTCCGCGCGACTTGAGCGACCTGTGCGACGAGATGGGGTTCTACCTGATGCAGGAGCTGCCGATCGATTGGGGAACCAACTACATCCACGATCCAGAGTGGGTGGGACCAGCGCTGCAACGTATTGAAAGCGGCATCCGCCGCGACCGGCATCATCCGTCGCTCGTGGTCTGGAGCGTGGGGAACGAGAACATCCCGGAGCGCGCCGCCGTAGCGGAAGACGGATGGAACCACCTGCGCATCTACGACCGGTTTTGCAAGCGGCTCGATCCCACCCGGCCGACGATGTTCCCTCCGCCGGGTCCGGCCAACAAGATCAAGGGGGTTTTCGAGCTGCGCGTGGGCGACATTGCCGACACGCACTACACGTTCCAGATTCCCAAGGGGTTCATCGAGGCGGGCCGCTTCGAGAATCCGCGCAGTTGGGAAGGGGAGCTGGATGTCTGCACACGGAAGCAGGCGCTGGCCCGAGGTTGGAGCGGCGTCTGGTTCAGTTCCGAGTGGTGCCTCTTCAACATGATGCCGGATCTGCTCAATTCGCCGTATGCCAGCATCATTGACGACGTGCAGGAGCCGCCGTTTACCGGTAAAAACACGCTGCAGGTCTTTCAGGATCGCCTGGACCGTGAGTGGGGGTTCATGCGCAGCGAGCCCACCTGCCTCGGCGGGGCGTTCTTCCCCTGGATCTGTGCGTCCGTTTCTGTCCGGCCCGAGGAGAACCCCTGGGGGTGGATGCGTCTGGCCGAGGACAACGACTGGGGGGTGATGTGCGCGGATCTGACTCCCAAGCCGTTCTTCTGGGCGATGCGTGTGGCGTACAGCCCGGTGCAATTCCCCCGGCGGCTGGCCTGGCAGAAGGGGCAGCGTGACATCAACTTCGAGATCGAGAACCAGTTCAACAGCATCGACCTTTCGCAATGCACGCTGCGCTTCCAGTTTGCCCTGTCGAGCATCTGGATGACGTGCATACGCCCCTTCACGGACGTCACCGTGGCCTGTCCGCCCGGCGGCCGGGCGATGGTCCGGCTCAATCTGCCCGACGAGAAGTGGATCACGGAGCTGGACGGCGGGCGTTCGGCCATGGTGCGCTGCACGGTGCTGGATCCGCACGGATTCAAGGTCATTGTGGCGGAGACGCTGGTGCTGTCGGGCGATGCGGTCCAGGTTGGCGATCAGTCCATGCCGATCGGACCCGATGCGCCGATGTGAGCTATGCGTGCCTGATGACTGAGGTGCTACAACCATGAATAGGACATCCGTTTCTATCGCTATCGCGTTCACGCTCACGGCGCTCGTCCAGCCCTCTGCTCGCTGCGCGGAGGCCCCTCGTCTTTCGGCTCGGTTCTTCTTTCGGGAAGACCACCTGATCACGAGCAGCGAGATACAGATACTGCTTGACGATGTGTCCGCGTATTACGTTGCCGATTGCAATGGGGATCCCAGTCGGGATCCGGGGCCACAGCATCCCAAAAACCTCACCTTTCGCATCTTGACCAAGCAACCGACGCAGGACGTTCAATGGGTTTCCATCCCGCTGTCCTCCCTGACGAGCATTGATTTTCAATGGTTGCCAATGCCCCGCTCGATGATCGGCTTCAAGACCCTTCGGTTCGCCTCAAAAGACGGCGGGTCCCATTCCATGGACATGATGGTTGACGGCCAGAAGTACCGGTACGTTCGTACCAGCAAGAACGGCGTGGTCAAGCAGGATATCACCGGCGAACTGGAGTTGCGCATGGCCCCGGCCGCCTCCGAAGCGAACCGGGATGTGCGCGCGGAAGTTTCCTTTGCGTGGTTTGCGTTTCGCGGCATCGGTTCCGGCAAACAAAGGCCGCATAGCCCTGATAACGATTGGATACTCAACAAGGAACTCATCAATCGGATCGAGTTTGTTGAGAACGTTGACGAGAAGCAGATCCCGTGAAGGGATATCGTTGGGCGATTACATCGAGGATTGACTATTGGCGGCCCGCTCCGCATAATCAGCACTTGTAACTATGGCTATGGGAGGAAACGCAACATGACGACGAAACGGAATACGAGGATGGCGAAACAGGACGGGGACTTCACGGCTTACAGTCGATTCACCCGAGTTCCTATGCTGTTGGGCGCGGTGCTGTTAGGCGCGGCGCTTCTCAGCCAGAAGGCCGCAGCCGCCGACGTCACGTTCACGCTGGTGACGCCCTCGGAAGGGAAGATGGTCTCGATCGAGAGTGGCCAGAATCTGTGGAAATCGCCCTTCGGCGGCTGGAGCTTGACCCTCTGGCCATTTACCATTCGCGTGGGGGATACGCCCCTTTTTGAATATCTCTCATCGGAGCAGAAGCTCGATGCCAAGACCCTGAGCGGCGCCATCGCGCCGCAGGATCAAGTTCTCGACACCTTGATGAATAAATCATTAGGCCAGGACGGTGGTGCGAGTTCGGGTGATTTGTTCCCCACCAATAGTCTTCGGCGCGCCTCGACCACCGCTTTTCTGACCACGGGCACACACGTGATCGAGCCATTCGGCATCGAATTGACATTGGCGGCCGACGGCACGATGACGAGCAGCGATCCGCGGGTGCGCGTCGACGCCAAGACGCGCCGCGTGGAGATGGTCTGCCACCCGGTTACGATTAAGATGCTGGATGGTATCCGCTCTGGAAAGGGTCCCATCCAATTGATGTGCGGGACCTTGTCGCTGTTGGGCGGCATGGAGAAAATGTTTGCCGATTACGACAAGCTGAATGCGGCGGAAGCGGGGACCGCCATGAAGGATGGGTACCGGCGTTTTACGATCTACCTGCCGTCATCCTCCGCAGGGCACGGTTATTCCGTCAATGGCGTTAAGTTCGAACTGAATGCCGACGGGAAGATCACACTCGCGGCCGATGCCAAGGCGAGCTGCAAGGACGGGCGCCAGATCTATCTCGAACGGCCGGCCGTCGTGGCACCGACTGCGGTGGCGGCTGCGACACCCATGCTCGGCGTGAGCTGGTTTGGCGGGCGCGGCGATGTCCGGGTCTCGTGCGGCTCCGCGACGGTGGTTGGCAAACCCGTGTACGCGGGAGTGGCGTTTGGCGCGCAGCAGGCAAACGGCGCGACGAATGGGGTCAAGGACTCCGGTACCGTGGCGATTTCGTCGGGCAATGCATCCGAGGTGAGGCTTGGTGACCTGGCCGTGCGCCTGCCGGCGGTCGACGCTCAGAGGCCGCATCGCCATCTCATCTGGAACGTGGCTGGTGCCACCTGCTGGGCCGTCGAAGCGCCACCGCTGGAAGCCAAGCCCGGTGCGGAGTGGTCGTGCCGCATCTCGGTGTTGACCGGCAAGCCGCCGGCGCTTCCTGCGGCGCTGCGTGTGACGCTGGAGACCATGGCCGGTACCCCGGCGGCGGGAGGCAACACGGAGGAATGGAAAGGCACCGCTGGCGTCTTCACGGGCACGCTGCCTGCCACGCCGGGTTTCTGGCGGCTGCGGGTTGCCGCGACGGATAGCAGTCCACTGAGGGGGCAAACGCTTGGCTATGCGCTGATCGGCGACAAGGCGGTCTCCGCGGTTTCCCTTTTCACGGTCAACAACCGCGCGCTGCAGCGGCGCGGCGACGCGATCGATCTGCTCTGGTTTGCCCATCGCAATACGGGCGCCGCGGCTGCGGAATGGCCGGTGCGTCTGCGCGGCATGGGGTTGGATGCGATCGTCGCGCGCATCGCGGTTCCGGTGGGCAGTGGAAGTTCGGCGGACGCGAGCGGGCGTCTGGTCGTGGACACGTCCGCGCTGGCTGCAGGCGAGTATACGGCGGTTGTTGAGGCGGACGGTGTGGCCGGCTATCCGTTCCGGTTTCGGATCTGCCAGCGCGAGCGGCTGAGTGATTTCGATATCTACTCTTACTCCCCTCACACGACGGCCGCTGAATTCTATCCGGGTTCGCCGATCAACTCCTATTTGGGCCCCAGTCCGGGCGGGCCCGGCCTGGAACCGTTCCTGTCGGCCGGGGAGTCGCCATTTGAGGCAGCCATGGCGGCGTACGCCACCGCGCCGTTCGGGCCAGCGCGAGAGATGTTCGCACGGCCGGGCGCGGGCGAGCTCGCGCTGATGGCCATGGCGTCTCAGGGCGTGCATGTCGCCCCGACATTCCCCGAATCGCACGCGGATGAGCAGCGCAACCCGAAGCACACGCTCCCCGAGAACCTGGCGAATGTGCGGCGGCGCATGACGCTCTATATCCAGTCGCAGGCCGACTATCCCGGAGTCGGCGGCTTCGACTTCGGCTGGTTGTCCAGCTACGGCGGCTACTGGGAATACACGCCTCGCCTGGATGCGTGGCAGCCGCAAGCGGCGGCGGCGGCGAACGCCTGGGCCTGGAAGCGCACGAAGGAGGAATGGCCGAAAGTGGTCGCGAAATATGCGCATCTTAAGCCGATTAACAAGACGCTTTCGGACAAATGGAACAAAGAATTGGCGGATATTCCTGGGCTGACCGAGGCGCAAATGCGGTGCGTGAACGCGACCAGCCCGCTGATGGGGTGGTGGGACCGGATCCTGCCGAATTCCCTTGATGAGTGGTTTGCCGATGTCAACGAGATCCGGCCCGGTATGACCACGCATGATCACAAGTCCTCGCCCAGTCTCAACGGTCCCTTCTCATGGTTTGGGAAGTCGCATCGCAGTTCGGTGGACTTCTCCGAACACTTCATTTCTCCGATGGATTGCTTCCGGTCCCCGGCCGTCATGGCCATGGACAACCGGAACAAGCAGAAGGTCCAGATCGCGGTGCAGGTCCATCACGGCATGCTGGCAGAAATTGTCCCGACGGTTTTGGGCGCTGCCGGACGCGGTGCGGATGGGATTGCCTTCAGCGGTCTTAACGCTGCCGACGCCGCCGGGGGGGATGCACTCCCCCGCATTCTCGAACGGTTCGGCTCCTGGTTCACGACCCTGGACCCGCTGCCGGATGTGGCTGTTTACTATTCGCCTTCCTCGGCCGCACGGGTGTTCACGGTCTTGTATGATCTGGCGCGTCTGCGGCGGCCAGGCATGATGGTAGGTCCGCAAGACGTGGAGGCGGGCGACCTGCTCAAATACAAGGTGCTCTTGCTGGTCGGGCAGGAGATGAACATGCCGCCCGAAATCCTCGATGCCTTCCGCGCCTTCGAAGCCAAGGGCGGCGTCATCCTGAAGGACGACACCTGCGCCAAGGATGTGCCCGGGAGGTCCATCGGGTTCGCCTACGATAACAGCCGGGTATCAGGCGGTTGGGGCGGAGCGCAGGCAGGTGGCGAAGGGGAGCATGTCGCGGCATTGAGCCAATACTTGGGAAAGGAGAAGCTACTGGTTGATGCGTTTGCCAAAACGCCCCAGCCTGTGGTGACCACGCCGGACACGGATATCCTGATCTCGCCGCTGGCCGGAAAGGAATCGATCATCTGCTTCACGATCGACAAGACCGAGGTTCCGCTGGAGGAGACCGGGGATCGCTGGCGTCAGCAGACCGTGCTGCCCAAGGTCGGCGAGCTGCAGGTGGAAAAGGGGTGGTATGTGCATGACTTGCTGGCCGGCAAAGCCGCACCAGTGGAAAGCACGGCCAAAGGAGTGCGTGTGCCCGTGGATTTCCGGCGCACGATCGGCGCGATCTACCTGCTGACCAAGCGGGAGCCCAAGAGCCTCTCCATTCAGGCGGAGCGCACCACGCCGATCAACGCGCGCCTCACCGGCGGACTCGTCGATGCCGAAGGCAAGCTCCTCGCCGACCCCATGCCGTTTGAGGTGACCTTGAAAGGTCCGGACGGCGCGACGTTGTTCCATAAATTTGCATCCATCGGACCGGAGCAACCGTTCGATGTGCCTGTTCCGGCCATGTCTGCCGGCGTGCGGCCGGAACTCGTCGTCCGTGACTTGGTGCTGGGTACGACTGCCACCCAGGCATTGGAACCTGCCGCGCCGGCCGCCGTGGCAATCCGGCAGACCCAGGATCTGATCGGCGGCGAGAAGAAGATTCTCGCGTTTCTCTCTCAGCGTAAGGGACCGGTGACGATCCTGCTGGATGAGGGGCAGGAACTGTTCCGCCCGGCGGCTGAGAAAATGGCGGCGCTGCTGAAGAAGGCTGGCCGTGAGGTACGCGTGACAACCTTCGACCCGGCGGAAATCCGTCCGCTCCCTCTGCGCTGGTACCCCCTGAAAGAGGAGCTCGAAGTCATTCAAAGCGTGACGAACGATTTTGGATGGGCGTGGCGCATCAACAAGAATCCCTGGGCCGCCTTCTTGAAGGATAAGACCGGCAAAACCATCAAATCGGATTACAGCCTACCCGATGCCGGCTATTCCGAATCCGGGCCTCATTTGCGGCACGATGCGGATGTGGTCCTGTTCGGCACGCCGGCGAACCATCGCGCCGTGGCCGACCTGGCGCCGTACCTGCGGCGGGTGCCGACCGAGAACTACCCGGCCCCCGGGAATTTCTTTATTCACTACGTCTGGTCGCCGTTCCGGGCTGGATACGATGCACTCTACATGGGCTGCGGTGACGTGGCCGGTGCCGAAGCAGCCGTGGCCTGCCTCGCCACGCTGACCGTACCCGTACCCGCGCCTATGGTCAAGCCGGAGGGGACGCCGGTCGTGCTGCGCAGCGGTGCGCCGACCCCTCTGGAAGACGTGTCTGGCGCGATGGGTTCCTCGCCGATTATCAATGCTGAATTCTCGCCCAGCGGCAACCGGCTGTTCGCCATCACGACTTCGTTAGGCGACTGGCTCTTTGTACTGGATCCTGACGGCAAGCTCTTGGAGCAAAGGATGCCTCCGAACACCAAGTGGTTCCCGTACTGGTTCGTGTGGGGACGGTGGATGACTCCGATCAGCGACACGTTGTTGCGCCTCAACCAGTGGAATGGCGTGTATCAATACGACCTCAGTCGCGGATGGATCAGTAAGGCCGAGAATGTGCCCATGCTGGAAGACCCGAAAACGCGCAAAGTCTTTCGGAGCAATGGGGACCAGTTGCTGGCGGTGGACGCGCAAGGGATCGTGTTGTGGCGTTATGAAGACAGCACACAATCGGCGGATTTGACCACCGTACGAACTGTGATTCCGCGCGCCTTCAGCGGCAACCGGCGTGTCATTCTGGTTTCCGCGTTCGCGAGCGGCCCCAAAAACACGATTGTGGCGCCTTCGGTTCTGGGACTCGACTACGCGACCGGCAAGGTTCTTTGGACTCGCAACGGCATCCCTCTCAACAAGGGTAAAGCCATCCCGCTCGAAGACCGGTTTCTCGTGCTGGCCGACGATGCGGCCGCGCACGAGCTGATCGCTGAGAGTGGTCGATCGGGGAACGCGATGGCGGCCTTGACCGGCAGTCCGGACTGGGTCCTGCAATTGCCGGGACGCGACGCCTTGCTGATTATCGAAAACAATCACTTCTCCCTGCGAGGTCCATCCTGCCGCGCCTATCTCCGTCCAGTGAAGGGCGGCTTGGATCAGGACCTGCCAGTGCCCGGCCGGGTGATTACCGTCGTGTTGGCGCCGGACAACCAATCTTTTGTCCTCACGACCTCCACCAAACGACTGCTGCGATTCGCTGCGGACGGAACCCTGATCTGGGAGATCGACGGGGGATCAGGGAGTATCGTACGATTTTCGCCGGACGGCAAGACCCTGGTTACAGCCGGCGCGGACGGCGTCCTCCGTGTGTTCAACGTCTTGGACGGAAAACTCCGTCGTGCGACGGACCTGAACGTCGGCAACGCCATTACTCCGGAGAAGTTCGTCAAACAGGAACGCATGGGTGACGTTCCTCCGGAGGCGGGGAGCGTACTGCCGCCCCTGCCGCTGGAACCTTCGTATCAAAAATCCATCCCGCGCACGAGCGTTTCATTCGATAAAAACCTCGCACCACCGGAGCAGATGCGCACGTTGCTCAAGCCAGCAAATCCGGTGACGGTGGTTGGCGAGCAGCCCGGCTATCTCGGCACGCTGACCGAGGCTGTCACGCTGCCACCGTTCAAGGCGGAAGCCGGGACAACCTACCTCGTCGAGTTGATCAACGGGGTCGGGGTTTCCACCAACACCGATTCGATGTTGCGCCTGGAAATCTCCGTCACTGGAAAACAGAAGACACAGAATCTTCCCTGCACCGTCCGGCTGCCGGTGGATTCTTCGCTGGCGCGACGCCGGTTTGCATTTCGCGCCGACCAGAGCGGTGACGTGACCGTGACGATGCGGCCGATCATGCCAGCGGTCATTACCGAACGAAATACCACACGCAGGACCTTTGATAAGGTCGAAACGAGTACGATTCCGGTCGTGATCGGCGATGTCTTCTTGTCGGCTATACGGTTCCGGGGTCGCAATGTGCTGTTGGACGGCGGCCCTAGCTCCAGCGCCAAACCTTACGGTGCATTCGACTGTATGTTGTATGCCTTGAGCGATGGAAATAGCGCCACCGTGGAGGTCAATGTGAAAAGTCCGTCCGTTGGTCTCCAGTTGGTCAACGGGGTGATTGCAAACAATAAGACGAGCTGGGCCAAGATCAGTGGGCGCCCGGAGGGCGAGCTGGCTTATGCGGATGCGGTTGCGCAATTCAGCAAGCCGTCGGTGATTTCCGCGATTGCGGTTTACGAGGACGGCACCGGGCCGGTGATCAACGGCGCGAGCGTCCGCGAACGCACCGCAATGCGATATGCCGTGGAAGTCAGCAACAAATCCGGGCAATGGTCGCGCATCGGAGTGGTGACCGGGAACAGGCAACTCGTCAACATCTTCCCCGGTCCGACCAACACGATCACCGGCATCCGCTACGTCTGGGCCGGTCGCCATGACGACGTGGATCTGAATCGGACGGACGGGTTTGTGCGCACGGGGCAAATCGAGGCGTATGTGGAGGATATGGGTCTGGATTTGGATGATATTATGAAAACCGACAAGGGTGATATCCTTAAACTGGATTAACACGATGAACAATGGGAAACAGATCGCGCTGCAGGCTTTATCGGGTCGGGCGACGGATCGGGTGCCGGTCGCGTTGTTCAACTGGGAGTTCGACTACACCTGGAAAGTGGCGGGCGTTGAGCCTTGGAAACTCGCTGTCGGCGGGAGTGAGACCTGGCACCAGGCGCACCGGGCTTTGCTGAATCGGCATGATGTGGACGTGCTCTTCTATACCGGAGCGATCGAAGGCCCGCTGGAACCGACCTTGCTGGAAGAAGACGCGACGAAGTGGGTCATCAGAAATGACAACACCGGCATGGTGTTCGGGTTAACCAAAGACAGCCTTTCGTTGTACGAACTGCAGACCGGGGCGAAGGGATGCGGCCCCGTGGGCAAGGTCGAAACCTTCGCGGATGCCGACCGGCTGATACCCACCTTCCGGACCGACCGGCTGATCCCAACCTTTGCCGGATGGGGAGAGGCCTATTTGTCAGGGCTGAGCAGGCTGATCCGCGAGGTCGGCGATCGTACGCTGATACTTCCGCACTATTCCCCGGCGTATGTCTATAGTTGCTATGCGCTGGGCTTTGAAGAGGCCATGCTGATGATGATGGAGAACCCGGCGTTGTTTACCCATGTCTGTGCCCGGATGGGCGCCGATCACCAGACCCGGATGCGGCAACTGAAGGAAGCCGGAGCAGAGGCGGTGTTCATCGCTGATGGATGGGCTTCATGCGATATCATCTCGCCGGAACTGTTCGAACGCTTTGCCTTGCCGTGTCAGATGTCGATTGTGGCCGCAGCCCAAGCGGCTGGCCTTAAGACGATCCTCTGGAACGAGGGGGATATTCTGCCGATAATGAAACAGCAAGCCACGGTTCCCGTGGATGCCTTTGCTTTCGAACAGCCGCGGAAAGGCATAGACCTCACGGTTCAGAAAGTCCGGCAAGTCTTTGGTCCCAGCCGCTGTCTTTTTGGGAATCTCGACTCCGAACTGCTCCTGATGCGGAATCATCCGGATGAGATCAAACGGGAAGTCGAGTGTCAAATCCGGCAGTCCGGCAAGGGATCGCCGTTTATTCTCTGCACCGGAAGCCCGCTGCCTTCCAATATCGAGCCTGAGGCGTACGATCGGGTCATCGAGGTCGCGCATGCGTTTCAGTGGACCCGGTAAGGTGTCAGCCGGGTCGTCACTCCCCAAGATAGGGATTGTCGTGCTTTTCGATGGCCAGCGTGGTGGTGGGGCCGTGACCGGGAATCACGAGGGTGTCCGACGGGAGGGCGGTCAGACGGCGAAGGGATCGCTGCAGGGCTTGGCTGCTGCCGCCGGGAAGGTCGGTGCGACCGACGGATCCGGCGAAGAGGGTGTCGCCGCTGAGGAGCAGCTTGTCTTCCTTGACCCACAGGCATTGGCAGCCGGGCGTGTGGCCCGGCGTGTGGATCATTTCGGCGGTAATGCCGCCCGCCGCGAGGGGCGGGGCGTCCGCAGGGGTCGGCACCAGGGATGACGGCCGCGCGGGGACCGAGAGGTAAGGCGGAAAACGGTTCATCGGTGAGAACGCGAAGGTAACATCGTCCGTGTGTAGATGGACGGGCGCGGGGCGCGCCGCGAGCAGGGCGTCCAGAGCCGACACGTGGTCGATATGACCGTGGGTCAGGAAATAGAGGGCGACTTCCAGCCCGTTCTTACTCAAAAAGTCGAGGATCGCCTCGGGATCGGCGCCGGGGTCGATCACCCAGGCCGCACGCGGGTCTTTCCAGAGAACGACGCAATTCACCTCAAACGAGCCGACGACAATGATTTCGGAATTCATGAGAGACAGCATACGCTACGGCGGGGGGCGAATGCAATGCCGATCTGCCGCAGCGCCAGTAATTCGAGGCTCTTGCAAAACCCTGTTTTGCAAGCGGAGTGTTCAGGTGTCAGGTTTCGGGAGGTTTCGGGTGTCAGGAATAAACACACGATGTTGCGTCTTCCTGAAACCTGAACACTGAAACCCGAAACCGGCGCTTGCAGGGGGTTTGCAAGCGCCTCAGCGGATCTGACCGGCGCCGGTGACGCGGTATTTGTAGGTGGTCAGCTCCTCAAGTCCCATGGGGCCGCGGGCGTGCAGCTTGTCGGTGCTGATCCCCATTTCGGCACCCATGCCGAATTCTCCGCCATCAGTGAAGCGGGTGGAGGCGTTGACGTAGACTGCCGCCGAATCGACCTCCTTGAGAAAACGGTCGGCGGCGCGACGGTTGGCGGTGATGATGGCGTCGGAGTGATGGGACCCGTGGCGGTTGATGTGGTCGATCGCCGCCTGCAGCGACGGGACGACACCGACCGTGAGGATCAGGTCGAGGTATTCGGCGGACCAGTCGGCCTCCGTCGCCGGGCCGAACGCCGGGATGATCGTCCGCGCGGCGGCGTCGGCGCGAATTTCGATGGCGCGGCGCACGGCCAGCTCGGCGAGCCGGGGGAGAAAGGCGGCGGCGGCCTGCTCATGCACGAGGAGCTTTTCGATGGCGTTGCAGGTTCCGGGGCGCTGACACTTGGCGTTCTCGGCGATCCGTAGCGCCATATCGAGATCGGCTGCGGCGTCGACATAGAGGTGGCAGACCCCCTTGTAATGTTTCAGGACGGGAATGCGGGCTTGCTCGACCACGGCTCGGATGAGCGATTCGCCGCCGCGGGGGATGACCACGTCGACGCAATCTTCGAGCTGCACGAGTTCGCGCACCGCCTCGCGGTCGGTGGTGGGGATGAGCTGGACGGCGTGGTCGGGCAGGCCCGCGCGGGCGCCTCCCGCAGCCAGAGCCTCGGTGATGGCGAGGTTGGAGCGGATCGCCTCCTTGCCGCCGCGCAGGATCACGGCGTTAGATGTCTTGATGCACAGCACCGCCGCGTCGGCAGTCACGTTGGGACGCGACTCGAAGATGATGGCCACGACGCCGAGGGGGACGCGGCGCTTCTCGATGACGATGCCGTTGGGGCGGGTGCGGCGCCAGATGCGGCGGCCGACGGGGTCGGGGAGCGCGGCGACTTCGCGGACGCCGCCGACCATGGCGTCGAACCGGGCATCGGTGAGGGTCAGGCGGTCCACCAGCGCGGCGGAGAGGCCGGCGGCGCGGCCATCGGCGACATCGGCGGCATTGGCGGCCTGGATCGCGGCGCGGCGGGTGAGGAGCTCGTCGGCCATGGCCTGCAGAATGGCGTTCTTGCGGCGGGTCGTGAGACCGATCAGGGCGCGCGAGGCGGCGAGCGCCCGGTAGCCCATCTGGCGGATCTGATCATGAAGCACGGTATCTGACATGGCGGCGTCCTCCTTGACAAGCAATGGATTCATTTCCCTGTTCCCTCCGGCCCCTGGCCCGAGGTGTCGAGCGCGGGTTTTCCACGTAATAGGGGAAGGAAAAGGATGTCCAGGGCGGTTTCGCCGAGCGGCGATGTTTCATGACGAAACAGGCGCCAGAAAAACGAGGTCTTGCGAAAGCCGTCGGCATGCACGTCGTGGGTGATGAAGGGAAACAGATCCATGCTGCTGTCGCCGTTCCGTCTTTCGTAGTGCCAGACTCGCCAGAGGATCCGTCGGCGCACATAATCGGTAGCGGCCGTATGTTTTTGTTTGAAGTCGTAGAGAAACAAAAGAATCGCGTTATCGCGAGTATCGTCGAACGGCAATCCATCAGGCCCGGTCTGGATCTCCGTCTCAAAATCCCAGAGCGGAAAGAGACCGTCGCTCCGGGAGGTCACGCTGCCCTTCTGATCCTGTCCGGTGCGGTTGAAGGCGTAATCCGACCAGCGGATCAGGATCTGCCGGTCCCTGCGGACGGCGTAGGTCGTCAGGTCCGTTCCGTCTTCGAGGCGGCGCGAAAGGGTTCGATCCGTGTGGCTGAACAGCGGAAAGAACGAAAGGGTCGAGTCCTGCGCGTGGACGGCGTCCGTATCGCGCGAGGAATACGTGGCATTGCCGAACAGCAGAAAATGGGTTTCAGAAAAGGTGCCTGATTCATTCCGGCGGTGATTCCACAGCGGAAAGAGCCAGCCGCCGCGATACCTTCCGGTGTGAAACCCGGCAAGCGGGGTCAGCGGGTACCAATAGCCGTCATCCGGGTCCTTTTCCCTCGGCTTGTCCCATCCGAAAAGGGGCGTGAGAAACAACTGATCCAGGGTGTCGTAGGCGAAGAGCGGGAACAGCCAGCCCCGGCGATTTGCGCCGGTCACGGTCCGATGGTAAAGCCCCAGACCCGCAGTCACGCTCTCCCGGGCGCCCTCTCGATAATGCCAGGACAGCAGGGGAGGGATCGCCTCCCAGTCATTCGTGACGTCGTTTCGTGTGGATGTCTGGCTGGCATAGACCGGGGTGAACAAACCGTCATGGTTTCGCGTCTGCCACGAGAAGAACAGGGGCCACGGATAGCCGGAATAGGATTCGTTGGACTGGGGATATCGATAATCGCCGAACAGCAGGGCGTGCCACTCGGTTCCATCGGGAGACGTGTGGTAGCGCAGCAGCGGCCAGAGCAGCCAGAGGTCACGGTCGGTGGCGGTGTCCCGATTGTAGAACCAGAGCGGGAAAAGCGCCTGTGTCTCACCTGCATAGCGCCAGAACAAGGGAAAGAGGACCTGGTAGTCCTGCTCCCCCGTCCGCCCCCAGAAGGCGGGGAAGATGCGGTAGTCGTGGCTGCGCGCATCGGCCTGGCAGAGCGGCCAGAGGACGTTGTATTGCGAATAGGCATGCGTGTCGCCGTAGGCCGAGAAGAACGGACGAATGGCCAGGTGCTCTTCCGTGTGTTCAAAGACAGGCCATGCCACCGAGAGCGCCGGGTCACGATAGTAGGCCAAGGGCCAGAGATTGACGCGGCGCGCATCGGCGCCGGGCACATTGATGTGATACTCGCCCGAGTAGAACGGGGTTCCCTTCATTTCGGGCGAAGCGCAGCCGGCGAGCAGCAGGGCGATCGACAGGAAAAGGATTGTAATGAAACAGCACTGTTTATTCATATCCAGCCTCTTGACCAACGAGCACCCGTAGTAAACCATATCTCTTTGCGCTTGTCCACGCGAAGAGTACAAATCCCAGTAATTGCTGTTTCACGGAGATGCCACTTGCAGAAGCGGACAAGAACGGTCACAATAGGCGGGCAATGGTTGTTCTTCACGGTTCGTGGCTGGCGGGCGAATGGTTGCTTTGGGGGGAGGAAACCTCCGAGGTCGGCGGGGGCGTCCGTGGAGACCGCGATCACACCCCGACAGACGGCCCGCGCGTCACGGGTGAACCGGAGCTGTGGGGCTGTGACCCCGATGCGCTGGCCCGTGCGCTGGCCGCGTTTGAGTCTGGCGGAGCGGCGGAGCGCGCCGTTTCCGACGTCCGGATATGCCTCGCGAGGCTCCCCGCCAACGACGGCCGCATCGCTGCGTCGCGTCATTGGCTGCGTCGCAACAGCCTGCGGCCGTCGGTGGTGACCCTGCGGCGGGTGTGGGCGCTGCCGCTTCGAGTGAACGAACTTTTTCTGGTGCTGGGTGCCACAACCGAGGGGCGCCGGCTCGCGCCGGGGGTGATGGCCGGCAATGATGTGGGGGCGTGGAGTGACCTGTTCCGCATGGCTGGCGCCGTCGTGGCGCGCCGGCAAGTCTTGCCGGGGGTGCGAGCGACAGGCGACGCATCAGAGCCGTGCGAGACCCCAATGGCCGGAGGCGTCCTGCTCGACACCGGCTACGAATCGCGCTGGGAGCCCGCCTTGGACAGGGCCGAGGTGCGGCGATTCGCGGTGCTCGCGGCAAGCCTGCCGGGTGTAGCCCTATGCCTCTCGCCCGGAGGCGGGGCGTCTTCGCCGTGCCGCGACGACGACCGTCAGACGGGGGCCGCGGCCTTTTTCGATGAGGCCGTCGACCGGCTGGTGCGGCTGGCGGCGGTGACGACGCTGTCGCGCGCCCATGCTGAGCGGGGCCGCACGTTCAGCGCGCACGACGCCTGGGGAGCGTCGTTGCGGGGCGACACGCGCACGATCCGCTGGGAGAGCCGCGCCGATATCGCGGCGCTCGCCGAAGAGGTCGCACGCTGGCGCCGCCCGGTCGATCTCGAAAGCCGTTCGCCGCTCCACCTCTGCTTTGAGCTGGAAGATCCGAAGGGTGAGTCCGCCCCGTGGATGTTGCGCTACCGGGTGGAGGGGCTGGGTCCGACGGATGAGGACGGGCGGGTCGACTGGGAGCAGGCGTGGCACGACAGCCGCGTGGATGTGGCCGGGCGAGAGGGCCTCCTGACGGCGCTCGGCCAGGCGGCGCTGATCGCTCCCATCGTGGCCACAGGCGGCGCCGGGGTGAAAGGAGCGATCCTGTCAACAGATCAGGCCCACCGCTTCATGCGCAACGACGCGCCGCTGCTTCAGGCCGCCGGCTTTGACGTCAGGCTGCCGCTCTGGTGGCAGGGCGACGCCTCTCACTTTCAGGTCATCGCGCGGGTCACGGCGGAAGGCACGCCCGTTGCGGGGTCGTTCACCCTGGCATCGCTGGTGGACGTCGACTGGCAAATTGCCATCGGCGGTGAGCCGGTCACGGCCGTGGAGCTGGCTCGTCTCGCCGAGACGGGGCACGCGCTCGTGCGTTATCGGGACCGCTGGGTCGAGGTCAACCACGGGCAGATCAACGAGGCCCTGAAGCTGTGGAAGAAGCAGATGCGCGAAGCCCGCGCGGCGAATGACATCATTCGCATGATGCTCGGCGTCGACGGCGACGTGCACGGTCTGGCGGTCGCCGGTGTCGAGGCGGGGGGCTGGCTGGGCCAGCTCATGCGCCGACTCCGGGGCGAGACCGCGCTGGAACCGCTTCCGCCTCCGGCCGGGTTCTGCGGCACGTTGCGCCCCTACCAGGAGCGCGGCTACGCCTGGCTGGCGTTTTTGCGGCAATGGGGCCTGGGCGCGTGTCTGGCGGACGACATGGGGCTGGGCAAGACGATCCAGGCGCTGGCGTTGATCGCGCGGGAGCGGGAACAGGGCGAGCGCCGGCCGGTGCTGCTGGTGTGCCCGACCTCTGTGCTCACCAACTGGGCGCGCGAGGCCGCCCGCTTCGTCCCCGCCGTGCCGGTGCATGTCCACCACGGCGCGGGCCGCAGCGTGTCCGGCACGTTCGTCGAAGAGGCGGCGGCGGCGGGGATCGTCGTCACCAGTTACAATCTCCTGTACCGCGACTATGCGAGCATCCGGCAGGTCGCCTGGGCCGGGCTCATTCTCGATGAAGCGCAGAACATCAAGAACCCCGACACGCGCCAGGCGCAGGCCGCGCGCGCGCTGCAGGCCGATTACCGGATCGCGTTGACCGGAACGCCGGTGGAAAACCAGGTCGGCGACTTGTGGTCGATCATGGATTTTCTCAATCCCGGACTCCTCGGGGCGCGCACGGCATTTCGCGAAACGTTCGCCCTGCCGATCAAGACCGGGATTGATCTGACGGCGCGTGACCGCTTGCGGCAGACGACCGCGCCATTTGTTCTGCGGCGGCTCAAGACCGACCGCGACATCATTCGCGATCTGCCCGAAAAACGCGAGGCTTCGGTCTACTGCACGCTGACGCGCGAGCAGGCATCCCTCTATCAGGGGGTGCTGGACGAACTCGGCGCTTCGCTGAAGAACGGCGCCGCCGGGATCGGCCGTCGCGGCTTGGTGCTGGCCTCGATCACCCGCCTGAAACAGGTGTGCAACCACCCCGCCCACTTTCTGGGCGAGGACGGCGAGCTGGGGGGGCGTTCGGGCAAGCTCGACCGGTTGCGCGAGATGGTGGAAGAGGTCGTTGCGGCGGGGGAGGGGGCGCTGGTCTTCACCCAGTATGCGGCCATGGGGAAGCTGTTGCAGCGTCACCTGCAGCAGGAGTTCGGCTGCTTTGTCCCCTTTTTGCACGGCGGCACGCCGCGCGCGGAGCGCGACGCGCAGGTGGCGGCGTTCCAGGCCCATGCGGGAGCCGCCGTCTTCGTCCTCTCGCTCAAGGCGGGCGGCACCGGAATCAATCTGACGCGCGCCAACCATGTGTTTCATTTTGACCGCTGGTGGAATCCGGCAGTTGAGAACCAGGCGACCGACCGCGCGTTTCGGATCGGTCAGACCCGCGACGTGATGGTGCACAAGTTTGTGTGCGGCGGCACGCTGGAAGATCGGATCGAGGCGATGATCCGGGAGAAGTCGGCGCTGGCCGACGATCTGGTCGCGAGCGGCGAGTCGTGGCTGACGGAACTGAACGACACCGACCTGCGCGATGCGCTCGCGCTCGCGCAGGACGCCGTGGGGGAGTGGACGCCATGAGCAAAAGGAAAAAGCACGAGCCGCGTGTGCCGTTGCCGGTGCGAGGGGGAATCCGCGCGCAAGGGACGCGGAGCAGCCAGAGCCGTTCGTGGTGGGGGCGGCGCTGGATGCTGATGTTGGAGGGATTGCGGCTGGGCGCGCGGCTGGGGCGGGGCCGCCAGTATGCGGTGGCGGGGCAGATCGCTGCGCTGACCCTTGGCGAGGGCGCTGTCAGTGCGGTGGTGCAGGGCGGTGCCCCGGAACCGTACCGGGTGACCTTCACGTTCCGAACGCTGGCCGATGGCGTTCGCCGTGACCTCACGGCCGTGCTTGGCGCACACCCCGCCTGGCTCGGTCGTCTTCTGGTCAACGATCTGCCCGTCGAAGTGGAGGCGCTCTTTCGCGACGCGGGGGTTCCCTTGTTTCCTGAGCGGCGCGGTGATTGGGCCTGCACCTGCACCTGTCCCGACTGGGCGAAGCCGTGCAAGCACGCGGCGGCCGTGCTCTATTTGCTGGGCGAGGCGGTCGAACGTGAGCCTATGCTCCTGCTGGATTTGCGCGGCATCAACCGCGGAGATCTGATCCCCGCCGTCGGCGATCGTCCCGGCGGCGCCGGGATCCCGCCGCCGCCGCCGGTTCGCGCACCTGCGCCACCTGCGGAAGCCGCCGCATTCTGGGGCGACCGCTGGACGCCAGCCGAAACCTTCGGCCCACCGCCGGGTCGGACGGTGGCGGCGCCGCTGCTCACGCGCCTCGGCCCGCTGCCGTTCTGGCGCGGCCAGGAGCGGTTCCGCGAGATGGTTGAACAGGTCTACGGACGGGCGGCACCGGTCGCCATGCAGATTTGGGGCGGCGAGAGCCCCGACGCCGTCTTGCGCGCCAAGCCGGCAGGGCCACCTGAGGGTTTCGTGTTGCGCAAGCACCGCATGCAAATTGATCGGACGCGACTTTGAGTGTTTGACGCCATCCCCTATTCTCCGTATTATATCTGTTTGTTTTGACGCTTAGGAGACTCCGGTTAACCATGTTTTCATCGAAGAAAAAGAATGCGGGACACGAACCGATGGCGATTCATGAAGATGAAGTCCCCGAGGCCGAGGCGGCTCCTGTGACCGACGGGCAGCCGGCGCCTGCGGCTGCGACCGATCCGGCCGTTGAACCAGCGGTTGCGGAGGAGTCCGCACCGTCGCCCAACCCGCTCGCCGCCGATCTGGCGACAGCCAAAGATCGCTATGCCCGACTGATGGCCGATTTTGACAATTTCAGAAAACGTCAGGTGCGCGAGCGCGAGGAGATCGTCAAGCGCGCCAACGAGGCGCTGATCCTCGAACTCCTCCACCCGATCGACCATCTCGACTTTGCGTTGACCTCAGCCACCAACCCCGCTGATCCCTTTGTCACCGGCGTGCGCATGGTTGCCGACCAGATTCACGCCGCGCTAGCCAAGTTTGACGCCAAGCCCGAGGACGCGGTCGGCCAGCCGTTCGATCCCGGCCGGCACGAAGCGCTGAATGAGACGCCCTCCGATGTGGTTCCGGCCGGACATGTCTCCCTTCAGCTCCGCAAGGGCTGGAGCCTCGCGGGCCGATTCATCCGGCCGGCGCAAGTGATGATCTCGTCCGGACCGGCAACCCCGCCCTCCGCCCCGGCCGGCGAGCCAACCGCCGGCGGAACACCGAACTGAACCCTGAATACCGGATACTGAACCATGGCTGCAAAACGTGATTATTACGAGGTGCTGGGGATCGGCAAGACCGCTTCGGCCGACGAGATCAAGAAGGCCTATCGCAAGCAGGCCATGCAATACCACCCCGACCGCAACCCGAACAACAAAGAGGCAGAGGTCAAGTTCCGAGAGGTCTCCGAGTCCTACGAAGTGCTGAGCGATGAGAAGAAGCGGCGTCAGTACGACCAGTTCGGCCATGAGGGGATGAAGTCGACATTCGGACCCGGCGGCTTTGACTTCGGCCGCGACTTTACGCACATGTCGGATGTTGAGGACATCCTGGGCAATTTGTTCGGCGGCGGCGAGGGCGCGTTCGGCAACATGTTTGGCGGCCGTGGTGCCCGGCGTTCGCGCACCGAGGAGGAACGGGGCAACGACCTCCGGTTTGATCTCGAAATTGACCTCGAGGAGTCGGCGTTCGGTTCCGAACGCGAGATCGACATCCCGGTGAATGACGGCTGCGACCTGTGTCACGGTACCGGTGCGGCGGCCGGCGCCAAGCGCGAAGCCTGTCGCCAGTGCGGCGGTCACGGCTTCGTCGTCGCCGGCGGAGGCTTCTTCCAGATCCGGCAGCCCTGTCCCGTGTGCCACGGCGAAGGGACGATGATCCGCCAACCCTGCACGAAGTGCGGCGGATCAGGCCGCATGAAGGCGCGCCGTAAGCTGACCCTGCGCATTCCGCGGGGCGTCGAGACCGGCTCGCGGCTCCGGCTCCCCGGCAAGGGAGAGGGGGGGCTTCGCGGCGGCGGCCCGGGCGACCTCTACGTTGTGCTTCACGTGCGCGACCACGCTTTGTTTGACCGGCAGGGCGATGATCTCACCTGCACCGTGCCGGTTTCGCCGGCCGATGCCGCCCTCGGCGGCACGGTCAAAGTTCCGACGCCGGAAGGTTTCGCCGAAATCCGCCTCCCGCCCGGAACGCCCAACGGTAAGGTGTTCCGCCTGCGCGACAAGGGCATTCCCAGCGTCGAAGGCCGTGGCACCGGCGATCTGAACGTGCGCATCGTGATCGAGGTTCCGGTCCATCTCTCGTCCAAACAGCGCAAGCTGCTCGAGGAGTTCCGTGATTCCTGTGAGGCTTCCATCTTTCCCGACGCCGAACGGATGAAGAAAGCGGCCGAGACCTTCTTCGCCAACCGTGATGCGCTGCGTCAGAAGCATTAGCTACAGCCAGCGGCTGCCGATGACGCACAAGCCGTAGAGCGCGGCCGTTTCGGCGCGCAGCACCAAGCCGCCCAGCGCGACCGGAATCGCGCCGGCGGCGATCAGCCGATCCAGTTCGTCGGGGGTGAAATCGCCCTCGGGGCCGACGAACCATCCGGCCTGCGCGGGCCGCTCCGGAAAAGCCGCCAGCGCTTCTCGCAACAGAGGGGTGTTGGGGCGCAACGCCCCGACCAGCACCGGAGAGGCTTCGGCGACGAGCGCCGCGCTGGCGTCACACGTCAGCGGTGCCTCGATTCGCGGCACCCACGCCGCGCCACATTGCCGGGCTGCCTCGCGTGCGACCCGTTCCCACCGCATCCGCTTCTCGAGGCCTTCCTGCGCGTCGAGCCGCACCACCGTTCGGGCGGAAAGAACCGGCACGATCCGGGACGCCCCGGTCTCGACCGCCTTCTCCACGGTCCAGTCCATCCGGTTTCCCTTGCTGATGCAGACGAAGAGCGTGATGGCGCAGGCGGGCCGCGGACGCGCCACGGGCACCCCCGCGGGTTCAAGCCCCACCTCATTCTTGGAGACACGGGCCACGCGCAACGGGCGGATTATCCCCGCGCCGTCAAATCCCTCGACTGCGTCGCCCGGCGTCACGCGCAGCACCCGGATCAAGTGGTGCGACTCGTCCCGATCCAGCACGCACCCGTCCGCAAGGAGCCGTGGGGTATCGATGAATTGTCGGAGCATGGCGGCAGGGACTCCAGAGAAAAGCTGAAAAGCTGAAATGCTGAAATACTGAAACGCTGAAAGATGAAAACGGAACTATCTCGGCAGATCGGGCAACCCCAGGGCGCCGGCGCCTCGGCCTTGCTGAGCAAGCTTCTCCACCAGCGGCCTCAGCCCCGGTATCTGATAAGCCGTCTGCATCGCTTGTGCCCGACCGAATTTCTGGGCGCGCCGCAAGGCGTCGAGCGCCTCCCTCTCCATGCGCATCTTCTGGTACGCCACAGCCAGTGTGATGCAGACGCGCCACTCATTCGGTTGCGCATGCAGATAGCGCGTCAAAGGCACGATCATTTTTTCCGTGTGTCCGCAGATGTCGTAGGCACGGGCGATTTGGACGTATCCGTCCAGCGGGAACTCCTTGGGCAGCGGTTGCGCCATCAGGCGATCGAGCAAGCGTTCCGCGGCGTCGGCTTTCCGTCCCTCGGCAAGCTGGATGCCGACGTCCATCATGACTTTCCAAGGCAGCCCTTCCAGTCCCGCGAGATGCTCGAGCACCCGCGCTGATTGTTCGATATTGCCGAGGTCGCGGTAGCACTGGGCGATCTCCAGGGTGTTTGTCAGCGGCATTGCCCCGCCTTGCTGGGCCTCGGTTAGCAGCACGCGCAACCGCCGTTCCGTCTTGTCATAGTGGGCAATCGTGTTGCGGAACGCATTGGCCGAGGCGTTGTTGGGATCGAGACGCACCAAGGAGCCGATTACGTCCAGCGCTTCCGCCGTGCGGCCCTGCCGCAGCAGAACATCCTGAGCCAGCTTGAAGTTGGCCTCTGGGCTGGGCGGATAGAGGATGCGCGCCTCCTGAAGCGCCTGCTCGGATTCGCGTGTCCGGCCATGCGCCGCGTAGAGGCCGCCGATCGAGCCGCGCAATTTGGAGAATGACTTTTGGGCGACCACGTCGCGGCGGAACCGATCGTCGCGGGTGAGGCGGCGCCAATACCAGTCCCAGAAGTCCAGATCGGCGGTGACGACATCCGCAGACAGCGACGCCTTCTCGTTGTTGAGCTTCATGATCAGACCATGCGGTGTGAAGTAAGGGTACATCCACGGGATGGGATAGCTCTCTTCGACGTAGAATGCATGGCGAAAATTGTTGTTCCGCCAGATCATCTCGCACAGGATGCCGTTGATTTCCATCACGCCCAGCGCGCCGCTCACCTGTACGCGGCCGTTTTCCACGACCAGCTCGGCATTGCGTGGCCGCTTGCCTGCGTTGACCTCATCCACGTAGATTCTGAACGACTGCGCGCTGTCATCCGTGGTCGGTATCCAGATTTGATCGGCATACAGGGAGCGCATCGTGGCCATGTAGGTGTTGTCGGCCAGCGCATTCTGGGTGATCAGGAAGACGTCGGGCCGGACCCGTGCCGAGTAGATCATGTAGGTCGGAACGAACCGCCCGGGATCAGTGCCGCCGAAGAAGACGGCGTCCGGCCCCATCGTGGCCGGGAAGAGCGGGTTGGGAAGCGGTTCTTCGGTCGCCTCCAGCTCCTCGGTGATGGCCGCCGCGCCGCGCAACTGGTAGTTGCCGAACTGCCAGCCGTAGTCATGGGCGTTTTGCTCCGAGCCGCCGAATTCGAAGACCAGCCGATCATCAGTGTAATTGCGGTAAACAGGAATAGCCGCCAGCGCCAGCGTCACCGCGACGGCAGCCGTGAGAACCAGCCGTGATAAAAATCGCCTGCCGGGGCGCAGCGTTGTGTCGGCGGGGTTCGGCGTCCGGTTCCCGGCCAGGACGGAGGACAGCAGCGCGTCGAAGGCCGCCAGACCGAACACCAAGCCGTAACCGATCCAGATGGCAAACAGGCCGTGCGACGAGACGAACTTCACCTTCTGGATGAATGCGTCCTGGAGATCCCCCTTCGGATTGGCCAGCACGATCAACAGCACGCTCATCATTAAAAATGCGGCCACTGTGGCAATGATCCACTGCTGGGTCACTTCGCCCATCGCGCAACGCAATCCCCCTTTGCGGGCCAGCGCGCGCCGTCCCCAGATCAACACGACCACAAGCGCAACCGCCAGACTAACGAGCAAGCCGCTCCGCAGGACCACCAGCAGCGAAGCTCCGGCCGCTCCAGACAACAGACGGATCAGGCCAAACCACACGCCAAGCAGCGTCAGGCCGCCGAGCACGCCCAAGGTTAGCTTCTCCGATCGGTTCCCCGAACGGAGAATATTCATCACCCGCTCGTCCAACTGCGAGAGCATCAGCACGAGGCCGCCCACCGCTGCGGTCATGAGCACACCGGCCAGCAGCAGCTTGTCAAAGCGGGTGATGTCGAAGATCCCTTCGATTTGCGGAATACTCGCCAGAATCACAAACGGAATGGAAGCCACAAACAGCCCGATGGCCGCGTGCAGTATCTTCACCCCCGCCGCAAGGGCGCCCGTGATCGATAGGATCAGCCCGGCCAAGGCCACACCCCGCAGGATGTTGCCGAACGGAATGGCTGTGGCCGGCAGTCCCGGTAACAGCGAAAGGTGGAGGACTTGGGGCGTCCACGACTGCAGGCTGATGAACCAGATCAGCGCCGCGCCCGCCAGCGCCGTCAGGCAGACAATCCACCCCCGTTGGCGTCCCCACGCCGGGCCGCGCATTTGCCAGGCCGCAAACGGTAGGAACCCCAGCGGCGCGAGCAGCAGGGTGAACTGCACCCGCAAGTCGGTGAAATACGACCCCAACTGCGGCAGAAGCTGGGCTGCAGACGGGGCGATCTTCTCGTACTGGCCGCGGGTGATCGCGTGCTTGAAGCCCTCCCATGTGCGCGGAAAACCCCAGTTCATCGGTGGGTTGCGCAGATCGGAGACGATCGGCATATAGACGTAAAAAGAGACGCCCAGTTGGGAAAAGAAGAGGGTGAGCGACACGAGCCGGCCGTGCGGCAACAGCAGCCAGGCCAGTGCCAATACGCCGAAGTTCCACCACAGGGGCGCCTGAAACCACCACGTCGTCGGGTGGGTGAGGCCGAGCAGCGCCCCCTTGCGGACGAGGCCGAAGAGCGCCGTCTGAACCCCCAACACGGCCAGGGCGTAAAAGACACCCTTGGGAATGGAAGCCCCCAACAGGAACAAGAGCCCGCAGCCTCCCAGAAAAACCAGCGTCGGCAGGGTCCATGAAAATACCGGCTGCCCCGGCGCGGCCGGTATCACGCGCGGCGAAGGCAGATTGGTAACGGTCAAAATCAGGACCAGCAGGAGACCGATGGCCAGCGCCAGCGGCACGCTGACCCAGGGATCAGACCATCGGTCGCGTTTGGCGAACCCGGCCAATGCCGAACCGGTCACCACGCCCACCGCCAGAATACCGATCCACAAGTAACGCACCGGATCGAGGCGAGGCGCAAATTCCCCCGACACGCTCAAGGGATGCGTGACCATGCCGGCCACAACAAGCAGCAACAGCCCCATCCCGAACAGCGCAGCGGGCACGACGTTGCGGCGGTTGCGCGCCTGCTCGTCTGCGGGTTCCCGTCGGCGCATGGCCAGCGCCGCGACAAACCCCGCCAGCACCACCGCCAGTCCCGCGATGATCAGCGTTCCGGAAGGCGCCATGACCTTGGCGCCGACGAAAGGTTCGAGCTTGGAAAAACCCGGGGTGGGCATCAGCGCACCGAGTTTCAGCACGTGCGCCGTCAGTATCACGGGAAGGCCCACCATCAGAAAATCTCGGAACATCGCCACATCACGCAGGATGATCACGATCGCCAGCGGAACCGCCGCCAGAAGCAATACCTGATAGTTGGTCAGCCCCAGACCGAAGACAAACGCCGTCAGCCACAAGACCGTGTCCGTCGGACGCCGCATCCACCGGTAGGTCAGCAGGAAAATCAGCATCAGGAAGAAGGCGTTGAGGGTGTAGACCTCGACGATCGTCGCCTGCGACCACATCACCGGGCTGAAGGCGAAAATCAGACTCGCCGAGACACCGCCCGCCCAGCAGAACCACCCCTCGCGCCGCCCCGTGGCGGCATGGAGGTCCTGATGGGAGTCCTTGAGGATGTCCGATGCGGAACGCGTGATCAGCATCGCCGTCAGCCCCGTTGCCAGTGCGCCGAAGAACGCCGATGCCATCGCGATGCTCCATGCCGGGGTCGGCTGGCCGCGAAACGTCACCCATTCGAAGGCGCGTGCGAAGATAAACGCGCACATCGTCCAGATCGGATACCCCGGCGGATGGGGCACGCCGAGATAATCGCCCGCGACGGCCAGTTCGCCCGAATCCTCCAGCGTCACCGAAGGTCCCAGCGTGAAAAAAAAGACGGCAAAGGAGATGAGCGTCGCTGTCCAGAATGCCGCCCAGTCGATCCGGCGGAAAAAGGAACCGCGGTTCAGAAGAAGGTCGGAAGCATCGTCTTTCATCATAACAATCCTCGGCTCGCGTAACCGTACTAGGGAGGCGCTTGCAAAACCTCCGATTTGTGCAAGCGGAGGGTTCAGGGTTCGGGTTTCAGGAGGCGTTACCGGCCTGAATCCTGTCATCCTGAACCCTGTTTACCGGCGCTTCAAAGGGTTTGGCAAGCGCCTCTAAGGATAAACGAGTCAATACTTTAACCGCATCCGACCCGAACGGCAAGCCAAAGCTGTCAGATTGCAGCAATTCTAATTATGACAGCCGCTATCGGGATCCAAATCGGGATCGGGACCGATATCGACGAGAAAGCAAGGAAATCGACCCCGATGGCGATAGCGATTTCGATTTCGACTGTACAGATGTGCCATAATTAGAATTGCTGGGTCACGGCACGACCGGAAATCTTCAGCCGGCCGGAGGCGAGGAGCCGCAGGGCTTCGGGGTAGGCTTCGTGCTCGGCGGTCTGGATGCGGGCGTGCAGCGTCGCGGCGGTGTCGCCCGGCTGCACCGGGACGGCGCGCTGGACGATGATCGGGCCGGTATCGGTGCCTTCGTCCACAAAATGAACGGTGCATCCGGTGACGGTGACGCCATAGGCCAGCGCCTGCTCCCAGGCCTTGAGTCCGGGAAAAGAGGGGAGCAGTGCCGGATGGATGTTCAGCACGCGGCCGCCGAACGCCTGCAACAGGCCGCGCTTGACAATTCGCATAAAGCCCGCCAGAACGACCGTGTCGACGCCCTGCTCGCGCAACACCGCGATGTAACGCGCCTCGGCGTCGCCATCGAGCTTGGTTTTGTAGGGCGCAGGGTCGACGTAAAACGACGGTACGCCGTGCCGTCGGCCCCGTTCCAGAATGCCCGCGTCCGGCACGTCGGCAATCACGCACACGACCCGCGCGTCAAGCGTTCCCGCCTTCACGGCGTCGAGGATCGCCTGCATGTTGCTTCCCGATCCCGATCCCAGCACACCGATTTTCATCTGCTTCGTTTCGCTATTCATGCGCCCATCATAGCACCTCACCGCCACCCGCTTCCAACGCTTTTTTTGCAACGGGCGTAATGGGGCAGGGAGCGGGGGTGTGAGAAAAAGGGGGTGTGTGGGTGAGTGAGTTGACGCTGCTTGCTCCCGGCCTCGCCCAGATCGAGGTAGCCCCAGGCGTTCTCGCCGAAGACGTGGCAGACCCGGACCTTGCCCGCGCTCTTGCGAACGCGCAGCTCCCCGCCCGCGCCGGGCAGGTGACACCGGTAGGGGGCGGACTGCACCTTGAAGAGCACCCCGGCGTAGTCAATCGTGTCGCCCGCCGACAGCACCCGCTGCTTGCTGTCCTTGAACGCCTCCACCCGGTCGCCGAAGCGGCTGTCGCCCAGCGCCAGTTGCTGGATGCCCGCCGAGTCGATCACGCACGCATACCGGTCCTTGATCATCGGCACGTTGGCGTTGCGCAGCAGCGCCACCGCGCGCAGGATGTCCGGCAGGCTGATGAAGTCTTCGGCCTGCATGCCGCTGAACGCCGCCTTGCCGCCGGCATAGATCGAGCGGAATAGGCATGTTGGTTACCCCTGTTTCTGGATTTCCTTTGCCAGCCAATCCTCGGCCGTCACGGCGGTCTTCGCCGGAGGCATCGAACTGGATGGCGTCTTGGCGGCCTGACCGAGCAACCCGTTCAGGCGCGTGATCTCACTTTTTAAAGTCTCTTTCTCCGCCTTCAGCGCCGCGGCCGGGTCCACCGGCGGCGCCGGCGGTGCCGGCGGCGTAACAGGTGGCGCTGCAGGCGGTGTGGCAGGTGGTGCGGGCGGTGTCACGGGCGGCGTGACAGGCGGCGTCACGGGCGGTGTCACGGGCGGCGTCACGGGCGGTGCGGGCGGTGTCGCAGGTGGCGTCACCGAGTCAGTTGTCACAGGGTCGCTCATAGCTCATTCCTTTCATCGGGTCGGTTCGTTCGGGATCACATGCCACCCGGGATTATTTAATTTGGAAATCAGGAACTTTTCTATTGAACGCCGCCGACCACTATGGTATAAAGAACACCCATTTTGCTATCCAGTGAAGTGGAACGGGCGGCCACCTCCGTCCAGGGCTTTCAGGCTGACTGCCCTGTCGGTTGATGTTTGGCTGCCTGAAACGTGTCCGGCGCGCCGCGCCGCAGACAAAGAGGTATGACGTCATGCCCAAAATGAAAACCAAGAAAGCCGCGACGAAGCGGTTTAAAATGTCGGCCACGGGCAAGGTGTTGCAGAGTCAGGGGGGCAAGTCCCACCTGAACGCCTGCAAATCGCGCAAACGCAAGCGCAATCTCCGTGGCATGTGTGTGCTCAGTGAGGCGGACCAACCGCGCATCAAACGCATGTTGTCGAATTACAAAGGCTGAAAAAGGAGAGTAGCCCATGCCCAGAGTTACCAATGCCCCGGCGTCGCGCGAGCGTCGTCGTCGTCGCTTAGACCTCGCGAAGGGTTTTCGCGGGTCACGCAGCAAGCTTTTCCGTCAGGCGACCGAGGCGGTTGACCGGTCCCAGCGGCTGGCCACTGTCCACCGCAAGCAGCGCAAGCGGGACTTCCGTCATCTGTGGATCGCCCGTGTCAACGCGGCGGCCCGCGCCAATGGCATCACCTACAGTCGGCTGATCGAAGGTCTGACCAAGGCCAATATCACGGTGAACCGCAAGATGCTGGCCGAGATCGCCATCCACGATATAGAGGGATTCAAGGCGATCATCGAGAAGGCGCGCGCGGCGCTGGCCTGAGTTTCGCGGACCCGAACAAGAACACGCCCCGGATGCAAAACAGGTTTTTGCGGACGGGGCGTTTTGTTTTCTGTAGCGCGCACCGTGTCGTTAGTCGAGCAGGTTTCCGGCTTCCTTGCGGATAATGTCGCGGGACTCGGCGGCGGTGACGCTTTCAAGCGCCTTCTTGTAATAGGCGGCCGCTTCGACCCGGGCGGCAGCAGCGGCATCCGCATCGGGGATGCCGGCTAGGATTTCGGCGATGCGCAGGGCGTTGCGCCCGCGAAGCATGTCCGGGGTATGCTGAATACCGGTCGTGGGGTCGTAGGTCTCGGCTTCGGCAAGGTCCCCGAGGCAGCCCATGAACAGGCGGAACTGCTCGACGGCTTCGCGCGGCTTGTTGTTTTTGAGGGCCCGGTGCGCCTTGACCTTGCACCGCGCCATCGTGTGCCAGACCGCGTTGCGGCCGGGAACGCCGGCCTCCAGATACGATTCGGCGAGATCGTAGTCCTCTAGGACGAAGGCGCCGTCGAGCCGCATGGACTTGATCATCTTGACGGTCTCTTCGTCAGCGCCGACGAGGAGCTGGTTCGCGATGGGGAGGAGCTGCTTGAGCACCGCCGTCTCGTCGATCAGATCGTAGAAAAAGCGGGTCAGAAGGGGGCTCACGACGGGAGGCGGGATTTTGGCGTCCAGCAGGGCGGCGAGCCGCTGAGGCAGGGCTGCGCGGTTGGTCACCATGGCCGATTCAGCCCAGAGGCGGGCGGCTTGGGAGACGGTGGCGGTTTTTCCGCCTTGTCGGAAGATCACCTCTTCGGCGCATGCGTCCACGACGTCAAACCGTCCCGCACTGCGGGCCGCCGGGAGGATTTGGGACATCAGGTTCTGCAGCGCGGCATCGGGGAGAGCAGCAGCGGCGGTTTTGAATAGGTCCCGCGCTGCGTCCCACTGGGCACGACCTGCGGCCATCCGGACCGAGCAGGTCAGGAGCAGGTGCTTCCGACTCTCGCGTCCGCCCGCCGCCGCTGTGGCCTGCGCGTGGATGGCTTCGAGATATTCCCACCGGCTGGCAGCGAGGAGTTGTTCGAACGCGCGGGCCAGTGCCGCATCGGCCGCATCGGCGGGAAAGGCGGCGAGAATCACGGACAGGGCATCGGTTGCCTGCTCCCGATCGGGCAGGCCGAGAGCGGTGAAGAAACGCCACTCGGTCGCCTGCCGGACTAGCTCCGCATCGACCCGGGGGAGGGACGCGACCGAGGATGCGAATGCAAAGGCCGCAGCCGCGCCTTCTTTATCGGTCAGGTAGGGAAGCAGCAACTGGAGTCCGACCCGTCCGCAGGCGACGGGACCGTTGGTGCAGGCCGCCAGCACGCGGTCGCGAACCGGGTCGGTGTGCCCGGCGAAAAGCCGGATGCGGATCGCTTCAAAAAAGATACGGTCGGCCCACGGCGCATAACGGGGATTTTCGAGCAGGGCGTCGAAGACGAGCACCGCCTCGTTGGTCTGACCGTTCGAAAACAGTTCGTTGGCCTGCTGATAGGACGCTTCCATCGCCTGCCGGAGTTCCTGCTCGATCAGGGCCTGATCGGGTCCGTGAGCCCCGGACGTGGAGTCGGCTCCCCGCCTACACCCGCACGTCAACACAAGGGTCGCGGCGACCAGCCCCATCGATAACGACACACCTATACGTTTGAACATGCCTGAACCTCCACACTCACCCTGAGCCGATCGGATGTCCGCTCGGGCATCGTCGGAAACGAGTTATAAAACGGTGGCGTTCATTGTAGTGAAACCCCCGCAGTAGGGCAAGCGGTACCTTTGCAGCAATTCTAATTATGGCACATCTGTACAGTCGAAATCGAAATCGCTGTCGCTATCGGGGTCGAATTCCTTGCTTTCTCGTCGATTTCGGTCCCGATCCCGATTTGGATCCCGATAGCGGCTGCCATAATTAGAATTGCGGGTACCTTGGTAAACTACTTTCTTTCTCTTTTCCTCCCGCTCTCACTTTTTTGTCTTACTCCCTGTCCTGGACGGCAGCGTCTTTTCTGTTTCCGTCTTGCGTCAGCCGTGCTATAGTACCTACTTTTTACAGGGGAGCACTCTATGCATATCTATCGTACGCACACCTGCAATGAACTGCGCGAAACACACGCGGGACAGGTCGTCAGACTGTCCGGCTGGGTCTTCCGGAAGCGCGATCATGGCGGGATTCTGTTCATCGACCTGCGCGACCATTACGGGCTGACGCAGATCGTGGTTCACCCCAGCCGGACGTTTTTTGACGAGCTGACCAAGCTGCGTCTGGAGAGTGTGATCATCGTGGAGGGAATCGTGACGCGGCGCGAGCCGACGACCGTCAACCCGGATTTGCCGAGCGGCGCGGTCGAGGTTGTGGCCGACGTCTGCACCGTCGAATCGGCCGCCGAGCAGACCCCCATCTATCTGGCGGGGGACGAGGATTGCGCCGAGGAGCTGCGGCTGAAGTACCGTTTTCTCGATCTGCGCCGGGAGTCGCTCCATGCCAACATCGTGCTCCGCTCGCGGGTGGTCGCGCACCTGCGCCGGATGATGACGGACAAGGGCTTCAACGAGTACCAAACGCCGATCCTCACCTGCAGTTCGCCCGAAGGCGCGCGTGACTACCTGGTGCCCAGCCGCATCCACCCGGGAAAATTCTACGCCCTGCCGCAGGCCCCGCAGCTCTTCAAGCAGCTTCTCATGGTCGCCGGTTTCGACCGCTACTTCCAGATCGCGCCGTGCTTCCGCGACGAAGACGCGCGTGCCGACCGCTCGCCCGGCGAGTTCTACCAGCTCGATATGGAGATGTCGTACGTCACCCAGGACGATATTTTCGCCGTGGTCGAGGATGTCCTCCACAGCACCTTCACCACCTTTTCCAAGAAACGGGTTGACGCGACGCCCTGGCGGCGAATCCCGTACCGCGAGGCGATGCTCAAGTACGGCAGCGACAAGCCCGACCTCCGCATCCCCATCGAGATGGTCGACGTCTCGGCGATCTTCCGGGATTCCGGATTCAACGCCTTCGCGGCGGCGGTGAAGGGCGGCGCGGCCGTCCGGGCGATTCCCGTGAAGGGGATCAAGGACAAGCCCCGCAGCTTCTTCGACAAGCTGCTCGAACATGCCAAGGGGATCGGTTCCAAGGGGCTGGCCTATCTGATTTGGGACGGCGATGCGGTCAAGGGGCCGATTCAGAAGTTTCTCACGCCCGCTGAGCTGGCGGCGCTCGCGGCGGCGGGAGGCATGGCGGATGGCGACGTGACGTTCTTCGTGTGCGACGAGCCGGAGAAGGCGGCGAAAATCGGCGGCGATATCCGGGCCAAGCTCGGACGTGATCTCGGACTGATCGATCCCAACGTCTTCAATTTCTGCTGGATCGTCGACTTCCCGATGTTCGAGAAGGACCCCGAGACCGGCGCGACGGCGTTTTCACACAATCCGTTTTCGATGCCGCAAGGCGGGATGGAGGCGTTGGAGACCCGGAATCCGCTCGATATTCTCGCCTACCAGTACGACGTGGTGTGCAACGGCATCGAGCTTTCCAGCGGCGCAATCCGCAACCACCGTCCCGACATCATGTACAAGGCGTTCGCGCTCGCGGGGTACGGCCCCGAGGTTGTGGAGAGCAAATTCGGGTGCCTGCTCAATGCCTTCAAGTACGGCGCGCCTCCCCATGGCGGCATTGCCCCCGGTGTTGATCGCATGGTGATGCTGCTGGCCGGCGCGGACAACATTCGCGAGGTGATCGCGTTCCCGATGAACCAGAAGGCGCAGGACCTGATGATGAACGCGCCGTCGGACGTGACGGAGAAGCAGCTCCGCGAGCTGCACATCCGGCTTCGTGAGCAGAAGCCGCAGGGGACGTGACGGAGGGTGTGGCGTGAACGAGCGGGAGGCATTGATCGCGTTAAACCGGGTTTCGGGGATCGGCTCGGTGACCGTGAAACGGATGCAAGAGGCGTTCGGGTCGGTCGCCGCCATCTTTGACGCTTCGGAAAACGACCTCTCGCGGGTGTACGGGGTCGGCGCTGATCGCGCGGCCGGTTTTTATCGCGACTTTCGCACGGCGCGGTGCGACGACGAGCTGGCGCGCGCCGAGCGGCTGAATGTCAAGCTGGTCACGTGGGTCGATGCGGCGTATCCGGCGGTCCTGAAAGAAATTGCCGACCCGTCGCTGGTGCTGTACGTGGCTGGCGACCCGGCGGCCCTCTCGGGAACGGGCGTGGCGGTGATCGGCACGCGCCAGGCGACGGTTTACGGACGGGAGACGGCGCGGCGGTTCGGATTCCAGTTGGCGGCGGCGGGTTACGTGGTGGTCAGCGGGTTGGCGCGGGGGATCGACACCGAGGCGCACAGTGGCGCGCTTCAGGCCAAGGGGCTGACGGTGGCGGTGCTGGGCGGGGCGCTCGACCGAATCTTCCCCGCCGAGAACGAGGGGCTGGCGCGGGAGATCGTTGCGGCGGGCGGCGCCCTGGTGAGCGAGTATCCGTTTGGACGGCAGCCCGACCGGCAGACGTTCCCGATGCGCAACCGCATCGTCAGCGGGCTGAGCCGCGGTGTGGTGGTGGTCGAAGCGCCGCTGAACAGCGGCACGATGATCACCGTCGGGCAGGCGCTCGACCAGAACCGGTCGGTGATGGCGGTGCCCGGGCGGGTCGATTCGCCCAATGCGGCGGGCTGTCATCGGCTGTTGCGCGAGGGTGCGCGGCTGGTGACGTGCGCCGACGACGTGGCCGATGAGATGCAGGAACTGCTGCCGCGCCCCGCACGGCGGAATGCCGAAGCCGCGACGCAATCGTCACCGGCGGCGTCCGGAGACGAGGCTCGTGCGCCGCAACCGGTGCTGACGGATGACGAGCGTCGCGTGGTGGGGCTGCTGGACGAAGAACGGCACGTTGATTTTTTGATTCGATCGAGCGGCCTGGCCGCCAGCCGGGTCAACTCCCTGCTGGTGGGGTTGCAATTGCGGCGGATGGTACACCTGTTGCCCGGCGGCATCGTCAAGCGGGTTGAACGGGAACACGTTTTGAGACAGTGAGACAGAAAGGACACGAAGCAACATGGCCAAGCATTTGATCATTGTGGAATCGCCGGCAAAGGCGAAGACGATCGGCAAGATTTTAGGTTCCGCTTTCGAGGTGAAGTCGTCCGTCGGCCACATTCGCGATCTTCCGGATCGGACGCTCGGCGTCGATATTGAACACGGTTTCGCCCCCAAATACGTGCTCTCCAAGAACAAGGCCAAGGTGGTGAACGAACTGCGCAAGGCGGCCAAGGAGTGCGATGCGGTCTATCTGGCGCCTGACCCGGATCGCGAAGGGGAGGCGATCGCCTGGCACCTGCAGGAGGTGCTCGCCGCGAGCGCCAAGGACAAGCCGTTCTACCGCGTTCAATACAATGAAATCACACCGCGCGCGGTGCGCGCGGCGATCGAAAATCCGGGTGTGATCAACATGAACCGGGTTGACGCGCAACAGGCGCGGCGGATCCTCGACCGGATTGTCGGGTACCAGGTGAGTCCGCTGCTTTGGCGGCAGGTTCGGAGAGGCCTCAGCGCCGGCCGGGTGCAATCGGTGGCGCTCCGTCTCGTGTGCGAGCGGGAGCAGGCGATCCGGGCGTTTATATCCGAATCCTACTGGGTTTTGGGGGCGCGGGTGCGCAAGGAGACCGCGTCAGCCGACCCGTTCACGATCAAGCTGGCCAAGATTGACGGCGAGAAGGCCGACATCCGCGCCGAGTCGGCGGCGGCTGCGACGTTGAGCGATTTGGAAGGACGGCGGTTGCGGGTGGGCGACATCCGCACGCGGCCGGTGACGCGGCGGGCGATGCCGCCATTCACCACCAGCACGCTGCAACAGGCGGCGTCGAGCGTGTGCGGTTTCTCCCCGAGCCGGACCATGGGTCTCGCGCAGAAACTGTACGAGGGCGTGGAACTTGGCGCGGGCGAGGGGATCGTCGGACTGATCACCTATATGCGTACCGACTCGGTCGCCATTTCACGCGACGCGCAGGCGGCGGCGCGGGACTTCATCGTTTCGGAATATGGCGACGCGTACTATCCCGAGACCCCCAACGGCTACAAGAGCCGGGCAGGCGCGCAGGAGGCTCACGAGGCCGTCCGGCCGACCGACGTGATGCGGACGCCGCAGAGCCTCAAGGGTGTTTTGGACACGCCTTCCCTGCGCCTGTACGACCTGATTTGGAGACGGTTTCTGGCGAGCCAGATGGCGTGCGCGCGGATCGAGCAGCGGACCGCCGTGGTGGTTCCGGAGCCGCCGCCCGCGCAGCAGCACCGGTACGAACTGACCGCATCGGCGTCCGAGGTTCTTTTCCCCGGCTTCCTGAAGGTGATGGAACTCGACATCCGCAAGACGCGGGAGGCGGAGGGCGACGAGGCCGAGGTGGCCGACGAGGTGGACAAGCTGCCGCCGCTGGCGATCGGCGAAACGATCGATCTGATCGAGTGGCTCAGCGACCGCAAGGAAACCAAGCCGCCGGCGCGGTTCACCGAGGCCGCGCTGGTGAAAGCACTCGAATCCAACGGCGTGGGACGTCCGAGCACGTACGCCTCGATCATCGAGACCCTCGATGCGCGCACTTACGTTTCGCGCGAGAAGAGGATGCTCATTCCCAGCACCCTCGGCATGCAGGTCAACGACCTGCTCGTCGCCAAGCTCGGCGACCTGTTCGACGTCGGCTTTACGGCCTCCATGGAGGAGTCGCTCGATCAGGTCGAAAACGGCGGGGTTCAGTGGACCGAAATGATGGGCGCCTTTTATACGCGGTTTAGCGCGTGGATGGTGAATGCCAAGGAACCGCCGGCCGATGCGCAGAAGGTTCAGGCGATCTTCACGATTCTCACCCAGGTGCAGACGTGGGGGCCGGAGGTGAAACTGGGCAAGCGGAAATACAGCGACGAGAATTTCGTGGCGTCGGTGCGCAAGCAGGACGCCGACGGAGAAAAGCCCGTTTCGGACAAGCAGTTGGAAGCCCTGGCGCGCATCGCGGTGCGCTATCGCGACCAGATTTCCGGTGGAGAAGTCGAATTGACCCGGTTGGGGTTTGAGCGTCTGGTGGCATCTGATAACGCCGCGCCGTCGCACGAGGAATCGGCCCGGCGCTTCGAGTTGCTGCAAGCCGTCGAGCTCAGCGAGGATCAAAGGCGCTTCGTCGAGTCGCTGCACGATCAGACCCGCGTGGGGCGAAAACTCTCCGATAACCAGATGGGGGCGCTCAACCGCATCATCATCCGCAACGCTGCGCAAATCCCGGACTTTGACCAAATCAAAGGGAGCCTGAACATCGCGGAGGCGGACGCGGTGGTGGAGGTAGACAACGAGAGCGGTCCGCTGTTGGAGCTGATGGCGACCGTCACCGTCTGGCGCGAGGCGACCAAGCGCGGCAAGATGACCTTTGACGACCACCTGTTTTTTGAGAGCCTCTCCAAGCAGTATGGTTTCAAGAAAGTCCTTTCCCCGCGGCAGCGGGCGGCGCTCAAGAAGCTGGTCGCGCGCTATCACGAGCAGATTCCCGGATTTGCCGAAGCGGCGGGTCGTTTGGGTCTGCAGATCCGCGCCGCCGCTCCAGCCAAGGAATGAACCCCGAAGGTGGCGGATGCGGGATTATGATGAACAGCGTGTGATCGCCGAGGCGTTGGCTGGCGGAAGCCCGGGGCGCGCCCACCTGATGGGTGTCGGCGGGGTGGGCGTGGCGGGGTTGGCCACGCTGCTCGCGGCCCGCGGCTGGACGGTTGACGGGTGCGACTCCGCCCCCAATCCGCTGACCGCGCGTGCACAGGCGGCGGGCATGGCGGTCGCCCCGGCGCACGCCCCGGCGCATCTCTCGCCGTTGATCGAGGCGCACCGGGCCGGAATCCCGGTGTGCGTGATTCGCAGCACGGCGATCACCGACGATGAACCAGAGATTGCGGCTGCGCGCGCGGCCGGCATTCCGGTTCTGCACCGCGGGGTCGCCCTCGCCGCTTGGGTATCGGCGGCGCCGCACAGCGTTGCGGTGTGCGGCGCGCACGGCAAGACAACGACATCGCTGTTTGTCACACGCCTGTTTCAAGAACTGGGACACGCCGTCGAGTGGTGCCTCGGCGGCGAATCGCCGGCCCTGGGCGCGGGCGCGGGGCAGAGCGGCGGCAGCGGCGTGAGCCGCTTGGTGGTGGAGGCAGACGAAAGCGACGGCACCCTTGCGCTTTACCGGCCCCACGTCACCGTCGTCACCAACATCGACATCGACCATCTGGAACACTTCGCCGGCATCGAGGATTTGGTTGCGTGTTACCGGCGTGTGGTAGATGCGACCCGTTCGGGCGTGGCGTGGTGCGCCGACAACCCGCTCGCCGCAGAGGTGTGCGGACGCGTGTGCGACGGCGTACACGCGGCGTCGTTCGGGTTTTCTGAGACCGCGTGGCTGCGCGCGTCAGACGTGGACTGTGGCCCCACCGGCAGTACGTTCACCGTATGCGCCGGTGGGCGGTCGATGGGATCGGTGACGATCGGCGTGCCGGGCCGCCACAACGTTTTGAATGCGCTCGGCGCGCTCGCGGCCACCGTAATGTCGGGCATCGCGCCCGAGGCGGCGGTCGGCCGGTTGGCAGCGGCCTGCGCGGAACTTCCCAAACGGCGTTTTGAGACCGTGGCACAGGTCGGCGGCGCCCGTGTGATTGTCGATTACGCGCACCATCCCGAAGAGATCCGGGCGTTGATCGCTCAGGCGCGGGGATGTGCCAGAGGCGCGATCACGGTGGTGTTTCAACCGCACCGATACACCCGGACCCTGGCGTTGCGGGATGCGTTCCCATCAGCCTTTGACGGCGCGGACCGCGTGATCCTGATGCCGGTCTATGCGGCCTCGGAGCAGCCACTGGCAGGCGGGTCCGTGGAGGATTTATACGCCGCGTTTCGCCGCTTGCGGCCGGCGATGCGGGTGCTGCTCGCCGAGACGCATGACGAGGCCTGGCACGCGGCACGGTCCGGTCTAGCCCCGGATGACCTGCTGCTGGTGGTGGGGGCGGGCGATGTCGTGGGGCTGGCCGCGCGGGCGAGGGACTGTGCGGCGGATGCGGAGCAGCCGCCGACAGCGGACGCCGTGGCCGGCGCGCCACTGGGGCGCCTGACCACGTTGGGTGTGGGCGGCTCGGCCGACTGGTTCGTGAGGGCCGGGGACGAGCCGGCGTTGGCTCGCGCGATGGTGGCCGCGTCGGAGCGGGGACTTCCGGTGCAGGTGCTGGGCGCCGGGGCCAACACACTGGTGGCCGACGGCGGCGTCGCCGGCTTGGTGGTGAGCCTGTCGGGGCCGGCGTTTCAGACGTATAAACGGATCGGCGACGGCGAGGTGGAGGTGGGCTGCGGCCTCGTGGGCGCGGCGCTGCTCGACCGTCTCGAAGCCGACGGTTTGGCGGGACTCGAATGTCTGGAAGGCGTGCCGGGGAGGGTCGGCGGTTGGCTGGCGATGAACGCTGGCGCTCACGGCGGTTCGATCGGCGATCGGGTGGTTGAGATTCGTTGTTTGAATTTTGACGGCACGCCGGTTATACTATCTCCTTCACGGTGCGGATTCGGTTACCGGAGGTGCGACGGCTTGCGCGGACGAGTGGCGATTTCGGTGCGGTTCAGGTTGGAGACCGCATCGCCCGTGGCGGGGCGGGAGCGGCGCGACGCGTTTCGCCTGCGGCGGACGGCGTTGGACGGCTTGCGGACGGCGGGGTCTGTTTTTAGGAACCCGGACGGCGATTTTGCCGGCCGACTGCTGGAGGCGGCCGGGTGCCAGGCGATGCGGGTCGGCGGGGCGGCCGTGTTCGGCGGTCACGCCAACGTGATCGTGGCCGAGGTGGGAGCGACCGCCTCGGATGTTTTGGCGCTGATGCGTCTGATGGCGCGGGCGGTTGACACGCGCTGGGGTGTCCGGCTGACGCCGGAAGTGCGGCTATTGAGATAGGGGCGTTATGCGGTTCAAACGGGTAGCGGTTGTGATGGGGGGCACGTCGAGCGAGCGCGAGATTTCATTGCGCTCGGGACGCGCTATTGCCGCCGGGCTTGCGACGTCCGGATATTCCGTTTTCCCCGTAGTTTTGGAATCCAATTCCGTGAACGGCGTTTTTCCGGACGAGATTGAAGCGGTCTTCATTGCCCTGCACGGCGGCTATGGCGAAAACGGCGGGATACAGGCCGATTTGGATGCGAGGGGAATGCCCTACACCGGTTCGGGTGCGGCGGCGAGCCGGTTGGCGATGGACAAAATCGCGACGAAGCGGGCGTGTGAAGCGGCCGGTGTCGTGACGCCGCCCTACGAGGTTTTGGAAGCCGGGAGTGTGCACACGACGATGCGGCTCCCGCTGGTGGTCAAGCCGCCGTGTGACGGGTCGAGCGTGGGTGTGGGATTGGTGCGCGAGGCGGGGGAGTGGGATGCCGCGCTGGCACAGGCGCGCCGGATGGATCCGGACGGGCGCGTGCTGGTCGAGACGTTCATCGCCGGGCGCGAGTGGACCGTCGGCGTGCTTCTAGACGACGCGCTTCCGGCTGTGGAGATTCTGGCGCCCGACGGCTGGTTCGGGTTCAACGCCAAATACACCCCCGGCGCGTCGCGGATCGTGTTTCCGGATGATCCAGTCGATCGCGCGCTGGCCGACCGGTGCGGACAGATCGCGTGTCGGGCATTCCACGCGGTGGGATGCCGCGGCCTGGGGCGCGTCGATTTTCGGATCACGTCCGCGGGCGAACCGTATGTTCTAGAGATCAACACGGTGCCGGGATTCACCGAGACAAGTTTGCTGCCCAAGGCAGCCGCGCGGCAGGGGATCGCCTTCCCTGAGTTGTGCGCGCGAATACTGGAGGCCGCCCGATGCGGCTGAGCGACAGATGGGAACGGAACCGAACGATGCGGATCACCCGGTTAGATATAAAGAGCGGGCGCAAGGAAAACCGCAAACGCGGCGGGCCTGACGCCGGCGTTTTGTGGACCGGCCTGCGCCCGTTCATGATAGGAACCGTTGTTTTTCTGGCGTTGCTGTTTATCCTTTTTTTCTCGCCCTGGGTGTTCCGCAAGGGCGTTTTTGTGCTGAACAAGACGTTTATCATGCGCCAGATTGACGTGGATGGAGGCGAGACGATGTCACCCGCCTTGGTGCGCGATTTGCTGGCGGCGGGAAGCGGGGGCAACCGGGTCATGATCGGAATGCCACTGTTTGGTTTCGACATGGAAGACACACGCCGTGAATTCCTGCTGCGCGCGCTCAACATCAAAACCATGCGTATGACGCGCATCCTGCCCGATAAACTGGTGGTGCGGATGTCCGAGCGCCGTCCGATCATGCGCATTGAACCGGGGGGACTGGTGGTGGATGACGAAGGCGTCATCTTTCCCCGCTACGTGTCGGTCAGCGGGCTGCCGCTGCTGACGGGCGTGGACGGCATTCATGCCTGCTCGCAGGGCAGCTCCTTGACCGGTATGGCTCGTGCGGCTGTTTTTCTGATTACTTGTCTTGAGAAGAAGCCGTATCAATTGCCGGTTATCATGATCGACGCCGCCATGCCCGATTATCTGGTGTTAACGCTGATCGACCAAAAGCAGGTCACCATGGCGTGGGACGGCATGCTGGAGGCACGTGGCGGCTCCCCGGAGGGAATGATGGATTTACTGATGAAGCTGGGCGAACTGTCGCGCGCGATGAACACGCCTGCGGGACGGAGCAGGCGGTTCTGGAATGCGACGGTGAAGGGGCGGTTTACCGCATCGGAATAAAAACAATCAAACGGGAATGGCGGTTATGGCGACCCAACCTTTAGTGGCGGTTGAATTGGGGACGACGCGGACCGTGGTGGCGGTCGGCGAATATCAGAACAACGGTCTGGTCTTGACGGCGGTTGGCACGTATCCTACGACTGGGGTTCGCAAGGGCCAGGTGGTGGCGGTTGAACAGGCCGAAACCGGCTTGGTCGCGGCGTTACGTCAGGCCGAGCAAAGCGGCAATCTCACGATCGCCCAGGTGTTGCTCGGCGTTTCGGGCGGCCATATCCAGACCGTGGGCAACGTCGGTAACATACCGATCCAGGGCCGCGATCATGTGGTGACCCAGGACGATGTCAATGAGGTGACTGAACTGGCCGGAAGCTTGAATCTCGATGATTCACGGAAGCTCCTCCATACCTTTGCACAGACCTATTCGATTGACGACATGGAGGGCATCTTCGACCCGGTGGGGATGACGGGCGGGCAGCTCGCGATGCATATGCTGATTGTGCATGGTGCGCGCGCCCGTTTTGACAATGCCGTGGCGGTGTTTCGCAATGTGTCGGTGGGCGTTCAGGATACGGTTTTTGGTGTCTGCGCGGCGTCTCTGGCGGTGCTTTCGCCCGAGCAGAAGAAGAACGGCGTGCTGCTGATCGATCTGGGCGGCGGAACAACGGACTACGCGGTGTTCGCCAACGATGTGATCGCGGCGGCCGGCTCGATCGGCGTCGGTGGGGATCACATCACCAACGACATCGCACTGGCATTCAACATCACGTCGGTCCAGGCCGAGGAACTCAAGCGCAAAGAAGGGAGCGCGGTGATTGATGCCGATGCCTCGGGGCGGCGTCTCACCCTGCCCCAAAGCCCGGGATTTCCCGCCCGCTCGTTCGGGGTACGCGCGTTGCAGACGGTGATCAACGCCCGCATCGACGAAACGCTCCGCGTGGTGCGGGCTCGCCTCGATGAGGAGGGGCTGTTGCCGCTCCTGGGCGCTGGCGTCGTGCTCACGGGCGGAGGCACGCAGTTGCGCAACATCTGTTCGCTGGCGCAGCTCCTGTTTGGACTGCCATGCCAGGTGGGTTTTCTCCGCAACATCGCCTGCGAGGCGAAAATCGAGCCCACGCCCGACCTCGCCACGGTTGCGGGGCTTCTGATGTATGGGTATGAGCATGGGTGCGATGGCGAGCGAATACGCCCCATGCGCACGCGTGTTAAAAAAATGATTGAGGACATATTTAAGCGATGAGCACGGAAAGCGGAATGATACTTGTGGGTGTCGGCGGCGGCGGCTGTCAGTTTGCGTCCGTGGCGAGACACTCGTTTGGCGATCGTTTGCACGCCATCGGCCTAGATACGGATCGGCAGGCGATCAACAGCGCCGAGGGGTTGCGGGGTTTTGTGCTGGGCGTTTCGCGCCTCGACGGCATGGGCACCGGCGGCGACCCGGTCAAAGGCCGGCTGGCGATTCAGGACGATGCCGAAACGTTCGCGCACGAATGGGAAGGCGTACACATTGCGGTCGTCGTGGTCGCGTTGGGCGGCGGAACGGGCGGCGGCGCGACCCCTGAGCTGCTGCGTCTATTGCGGAAGAAAGAGATCACGACGCTTTGCTTCGCGTTGCTGCCATTTCCCTTCGAGGACGCGGCCCGGCGCCAGGCGGCCGAGCGCGCGCTGCCGCAATTGGACGAGAACGCCGACACGGTGGTGGTCATCTCCCAGAGCGATCTATGGTCCGATGACGGGGGGGGCGAGCAGGCGTTCGTCGCCGCCCGTCATGAAGCGTGCCGTACGTTCGGTCATGCGATCTCGTTGTTGTGGCGGCTGGTGCTCACACCCGGCTTCATCCGTTTCGATCCCGCGCGCCTGAGGGCGGTGCTTGCCAGTCGCGGCCGGGCGCGGTTTTGTCTGAGCGAAGCGGTTGGAACGGCGCGTGCAAAAGACGCCGCGACCGGCCTCCTCGCGCAGGTGGGATTAGCCGATGCGCCCGCACCCGCGCGGGCCGTTGTTCTCGGCATTCTGGCCGGAGAGGATTTGCGTTTATCTGAAATCGGCGAGATCATGCAGACGGTCGGCGGGAGCATCCCTCCGGACTGTCGGCTGGACATGGGCACGATTGTCGATACCGGGTATGATGGGTGTCTGTGCGTGATCGCGCTGGTCTTTGAGACCTGGCGCGAGACGGGCGCGGGGACGGGAGGCGCGACTCCGGCCGAGAGGCTCGATGCGAAGCCCACGCTTTCAGGCGGGGCTCGCCGCAGCCGCGCCGCCACAGGAACCAAGTCAAAACTGGGGTTCAACACCGGCAAGGGGCGCTTTCGGGACATCGAGTCGACTATTTTCCGTGGTGAGGATTTGGACATCCCCACGGTGGTGCGCAAACATATTGCATTTTAAGGAGGTTACATCATGATGACTGAAAACGAGATCCTGCAGGCGATGGAAGAGTCGGGTGCGTTGTTGTCGGGGCACTTCGAGCTGCGCTCCAAACTGCACAGCGATCGGTATTTTCAATGTGCCAACGTCTTACGGTTTCCGCGTGTGGCCGAACGGCTTTGCGGCGAGATGGTTCGGCGGATGCGGGTCGCCGGTGGCTGCGGCCGGGTGGACGGCGTGGTTTCGCCGGCGGTGGGCGGCATTCTGGTGGGGCACGAGGTCGCTCGCGCGCTCGATGTGCCCAGCCTGTTTGCTGAAAAAGAGAACGGCCAACTGGTGATGCGTCGGTTTGCGCTCGCGCGGGGCGCGCGGTATGTGATTGCCGAAGATGTGATCACGCGCGGCGGCCGGGTGCAGGAGACCATCGACATTGTGAAGCAGGCTGGCGCGACGGTTGCCGCCATTCTGGTGCTCGTCGACCGGAGCGCGGGAACCGTGGCGTTTGACTATCCCGCGTACAGCCTGCTGAACCTCGTGCCCAAAATATGGGAACCCGCGGATTGTCCCCTCTGCGCCGCAGGATCAAAACCGGTGCATCCCGGCTCCTGAGTGAGCAACGAGACGGTTTCTGACGCAGCAGGCGAACGGGCAGACGGGAAGGGACGGAACGTGACGATTACGGTGCAATCGATCATGCAGCGGCACGCCAGAGGTTTATTCGGCGCGGTGACGTTGGCGCTGGCGCTGACGCTGTTCGTGCCGACATTCGCCTGGATGACGTATGAGTTTGGGTTGCCTCGCAACGATTTGTCACACGGCTGGATGGTGCCTTTCTTCTCGGCCATGGTCATCTGGTTGCGGCGGCACGAGCTCAGGCAGGCATTCGCGGCCGGTCGCCCGGATTGGCGAGGCATCGGCCTCTCGGTGTTCGGTCTGGCCTTGTTCTGGTTGGGAAACCGGGGCGGACAGATGCGGTTCTGCCATTTGGCGCTGCTGCTGGAGGTGTGGTCCCTCCCGTTTGCGCTGTTCGGGCCGAGGGTGGCGCGATTAATGATGTTTCCTGCGGCATTCCTGGTGTTCACCATGCCCATGGGGTTTCTCGACTTCTTCACCATACGGCTGCGCCTGATCACCGCGACGGCGTCATCGATGCTGCTGAACGGGATGGGCATACCGGTGGTCCGGGAGGGAACCGCCTTGCATGCTTTGGCTGGGACGGGGTTCAATCTGGATGTCGCCGACCCCTGTAGCGGGCTTCGCTCGCTGTTTGCGATGACGGCCCTGACGGCGGCTTACGCCTACCTCACGGTGCGCGGCCGTCTTCGGCAAACGCTGCTTTTCCTCCTGGCCGTTCCGCTTGCCGTGTTCGGGAACACCGTGCGGATCCTGTCAATCGCCGTGGTTGCGCGATTCTTCGGGTCTGAGGCGGCGACCGGTTTTTATCACGATTATTCGGGATATGTCGTTTTTCTGGTTGCGGTGCTGCTCATGGTGCAGGCGGGCCACTGGATCGGCCGGCTTCCAGGATTCCGGCTGGAAGCGCTTTTTAACCGGGACGTTTCGGGCTGCGGCGCCGCCCCGGTGGCCGCGCCGTGGCGCGTCCGCGATCGATTGCGCGCTGGCGCCGTGCCGCTGGCGCTGGCGCTGATTCTGGTCCTTCAGGCTCGGTTGCCGCTGCCGGCGGGTGACGCCGCAGATCTCATGGTTCCGGAACTGCCGGCGGCGTTTGGGGATTATCGTGGGGACATTCCGCTCTTCTGCCACAATGAGCAATGCCTGCACCGGATACTTCGTGTGACGCGCCCAGATGGGGGCGAAAAGCTGACATGCCCGAAATGCGGCGGTCCCCTGTTTGACCGATCGTTGGGCGAGGCGACGGTGCTGCCCGCCGACACGGTGATCGCGAAACGCCTCTATTCGGCGGCGTCCGGGGCCGACATCGAGATGAGCGTGGTGGTCAGCGGACGCTCCCGGATGAGCATCCACAGGCCTGAGCTGTGCCTGCCAGCGCAAGGTTTTGCGATGACCCGCGCGCGCACGCTGTCGGTGTCGCTGCCGGGCCGCGGGCCGTTGTCCGTCCGCGTCGTCAGCGTGCAGAAAGGCACCACGCGCTTTATCCTGTGCTATTGGTTCAAAAACCGTGAGCGGGAGACGTCCTCCCATGCGGTGCGGATTTTGAGCGACGCCTGGGCCCGTTCGGTGCATAATCGTATTAACCGGTGGGTCATGTTTGCCCTGACCGTCAACCTGCCGCCGGACGCGACGGCGGCGGATGACACGGTGCGTGAGGCTGTGGCCGACCTGTATCCGCAGATTCGAATCGGAGGGGCATGATCGGTATGTTCGTGTTTGACTGGTATCAGGAGGGGTCTAAGCAGTTGGCTTCCGCCGGCTCATCGCGGGGGTTGACGTACCTGTTTGCCTTTTTTTCCTCGCTGGTGCTCTCGCTGACGCTGACGCCGCCGGTGCGCACGTTGGCCCGAAGGCTGGGGATGGTCGATCAACCGGACCCCCGGCGCATCCACACGCAGCCGACGCCCCGGGCGGGCGGCGTCGCCATATTCATCGCCTTCCACGCGACGGTATTGTTGTGCGTGCTGATTTTTCCAGGCGTCTTCCGTCCGGTCTACGGCATCGACAAGTTGACCGCTTTTTTCTGGGCGTCATTCGTGCTTCTGGGCGTGGGCTTGCTGGATGATGCGCTCAGCCTCAAACCCTATGTCAAGCTGGTGGGCCAGATCGGTGCGGCCGTGCTGCTGTATCAGGGGGGATTCCAGGTGGGGGGCGGATTATCCATAACACTGTCCGACCCCGTCAACTTCGTGGTGACGGTGTTCTGGATTGTCGGCGCGGTGAACGCCTTCAATCTGATCGATGGCTTGGACGGTCTGGCGTCCGGTCTGGCGATGATAGCCTCGCTGGGTCTAGCCGGTGCGTTGTTCCTGCGAAATTTATCGGTCGATGCGGTTCCGTTCCTTGCGCTGGCGGGTGCGACTCTGGGATTTTTGCGCTACAACTTCAACCCCGCGACGGTTTTTCTCGGCGACAGCGGATCGATGTTTCTGGGGCTTGCGGTGGGGGCGCTGCCGTTGATTTCAGGTCAGAAGTCGGAATTGCTGGCCTCGCTCGGCTTGCCGCTGATGGCCATGGGCATTCCGATTTTTGACACGGTGCTGGCGATCTGGAGGCGGACGCTGCGCTCGCTCTTTCCCAACAGCACGGCGGCCGGCGCCAAACGGCTTCGAGGATTGATGCAGGCCGACAAGGAGCATGTCCATCACCGCGTGCTGGCCAAGACGATGAGCCAGGGCAAGGCGGCGATCCTGCTCTACGGAGTGAACGTGCTGCTGGTCGCGATCGGACTGTTTGCGATGCTGGCCGAGGAACGGCGGATCGGGGTCTTCTTGCTGGCGTTCATCGTGGGTGTGTTCCTGATCGTCAGGCACCTGACCCGTGTCGAGCTGTGGGATACGGGACGGATCCTGCTGGCCAAGTCGCACCGTTCGATTTCAGCCCGGATTTCCGTGCCGCTCTATATGCTGGCGGATATCCTAATCATGGCGGTCAGTTTCGTGACCAGCCATTGGATCGTAGGAGACCGCGTCGAGACGCATGTGCTCGTCGTAGACATGCCGTGCCTGCTCGGCCTGATTTTCGTTGTGCTGGCGGCCACGGGCGCGTATAGCCGGGTTTGGCCGCGCGCGTTGTTGTCTGATTTCATGACATTCGCGGTGTCGTTCGTAGCCGGTTTGGCTACGATGTTAGCGCTATCGATTTATTCGGATGCTTATGATCGCATCCGCCTGTCCGTGGCCCTGGTGTTTCTGATTCTGAGCCTGCCCGCAATGACCCTGATCCGGCTGTATCGGGAAATTCTGCGCGAGACGGTCTCGTCCATCGAACGGCTGGTTTCGGTCGCTGATCCGACGGCCACGCGCGCCTTGGTCTGCGGCGGTGGGGAACGGTTGCGGCTGTTTCTGCGCGATAAGCGGACACGGCTGATCGAGAACCAGAATCTGGTCATTGTCGGCGTCTTGGACGACGACCCCAACCTGCGGGGCCGGCAGGTTTACGGCATCCGTGTGCTGGGGCAGATTGATGACCTGGTATCGCGCGTGCGGACGCACCGCATCTCGCGAATCATTATCACCATGCAGATCGACGACATCCGGCGCGGCCAGATTGCGGCTCTGGCGCGCGAAGCGGGCGTTCCGGTTTATGAGTGGGTCTTGGACATGAGGGAAGTCACATGACACCCCTGCACATCCGGCGTCGGATCAGGGACGCGGAGCGGTTCCTCTCACACGGCATGTGGGATGTCGTTCCCGCCACGCTGCCCGCCTTCCGGCGGGTGGCGCTCCAAGCGTTGCGATTGATCTTCGCCGTCGGCCGCGGCTTCCGCCAGAATCACAACGAACTGCACGCCTCGGCGCTCGCCTATTATACGCTGATGGCGTTGATCCCGGTATTGGCGCTGGCATTGGCGCTGGGGCGGGTCTTTGGCGGCAGCGAGATGGTAAAAAGGCAATTTGAGGTACAGCTCGGTTCATTCCTAGGCCAGATGGCGGCGCAGTCCGGCGCGGCTGATGAGGCCGCCCGATCGGCCGCGCTCGCGTTTGCCGATCACTTGAAGGACAAAGCTGTCCAGCTCTTTGATCAAATCAACACCATCAGCTTCGGCACGCTGGGTGGAATCGGCGCGGTCGCGTTGATCTGGATGGTCATCGGCCTGCTTGGACGGGTCGAGGTGAGCTTCAATCTGATCTGGGGCGTTCCCGCCTCGCGTACGTTATGGCGAAAGTTCACCGACTATCTCAGCGTGGTGCTGATCCTGCCGTTCCTGGTAACCGCCGCATCCACGGTGCCCGTGCTCGATCTGCTGGCGCGCGGGGCTGACACCATGGGCGGGGCCGCTGTGGCCGACACCGTTCGCACGGTGGTTGGGTCGCACCTGCTGAAGCAGGCGCTGGTGCTGGGCATGGGCACCGTCACGTTCAGCTTTCTTCTGATCTTCATGCCCAACACGCGGATTCGGTTTGCGCCGGGTGTCGCCGGGGGCTTTTTGACCGCGTTGATGTTCGGCGTCTGGTTGGACGTGTGCGCCCGCCTGCAGGTGGGGATCGCCCAATACAGCGCGCTCTACGGCGGATTCGCCCTGCTGCCGATCCTGCTGATGTGGGTCTACACCAGCTGGCAGATCATCCTGTTGGGCGCGGAGGTTACCTTTGCGTTGCAGCATGGCGCGACGTGCCGCATGGAGTCGGCCGCTGGCCGCGCTAGCCCGTACACCCGTTTTCTGCTCGCGGCGGCGTTTTGCGCCGAGGCGGCGCGCGCGGTCCGGGAGCAGGGACAGGCCTTTGATGCGGATGCCTTTGCGCAGCACCGGCGGGTTTCGACGCGGCTCAGTCAGGACGTGCTCGGGGACCTGACGCGCGCCGGGGTGCTGGCCCGGATCGAAGGACGCAACGGGCTTTATCTGCCGTGCCGGGATTTTTCGGTCATGACTGTTGCCGAGGTTGCGAAGACCGTCTGGTGCGACGGAACCCCGCCGAGCGAGCTGGGGCTGCAACGGATGGGTGAGCCGATTCTCAAACTCGGCATCCAACTTATGGAGGCGCTGGACGGCGCGCTTGCCGTTCCCGTGGCCGATAGGCAGACAGGAAAAAAATCGTGATGACAGACGTGAATACGCCTCAGAGCCCCGGAATCCGCTCAGCGGACTTCGTCGGTTTCAATATCGCGTTGCTGCTAGGCGCGCTGAACGACAACTTCTTCAAGTTCCTGCTGGTTTTTTACATCAGCCGCCTGCACGGCATTCCGGCCGACCCCGCTGTGATTGCCGTCGCGGGCGTTGTCTTTGTCGTGCCGTTCCTGACGCTGACGCCCCTGGCGGGCGTGATGGCGGACCGCTTCAGCAAAAGCCGCCTGCTGCAGATTATCAAGGCCGCTGAAATCTTCATCATGCTGGCCGGTTGGATCGCCTTTCGCATGGAGAGCGTGCCGGGACTCTATCTGACGCTGGCGCTGATGTCCGCGCAGAGTGCCCTCTTCGGTCCTGCCAAGTACAGCATTTTGCCCGAGCTGGTCCGGCCGCCGGAGCTTTCGCGCGGCAACGCCGTGGTTGCGGTTTGCACCTATCTGGCGATCATTGCGGCATCCGGACTGGCGCCATGGGTCGTCGAATGCGTCCACGGGAACTACGTCGACGCGCAGGGCGTGGCCATCGCCCTCGCCGTGATCGGCTTCATCGCTTCGCTGCTCGTGGGGCGCACGTGTGCCGCTGGGACGGCGCGAAAGGTCTCTTGGTTTGTCTGTGACGATGTCTGGCGGACGCTACGGGATTTGCGGGCGCATGATTACCTCATCGGCGCCATTTTCGGATCGGCCTTTTTCAGTCTCGTGGGCGCGTTTGTTCAAGGGAACATCCTCTCCTACGGCGTGCAGCACATGGGCATGAGTCAGGAGCACAGCGCCTACCTGTTTCTGGTTGCCGCCGCCGGCATCAGCGCGGGGAGCTGGCTGGCCGGGCGGCTGTCGGGCCGTCTGATCGAGTTCGGCATCGTGCCCATCGGTGTGCTGGTGATGGCCTTCGGCGCATTGGTGTTTGGGCTGGCGCCGCACAGCATCGCGACCGTCGCCGTGCTGCTGGTGCTGACCGGGGTGGGCGGCGGACTATTCCTGATTCCGCTCGACGCCTTCATTCAGCGCGACGCGCCAGCCGATCGCCGCGCAGAGGCCGTGGCGGCCGCGTCATTCATCGGCTGGCTCGGCGTGCTAGCCGCGCAGGGCATCATCGCCGGCAATCGGGCGATTGGATTGACGCCGGCCCATGGCTTCGCCGTGCTGGGCGCGATGACGCTCGTGACCGGCGTGCTGGCGGTGCGTGTGCTGCCGGACTTCCTCACGCGTTTCGTCGTGCTGGTCTTCACGCGCCTGCTCTGCCGGGTGCGGGTGTCCGGGTTGGCCCATGTGCCTGAGAGCGGTGGCGCGCTGATCGTGAGCAACCACGCATCCTATCTGGACGCGGCTCTGCTGATTGCCACGCAACAGCGCCGGTTGCGGTTTGTCGTGTGGCGCGGGATCTATCAGGAGTGGCGCCTGCTGCGATGGGTCTTTCGCATTCTCAACTGCATTCCGATTTCCGGCGATGACCCGCCGCGCCAGCTCGCCGCCGCCATCCAAGCCGCGCGCAAGGCGGTGCAGGAGGGCTACCTGGTGGTGATCTTCCCTGAAGGCGAGCTGACGCGTACAGGCCACATCCGAGCTTTCCGGAGGGGCTTCGAAAAGGTCGTCAAGGGCACCGGCGCGCCGATCATCCCCGTTTATCTGGGCGGCGCGTGGGGATCATTGGGCAGTTACTACCGGGGCAGCGGCATTCGACGCCTGCCGCGACTGGGCCGCTATCCGATCTCGGTGATCTACGGTCGGCCGCTTCCGACCGACACGCCGCACGATCAGGTGCAGCAAGCCGTTACCGAACTCTCATGCGACTACTTTGCGGAACGTAAGCAGGGTCGACGGCCGCTGGGCGAGGCGGCCCTGCGGGCTTTGCGGCAGCGTGCCTGGCGGCCGCTGCTGGCCGACACGATGGGCTGGTCCCTGACCGGCTGGTCTGCCGCGGCAGGTGCCTGCCTGTGCGCCGCGCGCCTACGGCACCTGGGCCCGCCGGGCACGCCGGTCGGCATTCTGCTGCCGGCCTCCGTGGCGGGGGCGATGGCGAACGTCGGTGCTCAGGTGGCCGGTCTGGTTCCCGTGAATCTCAACTTCACCGCATCGCCCGAGGCGCTGCGTTCGGCGATCACGCAGAGCGGCCTCCGCGTGGTCATCACATCGCCCGCGCTGCTCGCCCGTCTGAACGTTCACGATCTACCTGCCGGGCAGCTCGACATCGCCTCGATTCTGCAGGCCTCCCGCGTGCGTCGCGGGTTCGCGGCGTTGGTCGGCCTGCTGCTGCCCGTGCGTCTGATCGTGCGCCGTGCCGCCGGTTTTGGTGGCGATACGCCAGCGGCCATCCTCTTTTCGTCCGGCTCCACCGGCACGCCCAAGGGCATTGTTCTCAGCCATCACAATCTGTTTTCAAACGTGGAGTCGTTGCGCATGGTTTTTGAGACACGCGCGGATGACCGCTTGCTCGCAGCGCTGCCGTTTTTTCACTCCTTCGGTTTCACGGCCAGCATCTGGCACCCGGTACTCAGTGGGGTGCCGGTGACGTACCACGCCAATCCGCTCGATGCCGCCGGTATCGGCAAAGCCTGCCGGGAGCACGCGTGTTCGCTACTGTTCTCGACGCCGACGTTCCTGGCGCTTTACACGCGCAAGATTGAACCCGCCGATTTCCGTCGTCTGCGCTTTGTGGCCACCGGCGCGGAGCGGCTGCGTCCCGCGGTTGCCGAGGCGTTCCAGGCACGTTTCGGCGTCGCGCCGCGCGAGGGGTATGGTGCCACCGAGCTTTCACCCGTGGCGGCCTTCAGCGTGCCCGACGTGTCGGTTGGCGGCGCGCAACAGATCGGCTCGAAGCCGGGTTCCGTCGGACTACCCGTGCCCGGCGTGGTGATGAAGGTGGTGGATCCGGAAACCGGCTGCGGCCTGCCATCCGGCACGCCCGGTTTGCTGCTGGTGAAGGGACCCAACGTCATGCTCGGCTACCTGAACCGCGAGGACCTGACGGACGCCGCCATCGTCGACGGATGGTACCGCACGGGCGACATCGCCTGTATGGACGAGGATGGCTTTGTGCGCATCACCGACCGGCTGGCGCGTTTCAGTAAGCTGGGCGGCGAGATGGTGCCGCATGGCGCGATCGAGGAGGCGGTGCAGCAGGCCACGGGGCAAACCGAGCCGGTCGTGGCCGTGACTGCGGTACCCGACGACCGCCGCGGCGAACGTCTGGTCCTTTTCTACACGCCAGCCGCCGGCGCGGTGGAGGTGATTCATGCGGCGATTGCCGCCGCCCCGCTTCCCAACCTGTGGAAGCCCGGCCCTGAGGACTGCGTGCCCATCGAGGCTCTGCCGCTTCTGCCAACCGGGAAATTGGACCTTTCCCATCTGCGGGATTTGGCCAAGGCTGCCCGCCCGAATGATAAAATATGATAATGGGGCATTTTTGGGCTTGACCCGTGTTCGCCTTTACTCCACACTAACCAGCACTGTCTACTTTTGCACAGGCGAGGTTTCTGTGAACTCGCAGGAAGAACGCGCATGTTGAACAAGTTTTTGAGTCTTTTTTCCAACGACATTGGCATTGACCTAGGGACGGCCAATACCCTCGTGTATGTCAAAGATCGCGGGATTGTGCTTCGCGAGCCTTCGGTGGTGGCCATCCAGAAGGGGACCAAGCGCATTCTGGCGGTGGGAGAGGAAGCCAAGCGCATGCTGGGCCGCACGCCGGGAAACATCGAGGCGATTCGTCCGATGAAATCCGGGGTGATCGCCGATTTCGATATCACCGAGGCGATGATCCGGTATTTCATCCGCAAGGTGCATCCTCACAAGCTGGTGAAGCCCCGTGTCATCATTGCGGTGCCCAGCAACATCACCGAGGTTGAGAAGCGCGCGGTGCAGGAGTCGGCCAAGCACGCGGGAGCGAGAGAGGTCTTTCTGATCGAGGAGCCGATGGCTGCCGCGATCGGGGTGGGGCTGCCGGTTCAGGAACCGGCTGGCAACATGATCGTGGATATCGGCGGCGGCACGTGTGAAGTCGCGCTGATCTCATTGGCAGGTATTGTTTGTTCGCGGAGTATTCGGGTCGGCGGCGACGTCATGGACGAATACATCGTGCAGTACATGCGCAGGGTTTATAATCTGATGATTGGGGAGCGAACCGCAGAAGAAATCAAGATTACCATCGGTTCGGCGTATCCGCTGCAAGAGGAAAAGCGGATGGCCGTCAAAGGCCGAGATTTGGTGGCCGGGCTGCCAAAGACACTTCATGTCACGTCGGAGGAGATCCGGGAGGCGCTGCAGGAACCGATTTCGGCGATTGTCGATGTCATCCGCAACGCGCTGGAGAATTCGCCGCCCGAGTTGTCGGCCGATCTGGTTGACCGGGGCATTGTTCTGGCGGGAGGCAGCGCGCTGTTGCGGGGCTTGGACAAGCTGATCGCGGAACAGACGGCCTTGCCGGTGACGCTGGCCGACGATCCGCTGAGCGCGGTGGCCGAGGGGACAGGCGTGGTTTTGGGCGAGCTGTCGCTGCTGGCACGCAGCGTGATGCGCCGCAGTTGATCGTGGTATAGATGTCTTTTTCTTGAGTGCGGGTTGACTTCCCCCCGATTCAGAAGAGCAAACGGGGCGGATGGGTGAAGCCTAAAAAAGTGTGGCTGTTGTTTGCGATCTCGCTGGTTGTATTACTGGCGGGAGGCGTTCGGGTTATGTTGCAGCCCGCTGCGCGGGAGGCGCTTTCCCCGTACCAGAGGGGCCTTGTCTATTTCCGACGCCACGTGGTCAATCGTGTGGCCGTCTCTTTGTCCCGTCTCGACCTCTCGGCGCGTGTTTCAGAATTGCAGCGCGAGGTGGCTCGACTGCGTCTGGTTGAGGGCGAATTGGAACGGATGGCGCAGGAAAACAGTCGTCTGCGGGTGATGCTGGCGCTGCCGCCTCAGTCGGGATTTCGTACGGTGCCAAGCCCGGTGCTGGAGCGCGGAGGGGCGGCCGGCTGGTGGGGCACTCTGGTGATTGGAAAAGGGGCCGACCACGGGATTGCTGCGGGTAACCCGGTGGTGGTGGCGGCGGGGCTGGTGGGGCGCGTGACGGCGGTTTCGGCTCATACGGCCGACGTGTTGCTGATCACCGACTCCAATTTCAGGGTCGCCTGCGAGCTGGAGACGGGACGGCCTGAGTTGGGGGGCGTACGCGGGGTATTGAGCGGGGCTGGCGGGCGATCATCCGAGACGCGGATGCTGGCGATGATCTATGTGGCCGACCCCCTCAGGCTGCGCTATCTGAGGCGCGATTTCGAGCCGTCGCCGCGCACGCGAGTGGTGACCTCGGGGTTGGGCGGCGGCTTTCCGCGGGGGCTGACGGTCGGCTATCTTCTGGAGACGCGTATCACGACGGACGGCCTCTATCGCGAGGCGTCGGTGATGCCCGCGGCCGACGTCGGGCTGCTCGACGAAGTGAGCGTCCTCGTCAGCGAAAAGGGGGGGGCATGAGGCTCGACCTTCCTGTCCTGCTGGCGCTCACCGTGGTTGCCGCCACGGTGCAGACCCTCCTGCCGTCCGCAAGCTGGATGGCCACCAAGCCGCCGCTGCTGACAGCCGTCGCCGCCTATTACGCCCTGTCGCGCGAACTGCCGCTGGCGTTGACCGCTGCGCTGTGGATCGGCGCGCTCACCGATGTCTGCAGCGGCCTGCCTTTTCCGGTGACCACCGTCTGGCTGCTCATCCTGTGCGGGGTGATCCGCTCGGTGCGGCGATACGTTTCTGAAAACGCCTTCTGGAGGGGAATGGTGATCCTGGTGGTCGCGGCGCCGGGGCAGGCGATCTGGTACGCGGTGTTCGTGGGCGGAATCGGCTGGGAGGACTGTCTGCGCGGACTGATCGCTGCAGCCGGGATTGGCGCGGGAATGGGATGGGCGGTTTTTTATGTATGTCAGTGGCTGGACAGCCTGGCCGGAAACGTGAAAGGAGCGGAACCGGGTGATGGAGTTCCGTGGCACAACTCAAACGTTTGACGGCTGGCGCATCCCGCTATTAGGGATCGGTTTTGCCATCGGTATCGCCATCCTGGGATGGCGGCTGCACGATGTCCAGGTCACGCGCTCATCGGCTTTTGCCGGCCGTCAGAACCGCCAGAGCATTCGGCGGGTGCTGCTTCCCAGCCCGCGCGGCCGGATCTATGACCGTCGTGGCGTATGCCTCGCCGACAACCGCCCGAACCCGTGTCTGGCCGTGTTCATGGAAGAGCTGCGCCGTCCGGGCGGCTGGGCCAATACCATCGATGCGGTCGAGGCGCAGCTCGATGCGGTGGCGGCGATTATCGGGCAGCCACGCACGCTGACGCGCGAGGAGATTGCGACCCATGTGCGCAAGCGGCTGCCACTGCCGTTGCCGGTCTGGCAGAATGTGGACGAACGGACGCTGGCCCGGTTTGAGGAACGGGTGGTCGCGGCGCCGGGGGTGGATGTGTATGTGCAGCCGGAACGGGTTTATCCGCAAGGTTCGCTGGCGGCGCATGTGCTCGGTTACGCCGGACGGGAGAGGCCCGAGCCGGTGAACGACGAGCGGTACCATTTTATGCTGCTCGGAATGTGCGGACGTGCGGGGATTGAAGCGCAGTACAACGACGCGCTGGAGGGGGTTCCGGGGTGCCGGTTGATTCGAGTGGACGTGTCGGGCTATCGGCGGCTGGATCTGACCGGGACGGATCCCAAGCCGGGGCGGGATGTGACTCTGACGATCGACAACGTCGTGCAGCGGGAGCTGGAGCGGGCACTCGCTGGGCAGGTCGGGGCGGGCGTGGTGCTGGACGTGCGCAACGGCGATGTGCTGGCGTTGGCGAGCGCGCCGACATTCGATCCCAACGAGATGACCCCCGCGCCGACGCGGGCGCGCTGGGAAGCGATCCGGCGCGATCCGGGCGACATTCTATTCAACCGCGCGGTGCAGGGGCGCTACCCGCCGGGGAGCACCTTCAAGGTGATTGTGGGGCTGGCCGCAATGGGCGAGGGCGGGTTCACCATGGCCGACACCTATACGTGTCATGGCATCTATGATATGAAGCCGAGGCCGATCCGGTGTTCGCACAACGCGCAGCACGGGACGGTGAGTTTGCAGCAGGCCCTGCAGGTCTCCTGCAATGGATATTTCTGCCAGACCGCCGCGCAAATCGGCGCCGAACCGATCCGGCAGATGGCGCACGAACTGGGGCTGGGCGCGGTCACGGGGATTGATCTTCCGGAGGAATATGCGGGGCTGGTTCCGGACGCAGAGCGAAAGCGGACGCTTTATCACGATGCGTGGCGCGTGGGAGACACGTGTCTCATGAGTATCGGCCAGGGCGACCTGCTCGTATCGCCGCTGCAAATGGCCGTGGCAACCGCGACGATCGCCAACGGCGGCCGCGTGCTGCGTCCGCGTATCGTGCAGTCCGAGGCGCCGGGCGGCAGCGTGGTTCGGACCGTTCTGTGGCGTCCGGAGCAGTTGGCCGTCATTCGCCGGGGCATGGAGGATGCGGTGAGCCACGGCACGGCGCGCCACGTGCTCGGCAGTGCCGTGACCGCAGCGGGCAAGACCGGGACGGCGGAGTACGGGACTGGCGTGCGGCTTAAAAAGTACGCCTGGATGATCGCCTATGCGCCGGCCGATAATCCGGCTGTGGCGATGGCCATTGTGATCGAGGATGCCGCTGATACGGGCGGAACAGCCGCAGGTCCCATCGTGCGGCGGGTGCTTTCGGCCCTCTTCGGCGCGGCCGAGACGCCGCCACCGACGGAGGGTAGGGGAGCGGCGGCGCCATCCGCTGACGCTCACGCCGCCACCGGAGGCCAGACATGAACACCTCCAAGTCGTTCGGGTGGATGTTGCGAATGAACATGACGCTCTTGGCGTCGATCATCGGCGCGCTGCTGGTGGGCGTGGCGTTTGTGTATAGCGCCTGTTCGATCCGGGAAGCCGACGCCTTGCGACGACTCTACCTGCTCCATGCGCAGATGGGCGTGATCGGATTGCTGATCTGCTTCGGGCTGGCTTACATGAACTATCAGGATATCCTCCGTGCGCGATGGCTGTTCTACGCCGGGACGCTGGCGCTGCTGGCGCTGACGCTGCTGATCGGAGACAAGACGATGGGGGCCAGGCGCTGGGTGGCCGGCATTCAGCCTTCGGAGCTGGCCAAGCTCGCAACGATCCTGGTTCTCGCTGAATGGCTCGGCCGCCGCGATGCGTCGAAAGGCATCGGCATGTATCTGGGAGCGCTGGCCCTGACGGCCGCGCCGATGGCGCTGATTTTGATGCAGCCCGATCTGGGGACGACACTGGTCTTCCTTCCGACGGTCTTTGCGATGCTGTTCGTGGCGCGCGTCTCGCCGCGCGCGGTATTGGCCACAATCGGTGCTGCCGTGCTCGTGTTGGTGCTGGTGCTGGGGCTGATCGTGGCGTCGGAGAGCGAAGACGTGTCGGCGCCGACGCGCGCCCGGATTCAGAAGATGTTGCCGTTGAGCGCCTATCAGCGCGATCGGCTGGTTGTGTTTTTGTATCCGGATCACGATCCGTTTGGACGCGGTTGGAACAAAAGACAGTCTGAAATCGCCGTCGGTTCCGGCGGCTTGTGGGGAAAGGGCTATCTGAAAGGAGATCAAAATCTGTTGGGTTATTTGCCCGCTTCGGTGGCGAGCAACGACTTCATCTTCTCGGTGCTCGCGGAAGAGACAGGTTTTGTGGGATCCCTGATTGTGCTGCTGCTGGCCGTCGGCATTCTCTTGCCGACGCTGGCTGTGGCGTATGTGTGTCAGGACGGCGCGGGGCGATTGCTTTGCGTCGGAGTTGCGACGGTGACGTTCTGTCACCTCTTCGTGAATATCGGCATGACCATCGGGCTGTTGCCCGTGACGGGTGTGCCGCTGCCGTTCATCAGCTCCGGCAGGACATTTTTATTAACAATGATGACTGCTTATGGACTGGTCCAGAGTGTGGCTGTCCACGGTCGAGAAACAGCGCCGCGTTTTTAAGCGGCAGAGAGAGATGCATATGGGAAGCTTGGATATTGTGTTTAGTTGGTTTCGGCGCAAGGAGCCGAAACGCGAAATTATCGTCAACGCCGAGAAGCTGGAGACCCGCGTGGCCGTGGTGGAGAACGGCCACATCGAAGAGTTTCAGGTCGAGCATCCGATGGAGGATCGGCTCGTCGGCAGCATCTTCAAGGGGCGCATTCAGAACTTGGAGAATGAGCTTCAGGCGGCGTTTGTCGATGTCGGCCTCAAGAAGAACGCCTTTCTTCACTATTGGGACATGATCCCCGATGACGACGGACTCCTGGATGAGGACGACGATTCGACCCGGTCGCGCAAGCGGCGCATTTCGAGCGAGGAGATCGCCAAACGCTTCCCGCAGGGATCCGAGGTGATCGTGCAGGTGACGAAAGGGCCGATCGGCACCAAGGGACCGCGGGTTTCGGCCAATCTGAGCATTCCGGGCCGTTATCTGGTGATGATGCCCGGCTGCAAGCTGCGCGGCGTATCGCGCAAGATCGGCGACAGCAAGGAACGCCAGCGCCTGAAGCGGATTCTGGACCGGTTGCCCATTCCCGCGGAAACCGGGCTGATCGTGCGCACCGCCGGAGCCGGCGCCAGCAAGCGCGCGTTCGTCCGGGACTTGCGTGGATTGCTGGCCGTGTGGGCCGATCTGGAGAAGAACATCAAAGAGAAGTCCGGGCCGTGCTGCGTCTATCAAGAGCCCGACCTGATCGAGCGGATCGTGCGTGACTGGCTCACCGAGGAGATCGACCGGGTGGTGATCGATGACCCCGATGACTACGAGCGCATTCGCACGATGGCCGCGCGGATCTCGCGCCGCGCCAAGGGGATGATCACCCATTATGAGGGGCAGTTGCCCATCTTCGAACATTATGGCGTGGCCCGGCAACTGGATGATGCCTTCCGGCGCAAGGTCAGTCTCAAGTCGGGCGGTCATCTGGTGATCGACGAGACCGAAGCGATGATCGCGATTGATGTGAACACCGGCCGTCACCGCGGCAGAGGCTCACAGGAGGAAACGATCCTGGATGTCAACCTGGAGGCGGTGGATGAGGTCGCCCGCCAGCTCCGGTTGCGCAACATCGGAGGCCTGGTGGTGGTCGATCTGATCGACATGAAGCCGAGGAAGCACCAGGCGGCGGTGTTCAAGGCGATGAAGGCCGCGCTGAAGCGCGACCGCGCTCGGACCAACGTGCTGCCGATCTCCGAGCTGGGGCTGATGGAGATGACTCGCCAGCGCCAGGAGGAGAGCATCCTCTCGCAGACGTATATCGACTGCCCCTACTGCAAGGGGCACGGGGTGATCAAGTCACCGCTATCGCTCAGTGTCGACATCCAGCGCCAGATCGCCGCCGTGATGCGCAAAAACCGCAAGGATGGGAATCCGTGCGATTTGCAGGTTTTGATCGCTCCGCTCGTGCTGGATCGCTTGCGCTCGACCGACGAGGCGATGCTGGTGCAGCTCCAGGGCAATTACCCCGGCAAACTGACCTTTCGCTCGGAACCGTACCGGCATCCGGAATCTTTCCAGATTTTAGAGACAAACACAGGCAAAGTCGTGTATTCTATGGGCGATGTTAAAAGCAATTAGTGCCGGTGGGTCATCAGGTGTTTAAGGGAGCCTATGAATAAAGCGATTGCGGTAACGATTCTGCTTGCGCTGATGGCGGCCGGGAGCGCCCGGGCGCAGCTTCGGGTTAAAGATGCCGCCGGAAAATTGGGATTCGTCAATCCGGATGAACCGATCACCGTCACGGCGCTGAAGCACGATATGGACAACCAGACCGGCATCTGGACCGGCATCGGCGATGTGACGATCAGCAATTCGGCTGTGGTGGTCCACGCCGACCAAATCAGCCTCAATCAGCGGACGGGCGATGTGCAGGCCGGCGGCCATGTGCGGCTGATGCGCCCCGGCTTCGGCGAGTGGACGGGCGAGCGGATCGTTTTCAACCACCGGACCGGCTCGGGCCTCACCGACGACAGCCAGGTCAAGGTCGGCCGCTTCACCGTGCAGGCCGAAAGCAGCGAGCGGCAACCCGACGGCAAGGTCATCCTCCGCGATGTCAAAATGACCACCTGCACGAATGCTCCGGGCTTGTGGCACTGGTATCTGGCGACCGGAAAGGCCAGCTACCAGCCCAATCACTATCTGTCCGCCAGTCACGGATCGGTCTGGTTCATGGGCGTGCCGATCGCCTATGTCCCGTATTTTTACCGCGCACTCGACACGCACTATGGCGTGCGACTCATGCCGGGCTACACGTCGGACTGGGGGCTGTTCGCTCTGGGCCGCTACGTGTATCCCTATCTGAGCGCCCCGGAAGGGGTGGATGTGACGGGACAGGCGCGAGTGGACTACCGCAGTGCGCGAGGATTGGGCCTCGGCCATGACTTCAAGTGGGATTGGGGATCGTCCGGCAAAGGCCGACTCGAACTCTATTATGCCGATGACAGCGATCCCGATGAACGGCGTGCTTTTCCCAAGACCTATACCGATACGGATCGTTACCGAATCGCCCTGGAACATGCGGCCGATCTGACGGATAAAGACCGCGTCTTCGTGAGAGGCCAGCTTCTGAGCGACGCCGAGATGCGGGAGACGTTCTTCCCGGCGGAATACCGGCGGTCCGTTCAGCCGGACAACGTGCTCTCCTATACGCATCGCGAAGCGAATGGCGCAGGCGGCGTGACGGTATCCGGGCCATTGGATGGCTTCTATAACGGCGTGCAGCGCCTGCCCGAGGTTTGGCTGAACATCATGCCGCAGTCACTCTTCCCCGGACTCTATTACGAGTCGCAGACCCGCTTCGGCTATCTGCAAAGGCAGACGTCGCCGCGTGCTCCGATCGTGAGTGCGAGACCGCCCGAGTACACCGCGTTCCGCGCCGACACCGCCCAGCGCCTCTCGCTGCCGTTCTGGGTTGCGGATCTGGTGCGGGTCGTGCCGAGAGCCGGTTACCACGGCACCTATTACAACCACTCTCGGGTCTCGGATTCGGGAGACGTCCGCAATCTCTTTGAGCTGGGCACCGAGGCGTCGGTCAAGGGCACGGGCACACTCGGGGACTACCGGCATGTGGTCGAGCCGTATGTGGACTACAGTTGGATTCCACGCCCGCAATCGCTGGGGGACGGCGAACCGTATCTGTTCGACCGATACGACTCGCCGCGCGAGTGGCGGGACCTGTTCGGATTGGACGGTCTGCCGTCGTCGCGGCAATGGCACGGTGTCCGCCTGGGCGTGCGCAATGCCTTGCAGGATCGCGACGCCGATGGGCAGAACCGGACGGTCGTCGAGTCGGACCTCTATTCCGCGTACTCGTTCGGCACGGAGGGCAACCCCGAGGGCGCGCAGATCATCGGCGGCGTGTTGCAGGTGACCCCGCGGAAGAATCTCCGGTACCGTTCAGAGCTGGAGTTTGATTCCGAGGACCACGTGTTGCGGATGGCCGACAACGCGCTTTTCTGGCGCACGCACAACTGGGAATGGAGCGGCGGCCATTTCTTCCGCAAGAGTCTGGCGATTAACCCGTTTGGAATCTGGGCCCGGGATCCGGCCACGCAGGTCCTCTACGGCGGCGTCAAACACATCTTCAACACCGTGTGGTCGGCCGGCACCGATGTCCGCTACGAATGCGAGCTGGCGCGGCTTCAGGAGATCTCCGGGTATGTCGAGTACAGCTTGGACTGTATCGCATTCCAGATTCGCACGGGCTACGAGCCGGCAGGGACCGACAACGCCGGCGTGGCGAGCGATGCCAACTTCAAGGTCGGATTTGCACTCAAGCTGGTCGGCGTTGAAAATCGCTTCGGCTTGTCGGAGGTCAACGAAGACCTCGGATTCTGAGTCATGAAGGCCATTGAAACGATTGTCCGGGGCGTTTGCATCCAGAACGGGCGGGTGTTATTGTGCCGTTCCCGCCAAGGGGGGCGCCTCAGCTATCTGCCGGGCGGGCACATCGAATTCGGCGAGACGGCGCGGGCGGCGCTGGCGCGCGAGATGTATGAGGAACTCGGTTTGGCGGCGCGCATCGGACGCTTTCTCGGCTGCAGCGAACATGCCTTTGTGCAGAAGGGGGAGCCGCACGCGGAGATCAACCTGGTCTTCCGCATGACGCTCGTCGGCGTGCCATCCGATCGCGACCCGCAGGCGCGCGAGGATTGGATCCGCTTCTTCTGGCACCCGGTTGACCGGCTGGAAACGGCGGGATTGGAACCGGCGCCCCTGTGCCGCGCGCTCGCGCTGTGGCGGAAGCGGCCGGGGTTCGTGACATCCGGCGTCTGTTGATGTTGGGCGTTGTACGTATATTTCATTGAAGACATTTCGCAAAAGCCGCAAAAGAGCCAGCGAATGTTTCGTCCGCCTCACCCGTGAGTACACGGACGGCGGAACGAACATTCGCTCAAAGTCGTTTTATTTGCGTCATTGAGCGGTTTCACCGGTATGCCGTCCGTGTATCCACGGGCGAGGCATCCGAGTGAAACCACAAATTGGCGGGTTTTGCGGAAAAAATATAATGCGGTTGCCCTGGGGTGCAAAGTCATTTTTTTGCTGGAAGTTGAATTTTGCTCTTGTATTCGGCAACAGTCCCTAGTAAACTAGGGACTATGAATACACCACCCTCTATGCCTCTACGGAGCAGGTCGGAGATTGTCTCCGACTTGCACGGCGTCACG
>CAMBQN010000014.1 GCA_945870025.1 Akkermansia muciniphila
GGCAGACTAACTGCGCCCCCTCCCCCCGCGGGGGGAGGGGAGACAAAACACGCCCGCTCCTTTGGCGCATTAAACGCGCCTCCCCCTCTTGGCAGACTAACCGCGCCCTTTCCGTTCGTAGGGGGGCGCAGTTAGTTTGTCAATCGACCGCCATCATTTCGAGCTGGCTCGCTGCGGTTGACAGCTGCCCGTCGTTTTGACACAATGCTAAACGTGATCAGGCTGTGACGGATCGGTGCCCGACGAAATCGGTCAGGCGCTGAAGTGGATTGTTTGCCGACATCTCCTTCAGGTGAGAACTATGCGTGTTTTGACAGGTGTGCAAATCGGTTTGGTGTTGTGTCTGGGAGCGGCTCCTGTTTTGGGCCAAGGGGGGGACGAATTTGACCAGTTTGAAGAGGAAATTCATGCCAAGGTGGAAGAGGCTGATATTCCCGATCCTTTGATTCTGCTCAACCGCGGATTTTACTGGTGCAACGACAAGATCTATTTCGGAGTGCTCAAGCCTCTAGCGCAGGGGTATGGCGCGGTGATTCCCAAGCCGGGACGCGTCGCGGTTGGGCATTTCTTTGACAATCTCCAGTTTCCTTTGCGCTTTGTCAATGCGGTGCTGCAGTTCAAGTGGGAGGGTGCGGGCACGGAGCTGGGACGTTTCTCGGTGAATTCGACCGTGGGCGTGCTCGGTTTTTCCGATTTTGCCTATCGGCAGTGGGGCTGGCGGCCGTGCCAGGAGGATTTCGGGCAGACGTTTGCCTATTATGGGGTTGGACCGGGCATTGCGCTGCACCTGCCGATCTTCGGTCCGTCCAATTTGCGCGATGCCCTTGGGAAGATACCGGCCTACTTGGTGGATCCCGTCAGTTATATTGATCCCATGGCCGTTCGGATGGCCGTCGGCGCTACGGATCGTGTCAACGACACCTCGCTGTCCATCGGCTTCTACGAAAAATTGAAGGCCAATGCGGTGGATGATCCCTACAGTTTCTTCAAGCGGGCATACGAGCAGAAACGGATCAAAGAGATACAGGAGTAAATCTATGTGGACAGGACGGATTGTGCTGATGGCGGTTCTCGCATCCTCGGTATGCCTGGCGGATGAGGCCGAACAGACCCGCAAGGTGCTGGAAAGCATGGTTGCGAAGGGCATTGCGATCATGAAGGATACGCAGTTGGATGACGCCGGCAAACAAAAGCAGTTTGACGGCCTACTCGAGGAATCGGGGCATCTGGAACTGATGGCCAAACTTGCGCTGGGTAAGAACGGATGGGAGAGCCTGAGCGAGGCGGAGCGTCCGGTCTTTGTCAAAACCTTCGCCGATGTGGTGAAGCGCTCCTATTACGACAAGCTGGCCGGGCAGGATGCCGCGACGTTTGCGACCGAATACACGCGCAATGAGTCGCTCGGCAAGGGGAAACGCGCGCTGACGGCCGTGATGAAGTCGGCCAATACGCAAATCGAGGTCATCTATAAACTCTGTCTGCGCGAGGAGCGCTGGGGCATTTACGATGTAGATGTGGAGGGAATCAGTCTGATAGCCTCCTACCGGGCGCAATTTGACGACTACCTCGCGAAGCATGCGCCGGCGGAGTTGATCGCGGAGTTGAAGAAAGGTGGCGGCGAATTTGCGGCCAAGCGGGACGCGCCCACCCCCAAAAAGAATTGATCGTATGCCCTTCTTTCTCAAAATCTATCGCCATGCTGTGTTGCGGCGGCCGATCCTCACCCTGCTGTTTATGGCGGCGGTGGCGGGGGTGTGCGTGATGCAGGCCCGGCATTTCTTTCTCGACGCCTCCGCCGATTCGCTCATTCTGGAACACGATCCGCAACTGCGGCTGTTTCGCGAGATATCGGCCCGCTATCAGTCGCCTGACCTGCTGGCCGTGACCTATACCCCGCATTCAGGAGATGTGTTTGACGCAGGCAATCTCCAGCGGCTGACCCGTCTGCGCGACGAGATCCGCGCCCTGCCGGACGTGCAGAGCGTGCTCTCTCTGTTGGATGCGCCGCTCTTTCGCAACCCGCCGGTTCCGTTGTCGCGCGTCACGGGAAACGTGCGCACGCTCGAAGAGCCGGGCGTCAATCAATCCCTGGCCCGCGACGAGATCGTGAACAGCGAGATCTATCACCAGCAGTTGATCAGCACCAACGGACGTACCGCCGTGCTGGCGATCACGCTGAAGGAAGACGGCGAGCTCAATGCGATCCATAACCGCCGCAGCGCGCTTCTCATGGCCCTGGACCGCCATGAGGCGGTCGCCGCCAACCGCGCCGCCTTCGATCGGCTGACGCCGGATCTCCGGCGCTTGCAGAAGGAAGATGGTAAGCGGGTTCACGCGACGATCTCCGGCTTGCGTGCGGTTCTGGATCGCTATCGCGATTGCGCAGAGGTCCATCTCGGCGGCGGCTCCATGATTTCCGACGATATGCTGGCCTACGTGCGGAGTGACCTGCGCATCTTCGGTCTCGCTATCTTTGTCTGTATTGCCGTGATTCTCACGTATTTTTTTGGCAGCCTGCGATGGGTGCTGCTGGCGATTCTATGTTGCGCCTATTCGACGCTCGTGATGGCGGGGCTGTTGGGTGCCTGCTCCTGGCCGGTGACGATCATTTCATCCAATTTCATCTCCCTGTTGCTCATCATCACCATGTCGCTGGTCATTCACCTGATTGTCGAATACCGTGGGCTGATCCGCCAAAACCCCGATATGGATGCGGTCGATGCCGTCGGGAAGACCATTGCGTGCAAGTGGACGCCGTGCCTGTATTGCACCCTGACGACCATTGCTGGATTCAGCTCGCTGGTGCTGTGCGACATCAAACCGGTCAAGGACTTCGGAATGATGATGAGCCTGGCGCTGGTGGTTTCCATGGTGACATCGTTCATCCTGTTTCCCGCGATGCTCGTCCTCTTCCCCAAGGAACCGGCCACAAGCGAGCGGGATGTCGGCCGGCCGGTGACGGCCTGGGCGGAACGCATGGTCGCGCGATCCGGGCGTTGGATTGTCGTATGCGCGGTGCTGATCAGTCTCTTCATCGGGGCGGGCATGTTCGGCTTGACGGTCGAGAACAGCTTTGCGGCGAATTTTCGTAAAACCTCCGAGATTTATCAGGGTATGGTGTTCATCGACAGGGAACTGGGCGGAACCACGCCGGTGGATGTGATCATTCAATTGCCTGCCGATCGGGCCCCGAAGCGCGCGGTTGCCGGGGCGGGGAAGGCGGATGACGATTTCACGGAGTTTGGGGAGATTGACAAGACCGTGACTGCGGACGCCTATTGGTACACGCCGGCCAAGCTGGCGCTGGCGCGCCGCGCGCATGACATCGTCGAGGCTCGGCCAGAGATCGGGAAGGTGTCCTCGTTGGCCTCCCTGTTGAAGCTGACCGATAAACTGAATGACGGGGTGTCCATCGACGCCTTCGAGCTGGCCATCCTGATCGGCAAGCTCCCCGAATTCGCCAGCAGCATGCTGGTGACGCCGTATGTCAGCGTGACCAACAATCAATTGCGGATCACCGCGCGCGTGTTTGATTCCGAACCGGGGCTTCGGCGCGCCCGCTTCCTCAAAGAGCTCGAGAGCGACTTGAAGCACGGCTTGAATCTGCCTCCGGGAAGCATTCGGCTGACCGGCACTATGGTGCTGTACAACGGGGTGCTCCAAAGTTTGTTTCGCTCGCAGATTCTGACATTGGGGCTGACGTTCCTGCTGCTGCTGGCGATGTTTCTGGTGCTGTTCCGTTCGCTCAAAATCGCCGTGATCGCCTTGTTTCCCAATTTCTTATCCGCGCTGACGGTTCTGGGCTTTCTGGGGGCGGCCCATATTCCGCTGGATGTGATGACGATCACCATCGCCTCCATCAGCATCGGCATCGCCGTGGACGACACGATCCACTACATCCATCGCATGCGCGAGGAGTTTGCCGCATCCGGCAATTATCTGGCGGCCATGCGCGCGTCGCATCGGAGCGTCGGCAGCGCCATGTATTTCACCTCGCTGACGATGGTGATCGGTTTCTCGCTGCTAACGTTCTCCAAGTTCATGCCGAGTGTTCTGTTCGGTCTGCTAACCTCGTTGGCGATGGTCATCGCCTGGTTTGGTGCCCTGACCCTTCTTCCCTGGATGCTGGTGGTTTTTCGCCCCTTTGGCCCTGAACAGCGACCTGCGAAATGAAGCGCGCCAATCAGAATGATCCGCCGGATGATCGCGATCCGGACGAACCTGCGCCGCCCGCGGTCTTCCAGTTGGAATCGGAGTTCCAGCCGGCCGGCGACCAGTCGCAGGCGATCGCGGAACTGGTGCGCGGTCTGGAGACAGGCGCGTCCCGGCTGACGCTCGAGGGGGTCACGGGTTCGGGCAAGACCTTTACGCTGGCGAATGTCATCCGCGCCTGGGGCCGTCCCACGCTGATCCTCAGCCACAACAAGACGCTGGCGGCGCAGCTCTTCGCCGAACTGAAGAGTTTTTTCCCGCACAACGCGGTCGAGTTCTTCATTAGTTATTACGATTACTATCAACCCGAAGCCTACATCCCGCAGACCGACACCTTCATCGAAAAAGACGCCTCGATCAACACGGAGATTGAGCGCTACCGGTTGGCCGCCACCAACGCGCTGATCGGCCGGAACGACGTGATTGTCGTCGCCTCGGTCTCCTGCATCTACGGCCTGGGGTCGCCCGATGATTATCGATCCATGCTCGTGGATGTGCGGCCGGGCGATGAGATCGGACGCGACCGGTTGCTGGAAAAGCTGGTCGCCATTCAGTACACGCGCAACGACTATGAACCCGAACCCGGATCGTTCCGGGTCCGCGGCGACTGCGTGGACGTCTTCCCCTCGTATTCCAAGGACGGCATCCGCCTGGAGTTTTTTGGCGATGCCGTCGAGACCCTGCGAATGTTCGATCCAGTCAGCGGCCGCGCGGGCCCGGAGGTGAAGCGCGCGCTGATTTCTCCGGCCCGGCATTTCGTCATGCCGCGCGAGAAGATCGAGGCGTCCATCGGCGCGATTCGTGACGAACTGGATGCCCGTGTGCGGGAGTTTGAGTCGGCAGGCAAGCTGCTGGAGGCGCAGCGAATCAAGCAGCGAACCGAGTTTGATATTGAGATGCTCCGCGAACTGGGGTATTGCAACGGAATCGAGAACTACTCGCGACACTTGAGCGGACGTCCGGCGGGCGAGCCGCCCGCCTGTCTTCTCGATTATTTCGAGGGCGATTTTCTGACGGTGCTCGATGAATCGCATGTGACCCTGCCGCAACTCCGGGCCATGTACAACGGCGATCAGGCCCGCAAGCAGACGCTGGTGGATTGGGGCTTCCGGCTTCCGTCGGCCAAGGACAACCGCCCGCTCAGCTTTGACGAGTTCCTCGGCCGCGTCGGACCCATCGTGTTCATGTCGGCCACGCCCGGCCCGTACGAACGACAGGTGAGCGCCTGCATCGTTCAGCAGATGATTCGTCCGACCGGCCTGCTCGATCCGCCGGTTGAGGTGCGCCCGTTGCGGGGTCAGATCGACGACGTGATGGAGGAGATCCGCCGCACGGCGGAGCGCGGGGACCGCGTGCTGGTGACGACGCTGACCAAGCGAACGGCCGAGGACCTGACCCAGTATCTGCACGAGGCGGGCTTTCGGGTGGAGTACCTCCATTCCGACATCGACGCGATGCAACGCGTGGAGATCCTCGGCCGCCTGCGCAAAGGGGCGTTCGATTGTCTGATCGGAATCAATTTGCTGCGCGAAGGGTTGGATCTTCCCGAGGTGGCGCTGGTCGCCGTGCTGGATGCCGACAAGGAGGGGTTTCTGCGTTCCGAGACCGCGCTCATCCAGACGGCGGGCCGCACGGCGCGGCATGTGAATGGGCGGGTAATCCTCTACGCCGACACGGTGACCGACGCGATGCGCCGGATGATCGCGACCACGGCGATGCGCCGGGCCACGCAGGAGGCCTATAACGCCGCGCACGGCATCGAACCGCAAAGCGTGAAACGAGCCATCCACGGGCAGCTCGCGACTGAAGCGCGCGGGCGGGAGGTCGAACAGGCCGTTGCCGAAACTCCCGAGCGCTACGACGTTCTGGAAACACTGGCAGAGCTTGAACGCGAGATGCTGGCCGCGGCCGAGGCGATGGAATTCGAGCGCGCTGCGGCGATCCGGGATGAGATCAAGGAGGTGCTTGCACAAACGGGAGGTTTGTGCAAGCACCCCTCTCAGGCGTCCCGCGCATCGCGCAGGAGGGGCAAGGATTCGTCCTTGGCCGACACGCAGGAGACGCAGTCAGGCCAGGCGATGGCGAGGTCGGGATCGTTCCAACGGATGCCGCGTTCGGCGGCGGGGGAGTAGGGACGGGTGCACTTGTAGAGAAAGAGGGTGTCGTCCTCCAGCGCCACGAAGCCGTGAGCGAAACCGGGTGGAATCCAGAGCATGGCATGATTGACGGCTGAAAGCTCGGCGCCAACCCATTTTCCGAAGGTCGGCGAACCGGGACGGATGTCAACGGCGACATCCCACACACGGCCTCGAGCGACGCGAACCAGCTTGCCCTGAGCCTGCGGCGAGAGCTGATAGTGCAGACCACGCAACACGCCGCGGCGCGAGCAGGATTCGTTGTCCTGCGCAAAATCAATCGGAAGGCCCGCCTGCCGAAGCGTGGTCGCCTGAAAGGTTTCCATAAAAAATCCGCGGCTATCGCTGAACACGCGCGGCGTGATCAGGATTACGTCGGGAATCGCCTGGGGAAGGAAGGTCATGGGTGCCGGTGATCGGTGTTCAGAAGGTGACGTGGCAGGCGGGAAGGGCTTCGCGGATGCGGGCCTTCTCGGCATCGGGAATGGGGCAGCGCGACAGGGAGAGCGTGCGCAGTGCCTTCATCGCCTGAAGGGTGGCGGGAAGCGCGGCGATGCGGGTGTCGTTGAGATCGAGGTTGCGCAGGCGGGGCAGGGCGGTGAGCCAGTCGGGGAAGACGCTGATCGGGTTGCCGCTGAGGCACAGATCCTCAACCTGGGCGAGTTTGCCGATGACTGACGGGATCTCCGGCAACTGGGCGCTGCGCAGGTAGAGCCGTTCGAGGGCTGCGAGGCGGCCAAAGCTTTCGGGGAGGCTGGCGAGGCGGGTGTTGTTCAGGCGGAGCCAGCGGAGGCGGGGGAGTGCGCCGACGGAATCGGGGAGGACTTCGAGCGGCGTCCGATCCAGATTGAGGTAGGTGAGGGCCGACAGTTGGGAAAAATCGGCGGTGAGGTTGGTGGCGGTGTTGCCGACGAAATAGAGGTGTTCAAGGCCGGAGAGGGCGAACACAGCGGCGGGGATCTCGGCGAGCTGCATCCCCGAGAGATCGAGCATGCGCAGGCTGCGCGCGCGAGCGAGCGGTTCGAAGCCGTTCGTGATGCGGGCGTCACGCAGAATCAGCCGCTCCAGCTTGGAGAAGGTGGCGATTTCTGGCGGGAGCGTGTCGAACGTCTGGCCATGCAGGTCCAGTTCGCCGATTCCGTCGCGTTGCGCGGTTGCGGATTCCAGGGTTGTGCAGGTGACCAGGCGTCGCGGGGCCTCGCGGTTATTGAAACATCCCGCCACAGACAGGGCGGTCAGGATCAGGAGGGCGTCAAGCAGGTGTTTCATCAGGCTCCTTTCACGAGGTTCAGGGTATGGGGAACGGGCGGGTAAAATCGGCGATTTCGGCGCGGATGCGCGCCTGCAGGGGGGTGTTGTCGATATCAGAGAGGATGTCGGCGATCCAGTTTCCGATGCGGGTCATCTCGGCATCGCCCATGCCGCGGGTGGTAGCTGCGGCCGTGCCGATGCGGATGCCCGAGGTGACGAACGGGCTGTGGGTGTCGAACGGGATGCTGTTCTTGTTGCAGATGATTCCAGCGGCGTCGAGGGCGGCGGAGGCGGCCTTGCCCGTGAGTCCGCTCGCCGCGACGTTGACGAGCATCAGGTGGTTGTCGGTGCCGCCCGAGACGAGGCGGAAGCCCCGGTCCGCCAGGGTTGAGGCGAGGGTGCGGGAATTGGCGACGATCCGGGCGGCATACGTCTTGAATTCAGGCCGCATCGCCTCGGCGAAGCAGACAGCCTTGGCGGCTGTGATGTTTTGCAGCGGGCCGCCCTGAAGGCCCGGGAAGACGGTCTTGTCGAGCGCCTGAGCGTGGGCGGCCTTGCAGAGCACCATGCCGCTGCGTGGGCCGCGAAGAGTCTTGTGCGTGGTGGTCGTGACGAAGTCGGCGAACGGCACGGGCGAGGGGTGGGCGCCACCCGCGACCAGGCCAGCGATATGCGCCATGTCCACCATCAGCAGGGCGCCGCAGGCGTCGGCGATAGCGCGGAAACGGGCGAAATCGAGGACGCGCGGATAGGCGCTGGCACCAGCCACGATCAGCTTGGGCCGGCAGACGAGTGCCTGTTGGGCGATGGCCTCATAGTCCAAAACCTCGGTTTCGGGCGAGACCGTGTAGGCGGCGATCTTGAAGAGCTTGCCCGAAAAATTGACGGGGCTGCCATGCGTGAGGTGTCCGCCCTGATCGAGCGACATCGCGAGGATGGTGTCGCCAAAATTCAAGGCCGTGAAATAGACCGCCATGTTGGCGGAGCTGCCGCAGTGAGGCTGGACATTGGCGTGATCGGCGCCGAACAGGGCTTTGGCCCGTTCGATGGCTAGGTTTTCGGCGGCATCGACGGGGCCGCAACCGCCATACCAGCGCTTGCTGGGATAGCCCTCGGCGTATTTATTGGTGAGGACGCATCCCGACGCCTCGCGTACGGCGCGAGTGACCGTGTTTTCCGAGGCGATCAGATTGATGGTCGTGTCTTCCTGTCCGAGCTGTGCGACGACGGTCGCGTGGATCGCGGGATCGGCCTGGGCCAGATGGGAGACCTCGGCGAGCCGGCCGGCCCGTTCGAGTTTGGCGATGCGGCGGACATGGCGGGGATCGCGGGAGAACGGCGTGTCGAGCCAAGCGTCCAGAATGGCGGCGTTCACGGCGGGGATTGCCTGCCCGTTGAGCACCAGCACGTTCGCATCGTTGTGGCTGCGCGAGAGGAACGCCTGCTCCGGGGTGGAGCACAGGGCGGCGCGGACACCGCTGAAGCGGTTCGCCGTGATCGACATGCCGATGCCGGTGGTGCAGACCAGCACGCCGCGATCGGCCCTCCCCTCGACAATCCGCTCGGCTAGCTTCACGGCCAGATCAGGATAGTCTACGCTACCCGTGCAGCACGTCCCGAGATCCTCAAACTCCAAGCTGCTGGCGGCCAGACGCACGGCCACGCTGGTCTTCACGGAAAGGCCGCCATGATCCGAGGCAATGACAAATTTCATCGGTAGGTCTCGCAAAGGATTCCGTACGGCGGACTATCCGCCGGCGAAAAGGTTTAACAATACCACGAGCGGCGCTGCGGGGCAAGACGATTGGATGGACAGCAATCATTGAAAAACGGTATGATACGCGCGAGACAAAACAGGAGTGCCGTTCATGCGTGATCACAAGCAACGTATCCCTGTCACACTCGCCGGTGAGTCCGGCGTGCGCTATGCCCAAGAACCGATGAGCTTCGGCGTGCCCTTCGCCGAGGGGGCGTTTCCCTCCGGCTCGCACCTGCGTGCGGTCACGGCCGATGGCCGCGAGCTTCCCTTGCAAACTTCCGTCATGACGACCTGGAAGAAGGATCTGAAGGACGTGAAGTGGTTGCTGGCCGATATTCAGGCCGATCCCGCTGTGGACGGTGAGGCGGTCTTTCTGGAATCATCCTCCGAAAAGCCGACGGCTAATCCAAAACAGGCGCTCACCACCAGTACCCGCAACGGCATTCTGACGGTGGATACCGGCGTCCTGCGCCTCAAGATGCGCACCGACTACGAGCGCTGGCGCCTGCGCGAGAACACCTCGCCCTTCGCCGGTTGCCAGATCAAAACCGCAGACGGATGGCGTGACGTGTGGCAGGGGGCCGGGCTGCTGCTCTACATGAAGGACCAGCACGGTAATCTCTACACCTCGGAGGGCATTTGTCCGGCGCCGCGGATTGTCGTGGAGGAACAGGGAGCGCTGCGCGTCTGCCTGCTGGTCACCGGGCACCTCTATTCAGCCCAGGGGCTGCGCTTCTGCCCGTATAAGTTGCGCATCCACCTCTACGCAGGAAAAGCCGACCTGCGGATCTTCCACACGTTCATATTCGACCAGGACCCGACCCGCATCCAGTTGAAGGCCATCGGACTGAAAGTGTTCGCGAAGACGGGCGATGGCGCGGTGGCCGCAGCCGGCGGAGAAGGGGCGACCGCGCACGCCAGCCGCAATCTGACCCCCGACGTAAACGGCTATGCCACCATGGGCGCCATCGGATGCGATCAGGTTCGCGACCGTCCGAATTCCGCCAACACCACCTCCGGCCAGCTTTCGATCCTGCAGTCGGACGACCTGCACTATGCCGCCCGGTTAAACGATCAGCCCTTTGGCGCTGGCGCCAAGTCGCTGGGATGGGCCAGCCTCAGCGGCCCCGAAGCGAGCGTGGTAGCCGGCATTCGCGACTTCTGGCAGGAGTATCCGAAGGGGTTCGCCGTGTCGTCCGCCGGCATAGACATCCGCATCTGGCCGGAAGACGCACCCCAGCCGCTGAGCTTCCTCTCGCCGTTCGATGAGCCGTTTGTCGATTTCCGCGGTACGCGCGATGAGGAAGAGATCAAGCGCCTGATCGCCGAGAACCCAACCGCGCCGCTGTCGCTAAAGCAGTTCTGGACGGACGACGTCAAATGGATTGAAGACGTAATGGCCCGCCTCGCGCCGGGGCGGAAGATGAGCTACAACGATTTCATGGGGCCGTTCACCGGCATTGGCACGGCCAAAACCACCGAGATCGTGCTGCGGTTTGCAGAAGGGCAGATCCCCACGGCTGATGCGGCGGCCTTCGGTGCCGCCGTGCAGGAGCCGCTGGTTGGTATCGTGGACCCCGGTTCCCTTTGTGGCACCGATGTATTCGGCGGCTTCCTGCCTGCCGGTCACCCGCAGTTCGAGGAGCTGGACCGGGAGCTGACCGCGTTCCACGAGCGCATCCACGTCAAACCGATCCAGCGCGCGCGACGCTACGGCATGTTCATGTACGGGCACATGATCAACGCGCATGCGCCCTCGTGCCCGGACGCGGTGCACAACCTCTATATCAACAGCGACGAACCGGAGAAGGCGCTGCGCTACATCGGCCCCTTCGGCAACGAGGCCGCCGACAGCGTGCAGTGGGTCTGGAGCCAGTTCCTGCGCAGCGGCCGGCGCTGCGATCTGCGCTGGGCGCAGCTCGCCTCGCGCGCCACGGCGGACACCAGCTTCGTGCATGCCTTTCCGAATCACGAAGAGAACGTCGGCTGCATCCACTATCACGGTCCGCACGTCTGGCACAACGGACTCAACCGGTCGCACTCCAATGTCGGCGGGATCGCGATGGACTACTACGTGACCGGCAACCGCCGACTGCGCGATGTCATCCTCGAGGCGGCGGATGGCCTCGCTGACAACAAGCTGGAACCGTGTGGTATTGTCAGTTGCTTCGCGCCAATCTCGCGGGAGTTCATCATTCCGGTGGCGATCCTGCTGGAGGCGTACCAGATCAACTGGCACGAGAAGTACGGCACGCCGGCCGAGCGCTCGCTCAACTGGTTCCTGCGCACGGTGCGTACGCCGGGCTTCTTGCCAAACCACGTGTTCACGCGCGGGCCGCGCGGCGACTACGCCGAGGTCGAGGGGGAGTGTCACGACGTCGCATGCAACACGGACCAAATGTTGACTCCGGCCTTGCGGCTTTTCCCGTCGAAAGCGCTCCGGGATTTTATTGTGGCCAGGACAAACCCCGATGGCTTGACGAGCGACCGCGAGCTGGCCGCTGCCGCCCTCGGCGCACGGGATTTCGCGGGTGCCATCCGTAACGGCGGCAATCCGGGGATCTATCACCATTCCGCGTGCGACTGGGTGCCGCGATGCTTGAAGCTCGCCGCGCTGGCGGCAGAGAAGGATCCCGGCTTCTGGAAGTGGGCGGAGAAGTGGACGAAAGAGCAGAAGGCCAATCCGAAACCTCCGCGGCCGATGCCGCCCGAAGTAAAGGGCCGGATCCAACTCGGCGCGCTGAGCACGGAACCGCACTCGGCATAACCCGCGAAGACAGAACAACGAGGAGGCAAACAGATGACAGCCACCAGCAAGCGCATTCCCGTGAAACTAGCCGGCGAGTCCGGCGTCCGATACGGCAGCGAACCCATAACCTTCGGCGTTCCCTTTGCCGAAGGTGCCCTCCCGGCCGGCGCGCACCTGCGTGCCGTACGGGCTGACGGCAAGGAACTGCCCCTGCAAACCTCTCCGGTGACGACCTGGAAGAAAGACCTCAAGGACGTCAAATGGATCGTTGCCGATTTGCAAGCCGACCCCGCCGTGGACGGGGAGACGGTGTTTCTGGAGCCGATCACGTCGGACAAGTCGGACCGGTCCGACAAGACCAGCTCGATTACCATCACCAACGCCAACGGCATCATGACCGTGGACACCGGCGCGCTCCGCCTCAAGATGCGCACCGACTACGAGCGCTGGCGCCTGCGCGAGAACACCTCGCCCTTTGCCGGTTGTCAGATCAAGACTGCGGACGGCTGGCGCGATGTATGGCAGGGGACCGGTCTGCTGCTCTACATGAAAGACCAGCACGGCAATCTCTACACCTCGGAGGGGATCTGCCCTGCGCCGCGAATTGTCGTGGAGGAACAGGGAGCCCTGCGCGTCTGCCTGCTGGTCACCGGACACCTCTATTCCGCCCAGGGACTGCGTTTCTGCCCCTACAAGTTGCGCATCCACCTCTATGCCGGAAAAGCCGACCTGCGGATCTTCCACACGTTCGTTTTTGATCAGGACCCGACCCGCATCCAGTTGAAGGCTATCGGATTGAAAGTGTTCGCGAAGACGGGCGACGGCGCCGTGGCGGCCGTGGGCGGGGAAGGCGCGATTGCGCACGCCAACCGCAATCTGACCCCCGACGTGAACGGCTATGCCACCATGGGCGCCATTGGTTGCGACCAGGTGCGCGAGCGGCCCAATCTCACCAACACCACCTCCGGCCAGCTTTCGATCCTGCAATTCGACGACCTGCACTATGCCGCCCGGTTGAACGATCAGCCCTTTGGCGCTGGCGGCAAGGCGACGGGCTGGGCCAGCCTCAGCGGACCCGAGGCGAGCGTGGTGGCCGGCATCCGCGACTTTTGGCAGGAGTATCCGAAGGGGTTTGCCGTGTCGTCCGCCGGTATCGACATTCGCATCTGGCCGGAAGACGCGCCTCAGCCGCTCAGCTTCCTGTGTCCGTTTGATGAGCCGCCGATCGATTTCCACGGCACGCGGGACGAGGAGGAGATCAAGCGCCTGATCGCCGAGAACCCGACCGCGCCGCTGTCGCTGCGGCAGTTCCACACAGACGACGTCAAATGGATTGAAGACGTGATGGCCCGCCTCGCGCCGGGGCGGAAGATGAGCTACAACGATTTCATGGGGCCGTTCACCGGCATTGGCACGGCCAAGACCACCGAGATCGTGCTGCGGTTTACGGAGGGGCAGATCCCCACGGCCGATGCCGCCGCCTTCGGCGCCGCCGTGCAGGAACCGCTCGTCGGCATCGTGGACCCCGGCTACCTTTGCGGCACCGATGTGTTCGGCGGCTTCCTGCCTGCCGGTCACCCGCATTTCGAAGAGCTGGACCGGGAGCTGACGGCGTTCCACGAGCGCATCCACGTCAAACCGATCCAGCGCGCGCGACGCTACGGCATGTTCATGTATGGACACATGATTAACGCGCATTCGCCCTCGACGCCGGACGCGGTGCATAACCTCTACATCAATAGCGACGAACCGGAGAAGGCGCTGCGTTACGTCGGGCCCTTCGGCAACGAGGCCGCCGACAGCGTGCAGTGGGTCTGGAGCCAGTTCCTGCGCAGCGGCCGGCGCTGCGATCTGCGCTGGGCGCAGCTCGCTTCACGTGCCACGGCCGACACCAGCTTCGTGCATGCCTTCCCGGGCCACGAAGAAAACGTCGGCTGCATCCACTACCACGGGCCGCACGTCTGGCACAACGGACTCAACCGGTCGCACTCCAATGTCGGCGGGATCGCGATGGACTACTACGTGACCGGCAACCGCCGGCTGCGCGATGTCATCCTCGAGGCGGCGGACGGCCTCGCCGACAACAAGCTGGAACCCTGCGGGATCATCACCTGCTTCGCGCCCATCTCGCGGGAGTTCGTCATTCCGGTGGCGATCCTGCTGGAGGCGTACCAGATCAACTGGCATGAGAAGTACGGCACGCCGGCCGAGCGCTCGGTCAACTGGTTCCTGCGCACGGTGCGCACGCCGGGCTTCTTTCCCGCGCACGTGTTCACGCGCGGGCCGCGCGGCGACCACGCCGAGGTCGAGGGGGAGGGTCTCGGCGTCTGCTGCAACGAGAGCCAGATGCTGCATCCCGCCATGCGCCTCTTTCCGTCTAAAGCGCTCCGGGATTTTATTGCGGCCAACGGCGGGACAAACCCCGGTGATGTAACGAGCGAACGCGAGCAGGCCGCTGTCGCGGCGGGGATAAGCGGGTTCGCGGATGCGATCCGTAACGGCGGCAATCCGGGCCTCTACTGGCAATCCGCGTGCGACTGGGTGCCGCGCTCCATGAAGCTCGCCGCGCTGGCGGCGGAGAAGGATCCAGGCTTCTGGGAGTGGGCGGCGAAGTGGGCGGAACAGCAGAAGGCCAATCCGAAGCCACCACGGCCGATGCCGCCTGAAGTAAAGGGTCGGATCCAGCTCGGCGCGTTGAGCACGGAGCCGCACCCGGCAGACGGTCAGACCGCAATCGGATGAAGGTGTCAAAAATGCGAACTGCTAGCCGGATCTTCTTTCAGGTCACCGCCCGGTTCTGTCTGATGATTGCGATACTTGCTGTGAGCGCAGTCGGATGCACCGTGCTATCCATACGCAAGCCATCGACGCCGCCTTGGCCGGCGGTTCCGGTGAGGACCATACAGGTCATTCCCATGGGGTGGCCTGACCAGGAGCCAATTCCCGCTGGTGAGGGAGTCCGCATTGCCGCCGGCGCGATGGAGTCCCCGGCACATCAGGCACGGGTCCTCATCGAGACTGAGGCGGGCGAGGCCGGGGTAAGCGTGCCGGTCCAAGTTGTCGGGGGCAAAGGCCGGAGTCACGGCGGCGACGCCCGGTTGACCATGGACGGCGTTACGGCTTTCGGAGGAGGCCCATCCGTATTGGTAACCACTGGCGAGAAAGGAAGGATTTCGGGAATGCTCACCTCAAGTGAATGCATGGGCACTTGCTTCATCGTCGCGGGCAATATGGACACCATGCTCCGTTTCTCGAGCTTTGACTTGTGTGGCGGCGAAACAGACTGGAGTGACCTGCCGCCCGGCGTCTACACCAATACACTTGTATTTCGGCACAGCCTAATCTGTGGATCAGGGAGCCGTGACGACCACATGCTGCCGCTAACCAATCACGAAATCCATGTGTTTGCCGAAAGACTGGTTTGGCTGGACACCAACGGCGTCGAATCCGTCGCCTTAAACATCCCGACGAACCCGGCGGACCTTAGTGCGTGGGTTGTCTTTCCGACCAACGGCATCTACACGGATGCCGAGGGAAAGCTCTCGTATTCCTTCACCATCACGCCGGCGTGCGCCCGGGTGAAGCACCTCCATTCCGAGGTCTATGACTACTCCGTCTGGGCGGAGGGCGGAGACCCCTTTTCCTCGTTTCCGCCGTATTATTCAAGGAAGATCCCGGCGTTCACCACGGCGCCAACGAATTTGGAGGAGCGTCTGCGGCAGATAGTCGTCCCATACGTGGATTGCCGGCAACTCGCCGTGCCCAAGGCCATCGCCTATCTGGAAGCCGCCTGCGAGAGGTATGAGACACCTGGCCCCGGACGGAAGGGGCGGATACGCATAATTCTCGAAGGCGAGATCCAGACACCTGAGACCGACAACACCGTCACGTTTCTCGCACAACATATCAGCGCATGGGATTGCGCGAAGATCATCGCGGAGATCTCTGGGCGCAAGTGTTCCGTTCGTGATCGCCGAACCCTTGTCGTCGCCCCCCGTGGCGACGAGCCGTCGGGCGCTCAAGGGGCTGACGAGAACGACACCATGAGACAAGACCCATTTCGGACCGACGGGAGTTGACAGTTGTACTGTGAGAAGGCAAACGCTGCCCCCAACGCAGCCGGACTGATTCGGCGATTGCAGTGATGCATATGGAGACAACCTTGCAGGATGTGCGATGGATCGGGGGGTGCCTGGGCAGTTCGAGGGCACCGCTGTTGCGCCGGGAGTTCAGTCTGGGCGGCGGGATGCTCTCGGCGGAGCTGCGCATCAGCGGTTTGGGCTATTATGAGGCGTGGATCAATGGCCAGCGGGTTGGCGACCAGGTCCTCGATCCCGCCCAGACCGACTACGAGACGCGCGTCTTCTACGCCTCGCACGACGTGACGGGCCTGATCCTGGAGGGAACCAACGCCCTCGGCGTGATGCTCGGGAATGGCTGGTACAACCAGAACCTCGTCTGGTCCGCCGACATGGCGTATGGTGTGCCCCGCCTGTGGGCCGAGCTGACCGTCCGGATGGCGGACGGCTCCTCTCGCGTGATCCGCACCGACGAGACGTGGCGCTGCACGGACGGTCCCGTGGTCAGCAACAACATCTATGCCGGTGAGACCTACGATGCGCGGCTGGAGCTTCCGGGATGGACCTCGCCGGGATTCGCCGACGGGACATGGCGTCCCGTGACGCTGTCGGAGCCGCCGGGCGGCCGCCTGGAGCCACAGCCCATTCCGTCCATCCGGAGAATCGAGGAGCTGAAGCCGGTCACGCTCGGCGAGCTTCAGCCCGGCATCTTTGTCGCCGACCTGGGACAGAATTTCTCCGGCTGGGTGCGCATCCGCGTGCAGGCCGCGGCGGGGACCGAAATCAGGATGAAGTTCGCCGAGGCGGTATTTCCGGACGGCAGGGTCGACACCGCGAGCACCGGCGTATTCGCGACGAAAGTCGAGCAGGTCGACACCTATATTTGCAAGGGAGAGGGGACGGAAATCTGGGAGCCGCGCTTCACCTATCACGGGTTCCGCTATGTCGAGATCACGGGCTGGCCCGGCCGACCGGGGGCGGACGACCTGACCGGCGTAGTGGTGCACACGGTGCTGGAGCAGGCCGGGAGCTTCGAGTGCTCGGATGCCCGGCTGAACCAGCTTCACCGCATGGCGCTCTGGACGCACCGCAGTAACGTGCACGGACTTCCAGAGGATTGCCCTGCCCGCGAACGGTGCGGGTGGCTCGGCGACGCCCATATCGTCTGCGAGTATTCGCTCTTCAATTTCCGCTCGGAGAGCCTATGGGAGAAATACCTCGACGACATCGAGACCAACCGGGCCTTGAGCGGCGGCCTGCCGGGCCACATCGCGCCGGGCCGGCGGCGTTGGCATCCGGCCAGCCCGGACTGGATGGCGGCCTTCATCCTGATCCCATGGTTTCTCTACGTCCATGGTGGTAATCGTCGCGTTCTCGGTAAGCACTGGGACGGCATGCGCGCCGTGATGGAGCATTTCGGATCCAACGCACAGGACGGGATCCTGTCCGGCGGGCTGGGCGACTGGTGCGATCCGAAGAACCGGTGCAACCCAACCTACACTCCGGAGGCGATTACCACCACGATGTGGTTCTGGCGCTGCGCGGACATCATGGCGAAGGTCGCGGGTGTGTTGGCCAGGGGCGATGATGCGAAGCGCTATGCGGAATGGGCGGCGAGTATACTGCCGGCGTTCCATGCGAAGTTCTTTGACCGGGCGAGCGGTACGTACGGATCGCAGACCGCGAACGCCATGGCGCTGTGCTTCGGGTTGGTGCCCAAAGTCGCGGAAGATGCGGTGGTTCAAAGTCTGGTGAAGGACATACGCGAGACCCACCAGATGCACCCTTCAGTCGGCATCATGGGACTGCGGTTCCTGTTCGAGGCCCTGACCGAACACGGATACGGCGAGATCGCTCTGGCGCTGCTGCGCCAGGACACCTACCCGAGCTTCGGGGATCTGATCCGGCGCGGGGCGACCACGCTCTGGGAATACTGGGGGGAGCCGGAGATCGACCAGGCCGAGGGGCCGCGCTCGCTGAGCCACCCGATGATGGGCGGATTCGACAACTGGTTCTACAACACGCTCGCGGGGATCCGCCCGGACCCCGACGTCCCCGGCTTCCGGCATTTCTTCCTCGCACCACATCCGATTCCGTCCCTGGAATGGGTGCGCTGCCACCACGACTGCGCCTTCGGCCGGATCGAAAGCCACTGGCGCTGCGATGGCCGGCGCTTCGACTGGGAGATCGTGGTTCCGCCGGGAACCCGAGCCACGGCCACGCTCCCTTTCGCGCGCCATTTCGAGACCCTGAAGCCGGGTCGGCACAGCCGCTCGCTGGCCTTGTCCGCGTCTTGACCAATCAGAAAATGCAACTGGTTTGAATCGGATGGTTGGCATTTCCGTTTTTGTGTTGCGCGCCGCGCCATCGCCTGTTTGGCCCACTATTTGTGTTAGCTTAACACCTCCCGGCTCAGACCGGCCACTCGACCGAATGCGTACCGGCGGCGTGAGCGGGACGTGCGTGCAGAAGGAGTGAAGACCCGTCGATCTGCATGAGGTTCCTGTAGCCACCCCCAGGCGCTCGGGTTCTCCTAGCCAACCATGACCCGTGCAATCCAGCGCCTGTACCTGGAATGCGGCGGACAGGAACGCTTTCAAGCCTTGTACGGGGTTATGCGCCCTTCGACTCGAGTGCGGACGGAGGCGTAATGCCGATACTCAGATGGTGAAATACCTTCCTCATCGCTGAATGCGCGCGAAAGACTGTGGACGGTTTCAAATCCCAGCAGCGAGGAGATTTCAGAGAGTGTCATGGATGTGCTCGTCATCAGCTCCTTTGCCTTGTGCAGACGTGCCCGGCGGATGTATTTGCGAGGCGAACATCCGTAGCATTGCCCGAAAAGATACCGAAACTGGCTGACCGAAAGCCCGCAGCGCCGGGCCAGCTCGTGAAGGGGCGGGGGTGCTGCGCATTCCTTGATCATCAGGTCGGCTGTCTTTTCGAGAAGCGGCATATGGGCTTGGTGTTCGCAAAAGACCTGCTCCTGTCCGCGCAACATCTCGGCGATGATCTCTATCATCAGGCCCGACATCTTGATTCCCGTGAAAGGCTGTGCCCTCGCCGCCTCCATGCAGACGTCCTGCATGAGCTGGCCAACGCGACGGTTGGTATAGTTCCTTATCCGGCCGGTGAGCGAGTCGAGCCGTTCGTGGTGGAGCGGCGGATGCATGAGCGGCATTAGTTCTGGCGCGAGATCCGTCATGCCTTCGGGAATGCTGAAGTCCCAATGACTGTGGTCAGCGCGGTATACGAGATCAAAGTGAATGTAAGGGCAGTGCATTTCCGGGGGAAACCCCTCCATGGCGTGGCACGTATCCGGCGGGATCCAGAAGAGATCCCCAGCGCGGGCCTCATATTCCTTCCCGCCAATGACAAAACGTCCGCACCCTTCGGCGATATAGACCAGCAGGTAATCCAGCAGTTTACGGGATGACAGTGCCCATGCCTTGCGATGGCTGTTGCCGCAATGTCTGACGTATGGACGCAATAGCGGAAGCAGTTCTTGTCCCGGCTCCATTCCCGGTATGGGATCCGCCATTCCCAGGCGCTTCCTGCTTTGACGGTCTTTCTGGTCGTCGGCGTTTCGGTTACAAGATCGTCGTTTCATCTAAAGCCTTTCTTCAATGAAAAGTGGTACTATAGACACACTTTCGAATCAAGTAAAGGCGTTTCGGGTAAACAATATAGGGGTTTTGTATGAAGTCATATTGGAAAGGCGCTGTGAAAGCTGAACCTGATTTTGGAAACCTGCTGAAAGTACTAAGGCGTGAGCGGCCCAGCCGTCCGACGCTGTTCGAGTTCTTTCTGAACGACACGCTTCATGCTGCGTTGGCGCCGGAGATCGCGGTCAAGGCGTCGCATGTTTCCTGCGCCAACGATATCCTGCGAGTAACGGCATATCGCAATGCCGGTTATGATTATGCCGTGGCGAATGTGCCGGGAATGGGGTTCCCGACGAGGGAGCGGGAACACAAGCATGGGCAGACGATCTCGCAGAACGAAGGATTTGTCATAACGGACAGGAAATCGTTCGATGCCTATCAGTGGCCTGATCCGGAAATGGCGGATTATGCGTTTCTGGACAAACTGGGCGAGGTCGTTCCAAAAGGCATGAAGCTTGGCGTGGGTGGGCCGGGCGGCGTGCTGGAGAATGTGACGTCCCTGCTGGGCTATGAGAACATGTGCTTCATGATTGCCGATGATCCGGGACTGGCAGGTGATGTGTTCGAAGCAGTCGGCACGCGACTGGTGAAGATGTACCGGAATGCGGTGAAGAGCAAGTCGGTCGGGTTCATCATCGGGAATGATGACTGGGGGTTCAAGAGCCAGACGATGCTGGCGCCGGAACAGATGAGAGCGTACGTCTTTCCATGGCACAAGCAAATTGTCGAGGCGGCGCATGAGGTGGGGACGCCGGCCATCCTGCATTCGTGCGGGAACCTGCATAACGTGATGGATGATGTCATCGACACGCTCAAGTATGACGGAAAGCATTCATTTGAGGATACGATTCAGCCCGTGGAGCAGGCCTATGAACGGTACGGGAAACGGATTGCGATCCTGGGCGGGATTGATGTGGATTTCATATGCAGGTCGGATCCCGCTGCGGTGCACGAGCGGGCAAAGGCAATGGTGGAACGGGCCGGAAACCTCGGCGGGTATGCGCTGGGGAGCGGGAACAGCATTCCATCATATGTTTCGCATGAAGGTTACTTCGCCATGATTGCCGCCGCAGTCGGCGAGAGGTAAGAAGCGCCTCTCGACTTCTCTTTTGGATGATCGTACGCAACTCTCGGCTCAGGCCGGCCACTCGACCGAATGTGTACCGGCGGGCACCTCGCCCGAAGGCGTCGCCGCCGGGACCGGCACCTCGAGTTGTCCGTACCAAGATGCGCCGCAGCGTTCGATTTCCAGCGCGACCTGCCCGTGCGGATGCGGGATGCGGACAGCCATGCGTTGCAAGCCGAAGCCTGGTGCCGGACAGACCGCAACGCGCGAAAAACCGAACGCCGCCGGCCGGATTCCGGCGACGGTTGCCGCCAGATGGAACAACGGATGCGCCCCCCACGGATGACAGTCGCTGCGGGTCGGTTCGGGCGTTTCCGGCGTGGTGGTCATACCTGCGGATTCCAAGTCGTGCCACAATCCCATGCGGGCGGCAATCCGGTCGCCGCGCCCGATCTGCCGGTAGGACTCGAACAGGTAATGCGTGAAGTAGATGGTCGTGCGCGCGAGATCGGAGTCTTCGGCCAGACTCCGCGCGGCGCGCGCGGCGCGCTCCGGGCCGCACAGGCCGGAAAGCAGCGGCAGAATCTGCCCGTGCTCGCTCACGTCCGCGTGTCCGGGGGCATCCAGCCAGCGACCGCGCGACTCGTCCCAGCTCGGTGTCAGGGCGTCGGCCAATGCCGCCGCGCGGCGACGGTAGAGTCCGGCCATAACCGCTTCGCCGAAGCCCTCCTCAAGGTCCGCGGCTACGCGCAGCGTCCAGGCATAGTGCCAATTGAGGATGGCGGAGACCCCGTCATCCGCGCCCATGGGCATGCCGTTGCGGTAACCCCATTCCGGAACCCAGTCCACGAAGTTCCACCCCGCCGGGGCCTCGATCAACCCGTCGGCGTTGCGCCATCCCCACCAGGCATCCAGCACGGAACGCGCCGTCGGAAGCTGTGCGCGCACGAAGGCGGCATCCGTGCGCCACTGGGCGTGGTCGTGCACCATGTGCACCCACCAAAGGGCAAAGGGTGGAATCAGTTGCAGGCTGCTCGCCGGCGAACGGCTGGGAACCAGGCCCGACGGGTGGCGACAGCCGGAGAAGGCTTCGATGGCCTGCCGGGGCAGGACGTCGTCGGCCTGGAGCACATAGGTCGCCAACACTTCCAGGCGCGTGTCGCCGACATACTGCAGGCGCTCATAGTACGGGCAGTCGAGATACGTCTCATGCGTGCCGACGCGCAGGGTGTGCAGGCACAGGTCACGCATGCGCGAGAAGCGCGGATCGTCGGCCGCGAACGCGCCTTCGTCGGCGAACGGGTATCCTGTCGCCTGGAGCTGGAAACCTTCCAGCCGCAGCGGCTCGTAACCGGCCGCCGCCACGATTTCCAGCCAGCGTCCGCATTCCCAGTCCACCGGATCGAGCATCCGCGCCGGGCCGGCGGCCGTGCGCAGGCACGGGCCGACCCCACGCAAGACCTTACCGCGCCACTCGGCACGATTCCCTTTGTCCTGCCCCGCGTGTGCCACGCCATCCGTCACTACAAAGAGCCCCTCGACAAACCGCAGTCGCACGCTTCCCCCCGCCCCGGCGGCCGCCACACGCGGCCAGCAGGCACGGTAGACGCCAAGATCCACCAGGCACCGGCGCAGCGCACCGGGTGGCAAGACCAGCGGGGCGCGACCGTCCAGGAAAGACTGCCAGGCGGCGTGTTCATTCGGGCGGTCGCCGGCCGGGTCGCACCCCGTCGTCATGGCATCGCGATCCAGCACCGCATCTACCAGCACCACGGATCCGCAGGGCAGGCCATGGCTGACCTGATCCGGCAGACGTTCCGGCGTCAGCACGGGTTGATGCTGACCGGTTACCGAACCGGGCGTATGGCCAACGCGACCGATCATGGCAGATGTAAAACCGGTACCAGCGCCGGTCTCCCACCCCCAGGGCAAACGCGTTGCGTCCAGCACGGTCCGGGAACCGGTCCAGACGCCGTGAGGCGGCGCTTCGAAGGCATAGGCTTCCAGAAAACAGCATTCCCACGGCGCCGCGCCGGTGGAGATTCGATCATGCCAGTCGTCCTCGGCGGCGACAATGATGCCGGGGCAGACCGAAAGCTGGTTGACCGGCGCCTGGTCGCCCGCCACCCACAGCCGTAGTGCCAGCCAGTGCTCGCCGGACGCCCAGTCCAGGTCGAAGGAAGCAAACCGCCAGGCCCCGGCATGGCTGCGCTCCGGACCGGTATGGGCCGGCCGACCGTCAACAAGAAGCTTGTAGCGTTCATCGCCGCTGACGTGAATGCGAAGTCGCGCGGGTGCATCGAGAACCACCCGCAGGCGAAACGCCATTACAAAGGGGCTGGCGAACTGTTCTGCGCCGGCGGCCGCCAGCGCCGCGGAAGGCACCGGTGCCACCAGCCACCGGGCCCGCCAACATCCGCGGTTCCACAGCACCTGATCGGGGCACGTCGGCCCCCGTTCTTCCGCGGACATCCGCACACGCCGGAAACCCGTTGGTGTCGTTTCATGCATGCTCATCGTCGCCTCCAAGGATACTCCCGCGTCGTCACTCTCCGACGTGTGGAAAAGCACGCCAAGCACTCTTTGATCTTGTGCCAATCGAGCAATATTGCCCGGTGAAGGTACCAGAATCGGTCAGGAGAGGCAAGATCGGCTGAGTGAACGCATCTTTTTTCGCAATTAACCCGCACGTTCACCGCGGAGCCTGACGACGAAACGCCGTGGGCGGCTGAGCGAGTGCGCGTTTGAAGGTCCGGTTGAAATGCGCCAGATCCCGGAAGCCGCAGTCCAGCGCGATGGACAGCACTTTGTCGTCGGTGCTGCGTAACAACACCAGCGCGGCCTGCAGCCGCCGTTCGGTGAGATACCCGATCAGGGTCTTGCCGGTGTAACGGTGGAAGGCGCGGCTGAGGTAGCTCGGGTGAACGCCCGTGACTTGCGCCAGGCGGGTGAGGGTCAGAGGCTCGGAGAAGTGGGCGTCGATATGCCGCCGCAGGCGCTCGAGCCAGGCGACGGACGGCGCACGGTCGTCGATGCCGGGTTGCACGCCGCTGCGCTGCGCCTGACGACAACATTCGATCAGCAGGATGCGGAAGCAGGCGCGCAGCACGTCGCCCGAGCCGGCCTGCCGGCTGATGGACTCCTGATTCATGCGTTCGAAGAGCGCCGTTACCGGAGCCGGGTCATCAAACACCAGTCGCACGCGGCGGTTCAGGAGGTTTTGAAAGGTGGGGTGCAGGGGGAGGATGTTGGGCAGCAGGTCGCGGAATTCAACCGGCAGCGACGGCAGGGCGTGGCGTGTGAGATCCAGGTACAGATTGTAGATGTCCATGCCGGCAGCATCGGTGACGATGTCGTGCTGCTGCTCGTAGTGGGTGACAGCCAGCGAGCCCCCGTTTTCCTCGTACACGTGATCGCCCATCATGTGGCGGCCGTGCCCGCGGGCAATGTAGCTGAGCAAAACCACGGGAACGGAATGCGGGTGATAGGTCCGGTTGACGTAGCGCGGAAAGTACTCCACGGCGATCCCGTCCCCGGCCAACGTGGGACAGCGTTGCAGCAGAGGATGGGCGTCTAATTTGTGAGGTTTCGGCAAGGTTTGCATGGTGTTTGGTAAAAATACGCAAAGCTTGTCACGATTGCAAGCCTTATATTGCGCTCATCGAAAGGGGACAACCGATGAAGAGAGTGATGACCAGCGATGACAGAACCCGGGTGATGGGCAACGGAGTAGGGAAGACTGCAGGCTTGACGCCCCGCGAACGATTTCAGCGAGTGATGGCGTTTGAGAAACCCGAAGGTCGGCTTCCGATGGTCGAATGGGCGGCCTGGTGGGACAAGACCACGGACCGTTGGAAGACCGAAGGGCTCTCGGCCGATCTTGACTGGGAGGGTACCCTGCGGCATTTCGGGCTCGATGTGCTGGTCTGCGTTGGTGTCTCCCCTCATAGCGCCGGCATCCAGAATCAGGCGGACTACGACCGAATCAAGTCCGGTCTCTTCCTCGAGGAGAATATCGCCGGCGCGGTGCGGCATGCCGCCAGTTTGCGCGAGCGGCACGAACGGGGCGAGGTGATCATCCGGATCTGGCTGGACGGGTTCTTCTGGTATCCCCGCAGACTGTTCGGGATCGAGAACCACCTCTTTGCGTTCTACGATCATCCTGATCTGATGCACCAGATCAACCGCGATTTGACGGCGTTCAACATCAAGTATCTGAACGCCGTTCTGGACGTGCTAACTCCGGACATGGTCGGTTTTGCGGAGGACATGTCGTACAACAACGGACCGATGCTCTCCAAGGAGGCGTTTGACGAATTTCTCCTCCCGTACTACCGGCAGGTGGTCCCGGTGGCCAAGGCGCGTGGCGTGCCGGTGCTGGTCGATACCGACGGCATGCTGGAGGACATGATTCCCTGGCTGCTCGACGCGGGGATGGACGGCATCTACCCGCTCGAACGCCAGTCCGGCGTGGACGTGGCTCGCATCAGGAAGAACTACCCGCGCCTGCTCATGATGGGCGGGTACGACAAAATGGTGATGAACAAAGGCGAGATGGCCATGCGTGCCGAGTTCGAACGACTGCTGCCGGTCATGCGTACGGGCGGCTTTATCCCCTCGGTGGACCACCAGACGCCGCCCGGCGTGAGCCTGGAAAACTATCGCACTTACATCCGGTTGTTCGGCGAATACGCAGCGCGGGCGTGCGATGCGGGAGCACCGTCTGTTCCCTGATGCGGCCTGAGAAAGTCAAGGGACACCCCATTTTCAGCAGCAATTCTAATTATGGCACATCTGTACAGTCGAAATCGAAATCGCTATCGCTATCGGGGTCGAATTCCTTGCTTTCTCGTCGATTTCGGTCCCGATCCCGATTTGGATCCCGATAGCGGCTGCCATAATTAGAATTGCTGTATTTTCCGGGAGGTAGGGGAGGTCTGAAGGTTTACAGCAGTCCGAAGCACACGCGCCCGCCCAGCACTGCGGCATCCTCGGCGCCATACACGCGGCGTGCGCAGCCGTCGAAAAGCAGGTCAGCCGAGGGCGGAAACTCGTCGTCACCCTGTCGGTACACCAGCAGGACGTCGATCCTGCCGATGGCCACGATGCGCGCCGATACCGTATCCGCCGGGCCGTCTTCGATCGTTGCGGCAAACCGTGCCAGTCGTGCGCGCAAGTGCTCCATGTCGTTGCCGAAGGCCTGAATCAGGGGCGTGACGGAGCGCGAGCGGAACGGTTCCCAATAAAAGGTGCCGCCGGGGAATTCGCGAAAGGTGATCCATCGATTTTCCGGAGATACCGGAGCGTCGCTGGCCAGATAATGCAGCGCCAGAAGGCGGTCAGTGGGTTTGGGAGGCTTACGGGTGTCGGTGAAGACGCCCTCGAAGGCTGGCGGCTGCAGTTCCAGCGTGCGTCCCAGCAGCGGGAGGTGCACCTGGCCGTCCACCGGGGGCGGGAGACCCAGGCGCGCACACCGGGACGACAGACCGGACGGATCCGACGGATCGGCTGGATTAGCCAGCTTCGCCACGGCGAGCTGGATGGCAAGGGCAGTGGCTTGTTGCTGGTGGGTGGTCGGGTCGGGGGACATGTTCTTGGTTCTTGGTTCTTAGTTCTTTGTTCTTGGTTCTTTGTGCAGCGAGAAGGCCTTACGGCGTCACGGATGGGAAGAGATTACGGTCCGTGTGCGGCAGGAAGAGGGCGGCGGTGTATTGGTCCATGTAGGTCGGGTCGGAGCTGAGATCGATGTAGGTCATGCGGCGGGCCAGTACAAGCTGGCGGCGGTGGTATTCCTGCGAGACCAGTACGATGTAGGAACCCATCAGCGACGAGTTGCCGACGTAGTGGAACTTCTCGCGTGGAAGGTCCGGAACCAAGCCGATGACAATGGCTTTCTCGATGTTCAGGAAACGGCCGAACCCACCGCCGATGTAGATGTTGGCCAGGTCGGTGAAGGCGATGCCGGCGTGCTGCAGCAGAAGTGCGCAGGCGGCGTAGATGGCGGCCTTGGCGCGGATGATATTCTCGATGTCGATCTCGCTGACCTGAATGGCGTGGTCCATGCCGCTTTCGTGCAGGGGGGCCAGCAGGTAATACGCGTGGCGTCCCTGCACGCGGATGGCGTGTGAGGGGCGCGTGCGGTCCAGCTTGCCGGATGCGTCGATCCAGCCGGTGCGGAGCAGGTCCGCCAGCAGGGCGATCATGCCAGAGCCGCAGATTCCCTTGGGCTTGCCGCCGCCGATGGTCCAGTAGTGCGGCAGACCGGTGGCGGCATCGACCTCGACCCACTCAATGGCGCCAATGGCGGCGCGCATGCCGCATTCGATGCCGGCGCCCTCGAAGGCCGGCCCGGCCGAACAGGCGCAGGTCATCAGGAAATCCCGGTTGCCGATCACCAGTTCACCGTTGGTGCCGATGTCGATAAAAAGGTTGATCTGTTCGGTCTCCGTGGCAAGATCGGTGCAGAGCATGCCGGCGGTGATGTCGCCGCCGACATAGCTGCCCACGCAGGGGGAGAAACAGACCCACGACTCGGGGTTGATCTCCAGGCCGACCTCGACGGCGGTCAGGTAGGGTGTTTCGTGCAATGTGGGCGTATATGGATCCAGCCGGATGTACTCCGGGTTCAGGCCGAGGAGCAGGTGCAGCATGGTGGTGTTGCCGGAGATCACGGCATTGGAGATCTCGTCCGGGGCAACCGTGTGTTCTTGTGTCACCTGCCGCAGCAGGCGGTTGATCGTGTGGAGCGCACGGGTGCGGAGTTCTTCCAGCCGTTCCGGGCGGCGTGCATAGTTGATCCGGCTGATCACATCGAGGCCGCAGGCGACCTGCTCGTTGTAGTCGCTGCGCGTGCCGAGAATGGTGGCGGAGGTGAGGTCGACCAGTTGCACGGCAATGGTGGTGGTGCCCACATCCACGGCGATGCCATAATGGCGTACGGTCTGGTCGCCGGGTTCGACCCGGATCAGGTGAATTTCGTTCGAAGATCGGATCAGGGTGGTTGTGACGAGGCCCTGTTCAGCGCGCAGTGCATGGGTAAGGACGCGAAGCACGGAGAGCGGCGGCAGCACAGGTTGCGGACCCCAGTCATGCTGGATGCTGCGCGTCAGGCGGTCGAGATCCGAGAGTCCGTCGCCCAGTTGCGGGAGCGGCACCCGGACGAGCCACTTCATGGCCATGGGCTCGTACTCCCATTTGCGTGGCAGTAGTTCGCCGCGGACCAGGGCGGTCTCATCGCCGCCGGCGATGCGCATCCCCTCGCGACCGGAGGCCTCGGGGACCTCGACAGTCAGCGGCTCGGCGCCCAAGCGCGTGCGACAGGCCAAGACATGGCCAGCCGCCACAGCATCTGCGGAGAGGACGCCCAGGCTGCTGCTGGAGTCCACGTGGCCGTCCAGAATGCGCACGAGGCACTTGCCGCAGGTCCCCTTGCCGCCGCACGGTGCGTCAATTTCCACGCCAGCCTGGCGCGCGGCATCCAGCAGTTCCGTGTTGGACGGAACTTCAATGGATTTGCCGGAGGGACGGAAGGTGATGAGGGGCATAGGCGGCAATCATAGGGTGTTTCAAGCAACCAAGAACCAAGAACCAAGAACCAAGAACAACTCTTTTCCTACCCCTTCAGCCGCGCCTTGACGAAGCTCTCGATGTCCGCGGCTTCCTGCGGCCCGACCAGGACCTTCCAGCCGGGGAGTGCCTCCTCGAGTTCGCCGCTGATCTGCGCGACGTAGCCGGGGATGACGATCTGGCGGGTGGTGACCTGCTTCTCGAGGCCGCTTTCCTTGACGAACTTGCCGATCATGGCGCCTGAGAACTTGCCGGCTGCCCAGGAGGTGAGCACGCTCATCCCTTCGCATTCCGGCACCACCAGCCACGCGCTGATGCCGCTGTTCTCGATTTCACCGGAGACGATGAAGTAGGTCAGCGAGAAGTTGGTGGTCACGAATACCGGAGAATCCGCCTTGGGTTCGCCAATGGGGTAGATCTTGGGCTCAACCTGGATCGGCTTCTGCGGGTCGGTGTAGACGTTCATCCGCAGGGTCATCAGCGGCGTCAACTGCGCCGGATCGAGCTGCGGCAGCACGCAGATGCCGCCGTACTTGCAGAAATGTACCGAGGCCTCGGTGGTGCCCGACAGCAGGTCCGTGGTCTCTACGAAGTGCAGGCTCGGGTACCCGAGCGGCTTGTAGTTGTCCTTGAGTGCCGCGCGCCGCGCGATGGAGTTGGTCTGGAACGCTTCGGCCAGCGAATGAGTTTGGAAGCGGAGAATCAGGTCATTAAAACCGCCCAGCTTGATCTTCGCGGACAACAACACCAGCTCGTTCAGATCGGGAGCGGTGATGGCCAGCGCGTGGCCGTTCTCTTTGGCCACAGTCACCAGCGTCTCAGAGGCCTCGGCGCTGGGCGCCACGAGCACACTACCGGAGCCCTTGACTGCGACGGCTGCCGCCGTGATTGCGGCGACGTCGGCGCCGCGCAGAACCAGAGGGCGCTTGACCGTCTCCCAGGCCTGTTTGCAGGCTGCGGCAAAGGTTGCGGCATCCTGGCTCATCTGCGTCACGGACACCAGGTCAACGATCAGCGTCTCGCCGACGCGCACGAGCGTGAAGTCGCGAATGGCCTGCAGCGCGGCGGCACGCGCGTCCGGTGCGTCCGTGTCGTTCACGTTGATCGCCAGCGCGGTCTGGTGGGCAAAGGTCTTCTCGTGGCGGTAGAGGACCGTCTCCGCACCGAGCTTAAGCGTCTTGTCCGCTCCGAGCGCGATCTCCTTCACGGGCGGCTCGCTGGCGGCACCCAGCACCTGCTTGGCCTCGTCGGAGGCGTACGGGCACTCCGAGAGTTCCGCTTTCTTCGCCGCGAGTTTCATGGCGAACGCGAGGCAGGTGTTGGACCCGCACTCCTTGCAGTTTGTTTTCGGGAGAAGCTTTTGGATCTGGAGACCTGTCAGAGCTGCCATAGGGACCTCGTTCTTTGTTCTTTGTTCGTGGTTCTTAGTTCTTAGTTCTTGGTTCGTGGTTCTTGGTTGCTGGCGCATCGATCGGTGGAGCTGGTTTGCGTCGGTCTTGGGTCAGCAGATACTTGATAAAGCCACCAATGATAGCGCGAGTAACCTGTGCCTGTTTGTAGATGGCCGTAAATTCATCTTCGGACACGTATTCCTGATCCAAAGCTACATAGAGCGCGCTTTGAACTTCAGTGCAAGAACGTTGCGCATATCGCAGAAACTTGACGAATTCGGTGTTGCCGCCACTGTCAAACCCCTCGGCGACATTGAGCATGATCGAGACACACGCGCGCTGCGTCTGATCCTTCAGCCCGAAGTCGTGGCTGAATGGCCCCTTCTTAGTCGCCGCATACGCCATCTTAGCCAGCGCGCGAGCCTGCTTCCAGCCATCAATATCCTCAAATCGGTTGATTCGCACGCCAACTCCTTTCGGATCATCCACACGGGTGGATGCCAAAGATTCTGCGAAGAGAAACAGACTTCATTTGCATGAACTTCCAAAATTCCTTTTTGCGCCGTTTACCCATGATTTCGCTCATCGGCCATGCTCCAGCCAAGAACTAAGAACCAAGAACTAAGAACCAAGAACTAAGAACCAAGAACTAAGAACTCTCCCTAATCCATCATCCGATCAATCGCGTTCTTCAACTCGCGCGCGGCGTCGGGATGATACATGATGAAGAGATCGGCGCCAGCGTGGAGGAAGCCGAGCGCGGTGGTGAGTTCCCACTGCGCGGCACGCTTGCCCAGGTCGCCCCAGGACGGGAAGTCCTTCTCCGCAGCCTTGCACTCCTTGACCTTGGCGCACTCCTGGCCGGGCGAGACAATCATCGGCCCGGCGAGCATCTTGTCGCCGCCCAGGCCGGTCAGGCGGATGCGTTCCATCACGGAGTAGGTGTACTCGATGCCATACCCGAGCGCGCCGGTCAAGGGGTCCATGACAATCTGGCCGGTCTTCACGTCCATGTTCGTCATCAGGATGTTGAGCTGCTTGGCGATGTTGACGTCAATGGGCGCCTGCGACACCAGCGCGTGGCCGTAGCCGATGGCGGCGCCGGCGATGGTGCGGTAGTTGTTCTGCTCCACCCAGTTCAGCAGCAAGTTCTCGCCGGCGCAGGCCTGAGCCACGGCTTTCATGACCTCGTTGTTGCGGTCGAAGTGGTTGTGCCCGGTGATGATCAGCGGCACGTCCACCGCCTGCAGCACGGACTTCACGACGGCCACGGCCTGTTCGGCTGAGCGGTTGCCGCGTTCCGGATGCGTGCCGTCGAGGCGCACGCTGATCAGTTCTGCGCCGTATTTTTCCACACAGAGCTTCGCCATGGCGGCCGGATTGTTCAGCACCGGGCCGTAAATCTCGCGCAGTACGGCCGGGTATTTCTCGCTGACTATATCAAACACTTCCAGGGCCACGCGCGGCCGGTTGGGCAGTGCGCCTTCCCACAGATGGAACGGCATGGCCTCTGCGCCACCGATCGTATAGGAGCGGCCGCGGGTGCCGCCTTCCTGCTTGGTGGCGCCGAGCTTGACGGTCCACACCGGGCACTCCGGTTTCTCCTTGCGGATGTTGAAGGCCTGGACGGCGCCGATGCGCTCGGAAGCCTTGGGTGCTTTCGTTCCTGGTTCTTCGTTCTTGGTTCTTGGTTCTTGGATGTTTGCTGCGGCCGGTGCTACACCCAGGAACTGCTGGCTGAGCGTGCCGATGATGGACTGCACGACCTCACGCATGATGGATGCGCGCATCTCGGCCAACGACTCGGCGGTCACCGCTGGCGATTCTTGGTTCTTGGTTCTTGGTTCTTCGTTCTTGGTTGGTGGTTGGCTGTTGGTTGTTACCGCCGGCTGTTCGCTGGAAGCGGGCGTCGCAGCGGCTTCGGCATACGAGGCCATGTCCGGCAACTGCAGCGCCGGGTGACCGTTCTTTTCCATGAAAGCCTTGATCGTGGCACCGTCCGCGCCCACGGTTTCATCGGCAATTTGGTCGAGCAAGTCTGGCGCGCCCTGCTCCGCGAAACGTTTCTTGAGGTCGTCGGCCAGGAGCGTCTTGAGTTCCTTCGGCATCCAGACCAGGCGCTTGAAGCCGCCCTCGGCAAAGAGGAACTTCTTCGAGGTCAGGAAGACCTTGCCGCACCCCATGAAGCCCGGCGTCTGCTGACCGCCGCCGACATTGCCGGCCAGTGACGAGAAGGTCATGCCGGCCGGGGTTTCGCCCTGGAACTCGCGGTTGACCACCATGACGCCGTTGCACTCCGGCACGTAGGCCACGATCACCTCAAAGCAACCGCAGCTCGTCATGGGGTTGTTCATGAGCGAGTAGGCGCTGAAGGAGGTGACGGCTTTGTGGCTGGTGGTGTAAACAAAGTCGTCGATGCCCTTCCAGATTCCCTTGACCGGGTCCAGGCATTCGCCCTTCTTGATGGGCTGGTTCGGGCCGGTCTCGTCAATCTCGTAGGCCGCCTTGCCGTCCAGCCAGTTGTAGGCGCCGCAGAGGCCGAGGCGCTCGGGCGTGATCACGCAGACGTGGTTGGGCGCGAACGACTGACAGAGGAGGCAGGAGTAGAAGATATCAACCGACTCGTCGGTCATGGATTCCAGCCGGCGGTTGCGCTCGTCGTAGACCTTGCGCGCCACAGCCACGCGCTTTTCAACTTCCTTGGCATCGGTGACCATCGTCACCTTGACCTTGTCCACGATGGCCGGGTACTCGGAGAGCAGCTTGGCGTGCAGGATGTCGCCGTAATGACGCAAGCGCAGCCCCTTGGCAAAACCGGCCTTGGAGACGCGCGTCCAGACAATGTCGCGCTGACCCATGTGCCAGATGCCTTCGGCGCCGTTGACAAGATGGTGTATCTGGCGTTCCAGGATCGGCTCAAAGTCGGGCTGCATCTTGCGACCGGCGACCTCGACCCAGATGGCCAGCGGGAGGGCGGTGCCGGCAGGGACCTGATCGATGTCAGGGCCGATCACTTCGACGTCGCCGTCGTTGATCTGGTCTAGGGCGACCGACGTGACGAACTCGAAGGCCGTGGTGCGGTTGCCGCCGAACTCGACCTGCACGTCCGCCTTGCGGATGCGTTCGCCCTCGAAGGCGGCGCCGTAGGGGACGGGGATCGGGACCTGGGTGATCTTGACCTTGCAGCCGCGCACTTCAAGCGCGCGCTCGACCATGGTGGCGTGCGGCACGTTCGAGACCACATGCTCGTAGGTGCAGACGCCGGTGGGGAGGATCTGGGGGATGTCGGTGTCGGCGATGACCGGGAAGCCGTAGTTGATGGCGCCTGCGGCTGCGGCATACTTCTCGGGCGTGACTTCGCCCAAAGCCAGCACGAACGCAAAGACGCGGTCCTTGTTGTAGCGGAGATTCGCCTGGAAATCACCGGGCTTGACGCCGCCGAACGAGAGCGCAGCCCGGTTGGCAAATCCCAGCGCATAAATCGCGGCGGAGACGTCGCGCCCGAACGGCACGAGGCGTGTCTCCCACCCGAGCTGCACGCCGGCCTCGGCGAGCTGCTCGGCAAACTGCACGCCGTTGGTGCAGCCGGCCATGAACACGTAGAGGTTTTTCTGCTGGAGCTCGCGGGCGATCTGCACGGCGATCTCCTTGGTGGGCGCGGCGCCCACAATGGCCGCAAAGCCGGGCGCTGTGCCGTCCACGAACTCGATGCCGCGCTCGCGCATGATCACGTCGTTGGCGGCCCCGAGCCAGATGCCGTCCACGGGGTTCGGCCCGATCACGTACTTGCAGGCCTCGATGATTTCGCAGGCGAAGAGCGCGGCTACGCCCGCGTCCAGCGTATTGCCGAGGTAGGGAAGCCAGACCTTGGCCGATGGGCGCTGCGGGAGGAGCTGCTTGGCGCGGCGCAGGATATTGCGCATGTCGCCCAGGGTTGCGACCTTCTCGCCGGTGAGCGAATAGATCACGGGCAGGAAGTAGGCGGTGTTCGGGAAGGCCACCGGCGACGACTCGCCCTTGGCCTGAATCGCCTCCGCCAGCTTGGTTTCGGCCTGGGCCACCCAGGCAATGGCTCCGTCAATGGCGCTGCTGCAGATGATCTTAGACATTGGCTTCTCTCCGGTCCTTCATATCCAGCAATTTACGCTCGACCTTGCGGTTGATGCCGAGCTTTTCACGTTTCTCTTCCAACAGTTGCAGGCAGCGGGCAGCGGCGTCGGCCGCCGAGTCGCAGACGTGGAACGACGCGCCGAAGTCTTCCTTCGTGCCAGCGTTCAGGTAGTGGGTCACGTTCTCTGAGCCGCTGATGTAGAACGGGTGGCCGAGGATCACGTCCACGCCGGAAGCCACAAAGTAGCAGCCGATGGCAATGGCCTTCTCACTCATCCACTCCGGCGCCACGCCCACGGCCGGCACCTTCGAGAGGTCGTCGCCGAGGCCGCCCTCGTGGACGATCTCCGTGGCCGCCTCCAGCAGGCGCGAGTTGTCCACGCAACTGCCCATGTGCAGGATGGGCGGGATGCCGACGGCCTCGCAAACCTCGCGCAGACCGGCGCCGGCGAACTGCAGCGCGGTCTCCGGTGTGAGCCAGCCGCGCTTGCCCGATGAGATGGCGGAACAGCCGGTCTTGAGGACCAGAACATTCTGCTTGATCAGCTCGGTCGTGAGGTCGTTGGTGTATTCGTCGCTCTTGGACTTGGGGTTGTTGCAGCCGACAATGCCGACCACGCCGCGGATGCGCCCCTGCATGATGGCGTCGTTCAGCGGACGGAACGAAGCGCGGTAGGAGCCGCCCAGCATGTACTTGATGGCCTCCACGCTGAAGCCGGCGACCATCTGCTCGCTGTGCTTCGGGATGAGGACCTTCTTCGGGTCGCGGTTCTTGTAGTTGTCGATCGCGCGTTTGAGGATGGCCTTGGCGGAACCGACGCCGTCGTGCTCGTCGAACCGCATGTGCGCGGCGCCGGTGGTCTGGGCCATGTCTGCGGTCGAGACTACCTCGGTGTGGTAGGACTTGGCAACCAGCGGCAGGCTGGGCATGCAGCACTGCACGTCCACGACCATCATCTCCACGGCGCCGGTGATGATGGCCAGTTCCTGCTGGAGGAAGTTGCCGGCCACCGGGATGCCATGGCGCATCAGGATCTCATTGGCGGTGCAGCAGAGGCCGGCCAGGGTCACGCCTTCCGCGCCTGCGGACTTGGCGTAGGCCTTGATCTCCGGATCATCCACCATCACGGCCAGCATGTCCGAGAGTGTCGGATCATGGCCGTGCACGATGATGTTGACGGTCTTCTCGCCGAGCACGCCGAGGTTGGCGGCGCCGCGGATCGGGGTGGGGGTGCCGAAGAGGATGTCCGATGCGATGGTGCCTATGCGCGCGCCGCCCCAGCCGTCTGCCAGCGAGACGCAGAAGGCGTGGCGCAGAAGGTTGCGGTAGTCGTGGTCCACACCCATGGTGGTGCGGTGCATGGCCTCGACCACCATGCGGTCCACGCCGAAGGGTACCACGCCGTGCTTCTCCCAGATGGCCTGCCGCTTGGTTGGTGCGAGCTGCAGCGTCTTGAGCGGCTCCTCCTGCGAGGTGAACTCGCCCAGGAAGAGGTTGGCCAGGTCGAGGGCCACGGCTTCCTTGGTGCGGCCGATCTCCTCGATCTGGTAGAGGCGCGCGGAGTAGCGCAGGGCGCGCTCGTCCTTGATCTCGTACCCGCCGCCGTGCCCTTGGGCCACGTTCCGGAGGAGCAGCACGAGGTGGCGCGCATGGTCGGAATGCGCGGCCGTGCCGCCGCTGACCTCGCGCAGGAAGTTGCGGGCCACGATGGTGTCTGCGTCTGCGCCGCAGACGCCGCGGGGCGACTTGGGCGTGATCCGGCAGGGTCCCATGTGGCAGATCTTGCAGCAGACGCCCTTGGTGCCGAAGGTGCACTGGTTCTTCTGCGTGTCCATGCGGCTGAAACAGGTGTCCACGCAGTCGCACCCGGCCTTGTCAATCAAGGCGATGGATGCCGCGTCAACGGCCCGGTCGGTCGATGTCTTTACTTCATTGGCCATGTTTGCTTTCTCCTAAGCGGGTCTCTTGCCTGCGGCAGTCGTCCTGCCCAAGGGTGTCGTTCATCGCTGCTGCGGGCAAGGGACTGCCCGCAGCTACTGTGTTACGTCAGTCAGTAATCGTCTTCAAAAAACCATCCACGCGTTTCACCAGTTCGTTCTCCGCCGGCAGCTCGGCAATCGGGCCTCCACGCTCCCCGAGCGCGGCCACCTCGGCGTTGTCCGGCAGCGCCAGCACATAATCGGCGCCGGTTTCGCGCCGGATGGCGTCGAGTTCGTCCGGCAGTTGATCGTGGCGCAGGCGGTTGACGACCAACGCCAGCTTGCCGTAGGAGACTTCCATCTCCCGGGCCAGCGCGTGCAGGCGGCGCAGGGTTTCGAGTCCCCGGCGCGAAGGATCGGCCACCATCACCAGCACATCCACCTTCTGCGACAGGCGGCGGGACAGATTCTCCAATCCGGCTTCGTTGTCAATCACGATCCACGGATAATGGTGCGCAATCTTCTCCAGCGCCGTCCGCAGCACGTTGTTCGCGTAGCAGTAACAGCCGGGGCCCTCGGGTCGGCCCATGGCGAGAAAGTCGAAGTCCGCGCCTTCCACCAGACTCTCCGCGATCTTGATCTCCAGCATTTCCTGCTTGGAGATGCCGGCCCCCATCCCTTTGCCGGCGATGATGCGCGCCTCTTCGCGGGCGCTGCCGATGGTTTGCTTCAATGAAATGCCGAGCACGGTGTCGAGGCAGGTGTTGGGGTCGGCATCCACCGCCAGCACCGGACGCCGGTTGCCGGCAATCAGTCGCGAAACCACCAGCCCGGAGACCGTGGTTTTGCCGACGCCGCCTTTTCCTGTGATGGCAATGGTGAAGGACATGGGAAAGTGTTCAGGTTTCAGGTTTCAGTGTTCAGGTTTCAGGGGTTGGGGGTTACTTTGCATGTGGTGTGCCGCAGCCATCGCTGATGCGCGCCAGCTCGGTGCGACGCTCGGCCAGCTTCTCCTGGATCTGCTCGATCTGCCGGCTGCGCTCCGGCGCTTTCGGCTGCTCCGTCAGGCCGACAATCTGCTCCTCCAACGCATCCACTTCGGCCATCAGGCTCTGGTATTTCTTCCGTGCGATTTCATTGGCTGTCATGGTTTATCATCCTTTCTCCAGCTTGTCCAGAATGTCCTCAAACTTTTGCAGCAATTCCGGCTGCATGTCATCCAGCACGGAGCGTCCTTCGCGGTCGGCGCCGCGCAGTTGTTCGGTGTAAGGGATCATGCCCAGCAGCTCCTCGTCACGGAAGGCCGCCCGCACAAAAGCCTCATCCGCAGGGCTGGTGATTTTGTTCCCCACCACGCGAAATCGGCGCAAGCCGATTTCGGCGCCGAGGGTCTTCACGTGGCGTGCGGTTTCGATCGAACGCTGGCCGGGTTCGACCACGATGATCAGGGTGTCCACGCCGTGCGTGGTGCCACGGCCGAGGTGTTCAATCCCCGCCTCCATGTCCATGACCAGCGCCTCATTGCGATGCAGCACGACGTTGGAAACCAGCGCCTTCAGCAGCACGTTCTCCGGGCAGGCGCAGCCGCCGCCGCCGCGCGTAACCGCCCCGAGCACCAGCAAGGCCACGCCCGCATGCCGCCAGGCGTAGGCGTCGGCAATGTCGGCGACATCCGGGTTCATCTTGAACATCTGCCCGAACTTGCCGGCCTGGGCGCCGGTGCGCTCCTCGATCAGGGCGATCTGCCGGGCGATCGGCACGATTCGCTCTCGCACGGCTGCTGGAATTCCCAGCGAGGCCGCCAGGTTGGCGTCCGGGTCGGCATCCACGGCCAGCACGGTGCGGCCACGCCGCACCAGCAGCAGCGCGAGCGCTGCTGCCAGCGTGGATTTGCCCACGCCGCCTTTACCGCTGATGGCGAGTTTCATGTTCTTGGTTCTTGGTTCTTGGTTCTTGGTTCTTGGTTCGTGGTTCGTGGTTCTTCGTTGCGGCTCGTGAGGCCGCTCGCCCTCCAGGTTGGAGCGTATGCGGCTGGCGACAGCAACCAAGAACGACGAACAAAGAACCACGAACGATTCCTATTGCTTATCCTTCTTCACTTCCCGTCCGAGACATTTCTCCGCTTCCTTGCACCATTTCGCACAGGCCAGATCCAGGCGCGGGTTGCGCACCTCACGCTTACAGCCGGCGCAGATCCGCACAGGTTCGTCCTTCCAGAACTCGATCTCTGCGCCGCACTGCGGGCAGGCGACCTGAAAGATATCTTCCGGTCTCCAGTAGCGCTGATCCTGGCCTGGGCAATGGACGTCGCTCATGAAACATCCCCGTTTGTCGTTCTTGGTTCCTCGTTCTTGGTTCTTTGTTGGAGCGATGCGCGTATCCGTTGCCAACCAAGAACGAAGAACCAAGAACGAAGAACGATGCCGTCCGATCTCAGAACTTGTACGTGGCCTTCATCGCCTTCGACAGGGCGCTGAGGGACTCGAAAACCTTCATCGCGTCTGCCGGGTCCAGCGAGCCGGTGCCGCACGAGGGGGTGATGAGCGCCTGAGCGGCGATCTGCTGCCGGTCGATCCCCGTGGCAGCCAGGTGCTGCATTCCCTGCTCGAGCTTGGCGGCGAGCGACTCGACCGTCTGCTCCCGGATGATCGAGGAGGTCGGCACTACGCCCCAGGCCAAGAGTCCGCCTTTGTTCAGATGGGCCTTGACGCTGGCGGCGTACATGGCAATGGTTTCGCCGAAGCCGAAGGCATCGAAGTTCACGATGTCCACGCCAGCATCGATCAGGATGCTCCACTCGGTGTTGCCGCAGCAATGCACGCCTGCGAGCGCGCCGTCGGCGTGGATCGCCTCGACGACCTCGTTGACGCGCGCCACGACGTCTTCGCGCTTGACCGATACGTAGGTCGAGCTGCCGAAAGCCGAGAGGATCGGCTCGTCAATGAAGCAGATCACGCGCTCCGCATAGGGGCGGAACTTCTGGATCTGCCAGCGGCACTTCATGGCCAGAGCCTTGACGATCATGTCGAGAAATTCCTCGTTGTAGTAGATGGCGCGTTTGTTCTCGTCCACGAGTGTGAGCGCGAAGCTGCACGGGCCGGTGGTCTGCACCTTGACGGCTGGGAGTTTGCGTCCCAGAGCCTTCAGCTTCTTCTCGAGCGCCGGGATGCCGCGGGAGAATTCGGGACCGATCGCCAGGGCAGAGCAGTCGCCGGTCTCGGTCGAGGTCATGTACTTCTCGTAGAACTGCGCGAAGGCATCCGAGTAGTCCTGGTTGGTCTGGAAGAACATGCGCTGCTTTTCGCGGTCGATCACCGCACAGGGCATCCCCTCGGAGTACTGGATCTCCATCTGCTCGTTCATGCCGAACTTCGGCAGTTGTGGCCAGATCGGCGCCTCGGAGAGGTGCTTCAGCGAAACATCTACGGCATAGTCGGCATTGTCAAACGGCATGCTGCCAATGGCAGTGGCCATGAATTTGGGTTGGAAGGACATCGTTCGTTCCTCGTTCTTCGTTCGTAGTTCTTGGTTTTTAGTTCTTGGTGCCGCGTTCTTGGTTTCTGGTTAAGAGGCTGCCGCGTGATTTCGTGTGCTGAGCATTCTCCCAACCAAGAACCAAGAACGAAGAACCAAGAACGAACATTTACTTCTACTTCTTCAGCCCATCCACCGCCTTGCGGATGGCGTTGATGTGGGCGGGCGTGGTGCCGCAGCAGCCGCCGATGATGTTTGCGCCGGCAGCGACCAGCGCCGGGACCAGCTTGGCCATGTCTGCCGGAGTGTCCGGGAAGATGTCCGCGCCGTTCACGCTCTTCGGCAGGCCGGCGTTGGCATGCACGAGGATCGGCGTGGTCGGGGTGGCCTCGCGCATTTCGCGCACAATCTCGATCATGCGTTCCATGCCATTGCCGCAGTTGGTGCCGATGACATGCGCGCCAGCCTCGACCAGGGCCCTAGCCGCATCGGCCGGAGAGACGCCCATCATGGTGCGGTATTCATCCTTCGTGTTCTTCTCAAAGGTGAAGGTGCAGATGACCTCGCAGGAGGTGTGTTTGCGGGCAGCCTGAACGGCCAGAACAGCTTCGTCAATGGCGCTCATGGTCTCGATGCAGAGCGCATCCGCGCCGCCCTTGGCCAGCGCCACGGACTGCTCCCGGAAGGATTCGAAGATCTGCTCCTCGCTGACGTCGCCCAAAGCCAGCATCTGGCCGGTGGGGCCGACTGAGGCGATTACCCACTTGTCGGGACCGGCGGCCTGACGGGAGATCCGGGCCGCGGCTTCGTTGATCGCGGCGACGCGGCCTTCCAAACCAAAGTGCTTCAGCTTGAAGGAGGTGCCACCAAAGCTGTCGCTTTCAATCATGTCCGCGCCAGCCTGAATGTAGCTGCGGCCGATGTCCTCCACGTCCGCGGCGTGCTCGATGTTCCAGAGTTCCGGACATTCGCCCGGCTTCATCCCCTTCTTCTGCAGGAAGGTGCCCCAGGCGCCGTCCGACACCAGAATGCGGCCACTCTTGATGGCTGCGACGATCTTCTGTTTTGCCATGATCTTGTCTCCTTGTTGCTTGACTCGAAACCACGCTGCGCGCCGGGCGCATGCAATTGACGGCGGAGCCGGCGGCCCCGCCCCTTACCGGTTTGTGCTCACGATTGGGTCTGCTGCAATCCTTTTTCCAAAAATTCGTACCAAGCATCCATGCCAGCGCCGGTGGCGGTCGCGACTTCCAAAATCTGCGCGTCCGGTGCCACCCGAGCAACATTGGCACGCGCCTTGATTCGGTCGAAGCCAGAAACCGCCGCTGGGGCAGTGTCATGGATCACCACCGCCGACGCGTCCTTGAAAATAAAAGGGAATTTTAGCGGTTTACTCTCGCCATTGGCAAGCGAAAAAAGCGCCACGCGCACGGTTTCGCCAAGGTCATACACAGACTGGGCTGCGGCGCTGCCGCCATTTTCCAGCAGGACGATCTCGGTCGTGTCCAGATCCAGGTGGTTAAGCGCATGGGCGATTCCGTGGGCATCCAATGAAACATTCTCGTTGTCCAGTGCTGGGCTGTCGCCGTGTGCGTGGCCGTCGTGGTCATGATGGGCGTGGATCTGATCTAGAAATTCGCTCGTGACGACGCGGAGTTTCCTCCGTAGACCATATTCGGCCACGGTGCGGTCGACCAAGGATCGCACACCGGACCCGGCGAACGAGAGGAGATTGACCACAAAGACGCGCTTGGCAATGAAAAATCCGCGATTTCGCTCGGCCAGACGGTCGTGGCGGGAGAGCTCCGCCGCCTCGGGTTCGTGGATGTGTGCGCGGGGCGCGGCATGCGCATGCGCCAACGTGTGGCCACGCTGCCGTAAGGTGGGATCCGAACATCCGCATTTTTCGCACATATCAATGGGTCCTTATCCGTCTGGGCCGACAGAGCATTTCTCGTTATTCCTTCAGCGTCCGAAGCCCAGCCGGGCCTTTTTCAATGGTTGTGATAGACCAGATGGAGGTCGTGAGGCTTCAGCAGCTCGGCGGCCGTCTGGAACAGCGCAGCGCTCTCCCGGATCGAATAGAGTTGAACACGGATGGGTCTTTTTGAGATGGATGAGCCTTTCCTTAATCGGCATCGAAGTCAGGGTTCGTAGCATGCCAGATGTGTGCGAAGATGTCCAGTTACATTCAGGGCCAGAATTGGGATTATTTCGTAACCTGGCATATTTTGTTCTTGCAAAAACACCAACTCCACCATACCGTGTGCCACTCCAAAAGTTAGCGGGTGATTTTTTGCAGATTAATTTTGGGAATGGGGGTCAGGTATGTTGCAATTGATTCGTGGGGTGTGCGCCGGTGCTCGTGGAGTGAAGGCCGTCACGCTTGCAGCCATATTCGTTTCCTCGTCGGCTTTTGCTGATGCTCCACCCACAGTGGCGGCTCCAGCTTCGGCCAATCCGGCCGTCGTGACAGCAAAGACCACCGTCCTTTCTGTCTTGGGCGCGGACGACGGCGGCGCTGCCAACTTGGTCTATACCTGGAGCACAGTGAATACCCCGCCCGCGGTTCCGACCTACAGCCGCAACGGGAACAACGCCGCCAAACAGACCACCGTCACGTTCAAGGCGGTTGGCAGTTACACGTTTCAGCTCGTGATCGCGGACAAGGCCGGCCAAACGGCCACGAGTGAGGTGACGGTCGCAGTCTCGGCGACGCCCACCTCGATCGCCCTGTCGCCCACGTCGCTGCGCATGAATCCCGGCACCTCGCGCACGTTTACCGCTGTCGTCCGCGATCAGTTCGTCAAGAACCTCGCACCGCAGCCTGCGGTCGCCTTTGCCATCAGCGGAGGCGGAACAGTTAGCAGCGACGGCGTCTTCACGGCGGCCGCGCCCGGCGGGCCGTACACGCTCACGGCCTCCTCCTGCGGCCGGCAGGCCACGGCTAGCATCACCGTCAACGCCGCGCCCGCCTTCGCCACACCGGCCGCCGTCAGCGCCAACCCCGTCACCACCACGAACGTCGTCGCCACGGTGCTCGGAGCCGACGATGCGGGCGAGGCCGCCCTCACCTATATCTGGTCGGCCACCGGCCCCGCGAGTGTCACCTTCTCACCGAATGCCTCGAAACTGGCCAAGGTGACCCAAGCAACCTTCAAGAAACCCGGCCAATACGTTCTGAAAGCCATGGTCAAGGACGCCCAATCTCTAACCGCCACCAGCACGGTTCCCGTGACGGTGGTGGCCACCGCCGCCCGCATAGTCGTCACACCGGCATCCGTCGCCCTCGATCCGCTGTCTACCCGCCAGTTTAGCGCCACCGCATACGACCAGTTCAACGTCTTGATGGCGTCCCAGCCCGCGTTTTCCTGGAGCGCCCAGGACATCTCGATCAACGCCTCCGGCCTGGCCACCGCGGATGGCGATGCGGGCGTGGCGTACCCGGTGCTCGCTCACGTGGGCAGCATCTTCGGCTCAGCCGTTCTCCAAATCAACAACGTCCCCACGCCACCTAAACCCATCATCACCCCTGCTGGCGGATCCTTCAGTCAGCCGCAGACCGTCAGCATCACGCCCGCCGTGCTCGCCCCGCTCACCAACACCCCCGGCTGGCGCACGGGCGTCAAGTATCCGGGCCAAGGGCTTGAAAGCGTGGCAGCCCTTTCGCAGGACGGCGCAACCGTGGCGGCCATGCGGGCGCGCACGGCCGCCCGGATCCGGTGGCAGTTCCCCGGTGCGAGCCTGTCGCCCGATAGCGGACCCTTCGCGTTCTATATCTGGTCACTAGCCGATCTCTCTGCCACCTATTATCCCGCCCTCTTTGCCGGTGTCACGGAGTTCACGGACTGGGATGGCAACAATTATGACTTCTGGTACGCCGAGACCGGCAACCGCGTCTTTATGCTGATGACGCAGCACTGGACCGGTACGGGCGGCGATATTTCGCTCTGGAGCTGCGCCGCAGGCCTGACCCAGGGCGCCACGCCATCCCAGAACCTGGCGAACTTCGCCCGCATCCCCATCAGCACCTTTGCCGGACAGGCCACTCGCTTTGAGTTCGCTGGTGAAAAAGTACGCCTCATCGTCGGCGCAGCCCCGCTGGTCAGCGCCACCACCGATGCCAATGGCTGGGTCACCTACACCGGCACGAACGGCAGCGGCCGCGTCACCGCCCCGATCGGCGCCACCCGCTTCTGGCTCACCCTCGCTGGCGGTGATCCGGTTGGCTCCCGCGAGATGATCATCTCCGATAAGCCCAAAACCACCACCCGCTTCACCTTCGATGGCTCGCCGGTCACCGAGGCGTCGCCCGCCGTCTCCGGTCCGCTCACGCTGACCCATGACGCCACCCTCCGCGCACGGGTCTACAGAGCCGCCTCTTACCGCTCCACGGAGACCGTCGCCGTCTTCACCTCCAACATCCCGTTGCTCCCCGTCGAGTCGGTTGTCTCGCCGGCCTACCTCTCCATCGCCCACGCCACGCTCGACGGCACACCCGCGCAAGTCAGTTTGGACGGCCCCAGCGGCAACATGCCCGGACTCGCCATCGGCGACTTCCGCTACCTGATGCGCTACCCGCTCCTGCCCGACGCCCCCACGCCGCTGACCCTGCACCGCAGCGGCCTCGCCGACCTCACCGGCAGCGTGCTCTGGCGCGCACTGGAGATCGGCGTTGCGCCCGACACACAGATCCGCCTCGGCGAATCGGTCATCCTCTCCGCAAGCAACAGCATCGCCGGCGAACGCGTTATCACGGTCACTGACGCCTCCGGCGCCGTCTTTGCCGAACACCGAACGCTGAACCCCGGCCCCTGCTCCTTCCCCGTCCTCTTCGACCGGGCGGGCACGTTCACGGCGATTGCCACGCTCGACGGCATCTCCTTCGCCAGCCTCGTCATCTCCGTGACGCAGGTGGACCTCCAAGGTCCGATCGCCTGTCAGATCGGCTTCCGCCGCGAGAAAGAGGTCCTCGTCTACGGACCCGCCTCCGCCGTGTTCTTCACCGCCAACGATCCCACGCTGCTGCAAGTCAGCGTCAAGGAGACCACCGCTCGCGGCGTGCGTCTTTATCTCAAGCCGCTGAAGGCTGGCACGCCGATCCTGCAAGCCCGCTTGGGCAGTCCGACCGGCCCGATCCTCGCACAGCAAGAGGTGGACGAATTTGCCCTCTGTTCGCAGGCCACGACCTATATCGGCGTTCTGGAAACCTTCCCGGACGGTGCCAAGCTCCTCCAGACCAACCTGGAGATGGACCCGCAGGTCGTGAATCTGAACGTCTCGATGCACATCATCATCCGCGGCGTCACCTTTGAGGACTCGACGCTGGACAAGACCATCAACACCAGCGACTTCACCTACGATGCCGCCAGCGGCAAATGGCTCTGCGCCTACCGGATGATCTCCACCCCCGACCTCTTCACCGGCTCCTGCCACTCGCTCGCGATCTACCAAGGCAGTGACCCCGTGGGGCAGTAGTTATCACGATTCCCGACTCCCGATTCCCGACTCCCGAATTTTCAACTCACACATTGACCGGAGCATACATGAAGCGTAAACTCATCTGCATCATGGCAATCGCATTCACAACTTGGATCATTCGGGCGGCGTTGAATCCGCACATCACCGAGCTCGATTTGAGCATTGACGGTGTGGCCGACTATGACGAGTTCTATGAGCCATCCCCCAGCATCACCCCGAAAGGCCCCGGCGGATTCGTCTGCTCGAACGGTTGGAAAATGATCACGCTGAAAGCCGTCGGCGTCAACGACCCCATGAAGACGCGGCTGAACTGGAACAGCGCCAGGATCGAAGTATGGACTGCGACGAATGGCGGGACACAAGTTTTAAGCCCGACCCTGTGGGACCCGGCATCTTCCATGCCCACTCAACTATGGGTTAAAGGCGTCTCAGTTAGCGCCACCGGCCCCACAAAAGACGCCAGTGGCAACTGGACGAACTGCGGCCCCGAAACCCTCTGCCTGGAAGCCATCAACAACGGTGCCAATCCCACCACACCCGGGACGTACTATGACCGGGTTGCGTTCACGGTCTACCAGGTCGATTCCATCACAGTCACCCCCAAGAATGCACCAACCGGATATGTGTCTTCAGTTGGCGTGAGCATTGGCGCTGGCGGATTCGCCTCGGCCGCCCATCAGGCGGACGTGGATATCAAGGTGTTGCCAGCGGTGGCCAACATTTCGGTGGAGGTCAGTTTGGTCAATGGTCGAGGACATGAGGTTGGCCGGGATGCAAAATTGGAGATGGGGAGCTTGACCGCCACAGCGGATGTGGCTGCGGTGAAAGTAGCCACGGCCGCTGGGGGCGTCATTAGCGGCGTAATGACATCGAGCGATGTGCTGTCCGACGGCATTCTCAATCCGAAATGCACCATTCATACGATCCACGTGGATTCGGATGTCGCCTTTATCTGGGATACCGTGAGCGAGGAGGGCGAATGGACATTTTCTCCCGATGCATTGCCAGTGCCAGGGGTGCTGACTAATTTTCTGACCTTGCGTCATCACCGGGACGATACGACCAACGCACCTTCGGAACCCTTCGACAACCACGACATCACCTTCTTTGTGACCCAAGTGCAATTTTCCAGCAATGGTGTCCTGACAACGCTGGAGAATACTCCTGCTGCCCCCATGGACCTGAGTTCTTGGGCGTACTTCTCTTCCATGTCATATATCACCACGTCCAATGGCCTGGTGGAAGCCCCCTTGATCGTGGAGGATAATCCGGCTTTGGAGAGCATACAAATTACCGCTTACGACTGGAGCGTTTGGCTGGCGTCCGCTGTTCCGCCCCCCCCTGCGCCAGTGCCAATCGCTCCCGGTAGCCCAATTAATGGGGGTGGGGTTGCGTTAGCCAGCACCAAAGCCGCTGGTGCAGCCGCTCCTAATAATCCGGCCAACAGGGACATCCAGAGCGCGAACGCCGAGCATCCGACTGCAACTATCATCAACCAAGGTAACTGGATTAAGCCATTTTTCGTTCGCATTCCCGGGCAAATACCTGTCACAACAAATATGCCATCGCTCACCGGGTATTATGGCGCGAATGTTAGAATATACTTGGGAACCAATGATGTGAGCGACGTGAGTGTAAAGGTTGTTCATTCAAACACCTCCCATCAAGTAGCTTCAGCCGGTGACGCCTGGTGGCATTGGACAAAGGGGTCTGTATTTCCAGCCCAAACCAATAACTATGCCAACTCCCTCAATGTATATTTCGCAGGCAACCCGACGCTGAATCGATTCGTCAATTATGTGGCTGTTCCCCACACGGCGGGTGTATTTCAATTGTCCTTAATAGTTGGAACGCAGACCGTGGACGTTGTAAACATCACGGCGGTGGATGCGCGCCTGTGTTTTCCGGGTCCGAGCGTTCCTGTAATCCTGACGAACAATGGCATACATACGGCCATTGTCCCAGTTGGGAGATCGGTGGATTGGGGTGTCACGCCTCCCAGTCTCAACATGCAATGGACGCAACCGCCGGTTACGTTCAGTTCGACAAGCCTTAGCGCCACGAACGAGACAGAAGGGATGTTGCGCGGGGTTTATTCCAACAATCTGACCTGTACGTCATTTAAGGTCGTTGCAAATGTTTCGGGTTCTGATTATCTATGGTCTAAACAGCTACTCCCGACCGATCCTGCCGGACCTCAGATCGGGCGGAGAGGCGAACTTGTCGACCCCTGGTATATGATCTGTCCGGACGTGAAGATCGCGAAACCATCCGGCCCGTTACCGGCGAACGGCGAGGCCGGCGCCAGCGCTGACATCGCCACGCATCCGCTGTACGTCTTTGACCATGCGAACCCCGGCCAGTGCAAAGTCACGGTCGAGACTTCCCGTCTGCTAGGTCTGGCTCCCGCCACTCGGCAGTTGGTCTGGGATCGGCTGATTTGGCGGATGCCGGCGGTCGGCAATGTGACGCCCCTGACGAATGCCTGCGCGCCGGTGCCTAACCAGCCGTGGGCCACCAACTTCCTGTACGCCACCATGCCTAACAACAACAGCGCTTTTGGTAACACCAACGTCTGGCTCGGATTCACCCAGCGCGTCGACTGGTGCTGGAGCACGAATGTCCAGTTCCGCTTCGCCCGCACCGGAACCAATGCCGCCGCCCGCGTGATCGCGGCGGGCGCCCTCAGCACCAATTACGTCGCCGCCGGCAACCCCAACTGGTACGTCTACTGGCAGCAGGTCGCGAATGGGTTCAGCAATACAAATGGTCCATGGCCTAGCGGCTTCTTCGGCCCGCAGGCGCAGCGGATGGTCTACTCGAATAGCATGTATGGCATATCCGCGCAAACGACGAATGCAGTTGGGACATATGGCGGCGGACCTTACGGGCCGGGTTATCAGTGGATAGATGCCATCACTATTTATCGCTGGAACCAAATCGGCATCTTTGAATGCATCACCACCATCCACCACGAAAATGGCCACCGCCAATCGGATCAACTGCCGAACAGTCAGGGTGGATGGGGAACGGGGCTTGTATACTCGCCTTATGATGACCTAGATCAAGACATAATTCACAACACATGGGAGGTTGCAGGCGGAGGGGGATACGCCTTGGGTTTCGACACGAATGCAGCAACACGCATCAGCAACGCCAAATGGCGTGGAAACTGGGGTCACGGGTGGGCCGATGCGAATACTGTCACTAATCCACCCCCTTACCCGCAAAATCCCTACTGCAACACGAACGGCATTAACGCGACGACAGGGAGTGGGCTGTGTCCACGTAACGAGGCGCATGTTGATGCGCGAATATCGGATATTGAATTGAAAGATTGGTCTTGGGTCTTGCCATGATCGGAGGTCGTTGATGCCCATGAGTATTAAGAGTCGAAGAATCAGACTTCTATTTGGATTCGTTCTTATAGGAATGCTGGTGGGGGTTGGGCTGTATGAATGGCTAACACAGTATTACTTTCCAGTACGAGATGCAGTGCCAATTGTAAATCTCTTGGAGAAGGGAGATTTTAGAGGAGCTGCACGTCTAATTTCTGGGCCCCTTTTTCTGCCTAACGGCGAAATGGTAAGACTCCCAGATGGAAGGCCCAAGAGAGATCCCAATCGTATTCGGATTAGGGGTGTTGGTGCGGAAAGAATTAAGCGAGCCATCTTAAACGTTTTGAATGATTCATCGGATATCATTGTTTTACGGGAAACATTCAATTGTGTCATATTGGGCACGATTGAACAAAATGTCTTATTCGATAAGCAGTCCGAATGCGCAATATTAGAGAAGGCCGTGATGCGGGTTAACGCAAAGAAGACAAGAGGAGAAACCGATTGGTCCGTGGGAGTTAGTTCAAACGGATGGTACTACCTGAATATGAGTCATCTGGTTATTGATTAGAGCCTGGCTGAAAAGGGGTTTGCGAATGTATTTTTTGACCCGGCGTTCAAGATTCAGGCTTGAAACGGCATGGGACGGGGACGGGAATCGTGTGGACCCTTGCAAGTGATGCGGATGGCGATTTAATCAATGACCTCTGGGAGACGAACGGGGCGGTGGGTTATCTGTTGGGGTTCCGCATCACTTCTCCAACAAATTATGCTGAGACGGAGTAATCCAATGAAACGATATCTGGTGTTCGGGTTGGTAGTGGCGGGTTGTCTTTTGGCCGCAATGGGGGGACGCCTGTACTACACGCATCGCTACCTTCCGATTCAGGCTGTTCAACCGATCATCAAACTGCTGGACGAGGGCACAAGGAATAGCATTGAGGAAGGGACGTATCGGGTTCGGGGTCTCATGATCGTGCAGTACCCGGCGGGGAGAAGTGGGATGGAAGGGGATCCCAAGCGGATAAAGATAACGGGCGCTGGTGCGTTGGAAGTGAAGCGCGCGCTGTTGCGGGCGATGGAGAAGGCGACCGATCCCGTAACGCTGCAGTTTCTACTTACATGCGTGGGTGCTTCAGCAGAAGAGGGGACACTTGTTTTCCGAGGCGAAAAGGAGTGGGCCATCATCGGGGCTGCGGCAGAACGGCAGAGCGCGAAGCCTTGGCAACACTTGTATTTCTTCGTAACGAAGGACACGAACGGCGTTACAGTGTTGGGCGGTGGTTCAACGATGCGAATACCGTAACCGGTAAACTTGGTGACGATTCCGTGTTGAGGTGCCATCCGCAGTCACCTAGGGTGCCAACAGAAACTGGGACCACGGGTGGACGAACGCCACGGGGTATGCAATCGAGTGGGGTCGGGGTCTGAAAGTTTGTACATCAGAATCCAAGATGTCTATCCGGATGGTAATGTGCGCATAAAAGGCATCAATCTCACGTCGCCATAGGGAGACCGGAATCATGAAGCACAGAGTTCTCCTTTTGATAACGCTCTTGCTGGGATCCTTGCAGTTCATGCCCGGCAGTCTATGCTTTGGGGGCAACGCAGTTTTTCGAACAATATCGGATGGACTCGTTGAATGCGACATGTCTGGACTTTTGCCCAGAACATCGCTGGCGAATGGACTTATTGTGAACGAGACGGATGTCGGTCTCGATGTGACTGAGGTCTGGATGGGGCATGCAAGCACACGGATTAAGAATTCTACCAACATGCCTCTTAGAACGACAATATTACTGCGGGATCGTACTAATGGGGTTGGGTATGCGCAGGTGGTCACAAACCTTACAGAGCACATGACATTACCTTTGGAGCAACGACAATTGGCTGACCTTTATCCACTCTTCAGTCAGGCAATCAAGGTAGTAGATGGAGAGTCAGGAAAGCCTGTTGCCGACGCCGTTGTGGTCTACGACGGAAACGGCGGACTTACAGGTCTCACGAGGACGCTCTTGGCTTGGCAAGGCGTGGGAGAGGACAAGTGGACAACCTCTTCCTTTGGAATGGCGACACTGCTGTATCCTGCGGTTAACGGAGGGAAACTGAAAGTGAGGATCAGTCCGACTGACACACAGTCCAATGTATATGAGCCTATATCAATAGGACTGGAAATGCGGTCTTCAACTAATGTGTTGTTGGAAATCGCTTTGCCGCGCAAGCCCGTATTCATTCCTGTGCACGTCAAATCCAGCGCCGAAAACGAATACGAACTAGCGGCGTGTTCGCTTTTTTTGCGCAGCGATCGTATGCAGGTTGTGATCTACTGTGACCAGAAGACAACGCGAATACCGCCGCCAGGTGTCTACAGGATCACAGCCATGGCGCGCATTGGGAATGATTCGGTCCCTATAGAAGTAAGTGAAGCTGATCAGGTTTTGACGGTCCCAAAACAACCCAACCTGTTGAAGCAGATTGTTGTTCACATAGGGAAACCCAAACCACGAATTGAGTTGACCGTAGGACTAACCGTAACGCAGGTGCTCGACCAAGCAATATATCCATACCAGCCCATACTTACATTAGTCAGCAAAAACGACGGGACCGTGCAGAATCTTGTGGTTACAAATGCCATAACAACCATAAGAAATCTAACTCCAAATTCTTACACGTTACGACTTTCGTCTCCGTATATCAAGACGGCGGAGTTGAATCTCGACTTGAATCATCGCATTGATGCCGAGCATATTCAAATTGGAATGGAATGGAAGAAAAGTGTCTTCTGTAAGGTTGAAGGCGTTGCGAATGATAAAACGACGATTCAGGTGGTATCCGAGCGAGGTTTAGAATACACGGTTGAGGGTAAAGGTAGAGATGGTATGCGAATATTTGTGCCCGATGATACTTCCACACGTTTTGTATGGCGCATTGCGGGTCAGGAAGACGTGGCTTACGGGTCTTTCCCATGTCCTAGAGATTTGCCGAATGAGGTGGTGATTGATGCCCTCGAAGCCAAGGCTGTCCATCTTCACATAGGAATTGATGGGGACATACTTGGATCCGTTGATCCGGTTCGAGTTTACCTGCGCAGTCTTGGAACTTCAAGTAGGACGGCTGACGCGCAGATGGAATCCTGGAATTACACAAGCGCGCTGGGCGAGAAAGGTGTTAAGTTGCATCTTGCATCAGGTCAGTATCTCGTAGAAGTGCGTCTTCTCGGAAAGGGGATGGTTCCAAAGAGTCCTCACGATTTCGTTAGTGCCTTCAGACCGTTCAAGGTTGTTGAGAAAAACGAGCAGGATATTGAACTGCTTTTTGACAAGAACTCCATCAGGAGAGCGGAGTGATAGACCAGACGGGGACATAAACTAGGCGCGAGCGGCCACAGGGTCAGACTAGAATCTAGAAAGTTGTTACAGTACGAAGTCAGAGAGAGGGAAAGAGAAGTTGAGTCAGGATGCAGCGGGGATCAGTAGGCGCTGGAAGTGTCCTCTGTTTCTTGCATCAAAACACCATGAACCGTAATCGCCTTCTTACATTGGCTATTCTGCTTGCGGCGGCCGGTATCGTCGCCTTGACGATCATCCGCACACGGGCGCCGGGCTTGGTGAGACGCGCACCTGTCGAGTCGGTGCCGGTGAACCAGACGCCGGTTGTGGTTCGTGTGCCGGACGCTGCCACGAATCAACCCGGACAGACCGGAGCCGGTGTGATTCCTGCGGAGACGCTTCCGGCCGGGTGGCAGGATTTCAGAACCATCACCGAGCAGGAGCGCCTGGACCGGGTAACGGCGGCGATGGAGAATCATACGCTGCCGGCCGATCTGCTCGTGTTTTTCGAGAAGGAGATCTTCAACCGTCAGCACTGGGACGTGACTCGCAACAACATGGCCAATGCCTTGGTCTGGCAGGAGTCGCCCAATCCACGCCTGCACGAGCTTTTCGCCAAGATGCTGGCCGACGAGTCCGAAAGCCCGGTCTGGCGCGATTACTGTCTTCAATTTCTCTCCGAGTGCCTAAAATCTTCATCTGATCCCGAGGCCATCCAGTCGCTTCTGACACGCTACGCGCAGGGCAAGGACGGTCTGGCGGGCACGGCCATTGTGAATGTCGGATTGCAGGAAGCGGCCGGACGAATGAAGCCGGGCGAGACGTTTAGTCAGCAACTGGAGGCGCAACTGGCCGACCCGGAGGTGGTCACCCCGACCAAGCTCAGCATTTTGGCGATGATCGGCAAGCGCAATGATGTCCGCCTCCTCCCGCTGGTCCGCACCTATGCCACGAACACGAACGACGCCCTCCGTCGCACCGCCATCGCCACCCTGGGTCAGATCGGTGCCCCCTCCGACCTCCCCCTGATCCGCGCGGGCCTGACCGCCCCCAATCGTTCCGTCCAAATGGCCGCCGATGCGGCGTTGAAGGCAATGGATCGGCGCAAGTAGGGCGGCAAACAGAAAAGCTGAAAACTGAAAAGCTGAAAGCTGAAAAACGCTGGCGCGAGGGCGGGTAGAAGAGAAAGTTGAAAGCCGGGAAAATGAGAAGGAACCGGGTTCAATTTCAGCTTTTTTTATTCATCTCCATTATCAGCGGCTCGGCGGGGGCGCCGTCGCCCTACCTCGTGCGCTGCGCCGACACCGATTGCTCTTGATCATGGACCTGCGGTCAGAGAGAAGGAAGGCGTAAGGAGAGTGTGTGGGTCTGTGAGTGGGTGTGTGGGTGAATGCGCGAAGCGGGTAGGGCCGCGCCGCAAGAAAAGATTGAACATACTATTTCCCTGCCCCCGGTTTGCCATGTCCCCGGTTTGCCACTACTGGTGGAGAACGGATTACGATTATGTTCGGAAGCATCTCTTAACTGAGCGCCACTCGGGACGGGCATTCCGTTCAACAACATTTTATCCCGCATGAGGCAAGAATACGCTCGCTTGCAACCTGCAACCGTCATATACTTTACGCACGAGGGAAAAAGCGGTATTCGTTGGGTTTCAAGAAACATCTCACACACCATGGCACGCAATCAAACAAAACGAATGGAGCGGGTCGAGCGGTTTCTCATCCGCCTGATTCAGCAGCCGGGGGCCGACCAGGGACATACCGGGTCGATCCGAATGCTGCTGGCGTGCCTCAAAGGGCTGGCGCATCTTTTTCGTTGCGTGGTACAGACGCGCCTGTTCTTCTATGAGGTGGGGATTTTACAACGCTACCCCCTCGGCTGTCAGGTGATCAGCGTCGGTAACATCACGGCGGGCGGAACCGGCAAAACCCCGGTTGTTGAAATCTTTGCCCGCGAGCTGCACAAGTCGGGACGCAAGGTAGCGATCCTCAGTCGCGGCTACCGCAAAAAGGAACTTCCGTGGTATCAGCGGTTTTTTCGCGAAACACTCGAACCGCCGCGGGTCGTGAGCGACGGTCACCACCTGTTGCTCGATAGCGAAATGGGCGGCGACGAGCCCTACATGCTCGCATCCAACCTGCCGGGGGTGGTCGTATTGGTCGACAGGAACCGCGTCAAGAGCGGTCGTTATGCGATTAAGAAGTTTGGCTGCGATACGCTGGTGCTCGACGATGGCTTTCAGTATCAGAAGCTCAAGCACCGGCTCGAGTTGGTGCTGATCGACAAAACCAATCCCTTTGGCAACGGTAATGTCCTGCCGCGGGGTGTGTTGCGCGAACCGGTGCGCAACCTGAAACGGGCCAACTTCATTTTTATCACAAAATCGGACGGGCAATCGGAAACACTGCGCGCCCGGATCCGCGAATTGAACGCCCAGGCCGAAATTATCGAGTGTTGTCATCGTCCCCAATACCTGCGCAATGCCTACAGCGACGAGACGTTGCCGCTGTCCTGGCTGGAGGGACGGAAGGTTGCCGCGCTCTCCGGAATCGCCGTGCCGCAGAGCTTTGAGGGCTTCTTGCGCGGCATGGGCGCGCGGTTGATGACGTGCGACCGTTTTGCCGATCACCACCGGTACGAGGCGCAGGAGATCATCGACGCCGTGAATCGGGCGGATGAACTGGGCGCCTGCGCGCTGATCACCACCGAGAAGGACGCTGTTCGGCTGCCGCGTCTGGCGAGTTCGGCCGTGCCGGTCTACTACCTGCGGGTGGAGATCGAGATTCTCTCCGGAGCCGAGAACTTCCACGAGGCTGTTCGGCATATCTGCACGCACGGGGAGCGGAAAGGGGCGTAGCATGAGTGGCGGCAGGCTTCCCCTCCCCAGGGTTGATGGGTCCCCCCAGGTTGATCCCCCGGCCCATCATGCGCCCCGTGTGCTGCGAGCCGCCGCTCTGGTTAGCGCCATGACGGGAATCAGCCGCGTGGCCGGTCTGCTGCGCGAGCAACTCATGGCCGTGGCCTTCGGGACGGGCGTGGTCAAGTCGGCGTTTGTGATCGCGTTTCAGATTCCGAATCTGTTTCGCCGCCTGTTTGGCGAAGGCGCGTTGTCGGCGGCCTTCATTCCGGTTTACATCGAGACGCGGAATCGCGACGGCGAGGAGGCGGCCAATCGGCTGGTCGGTCGCGTGGCCGGCCTGTTGGTGGCGGTGCTGGGCCTGGTCACAGCGATCGGGATTCTGGTCGCGCTGGCCCTGCAGGCTTGGTGGTTTTCGCCAGAAAGCCGCTGGGCCGAGATTCTGCCGCTGTTGCGGATCATGCTCCCGTATGCGCCGCTGATCTGCCTGGCAGCGCTTGCGATGGGCGTGCTGAACGCGCTCCGGAACTTCGCCGTCTCCGCATTGGCCCCGGTGTTTCTCAACCTGATCTGGATCTTCACGCTGCTGGTCCTGTGTCCGCTCTTGCCCGACGACCCCCGGCTGCGCATCCGGGTGGTTGCTTGGGCCGTGGTTGTGGCGGGGGGCGTGCAAGTGGCCGTGCAGATGCCGGCGCTGCGCAGGCGCGGCGTGCGGCTGTCTTTTCGGTTCGACTGGCGCGGGGACGCCCGCATCCGGCGCATCCTGTCACTGCTGGCGCCGATGATGCTCGGCGTGGGCGTATTCCAGATTAACGTGGTGGTGGACGGACTGCTCGCGATGTGGGCCGCGCCGTGGGCGCCGGCGGCGATCCAGTACGCGGATTTGATCGTCTACCTGCCTCTGGGGCTGATCGGCAATGCCTTCGGCACGGTGTTGCTGCCGACCTTCGCGCACCAAGCGGAAGCCAACGATCAGGACGCCATGCGTGCCACGCTCGAAGGCTCGCTGCGCCATGTCTTGCTGATCGCGGTGCCGGCGGCGGTTGGATTGACCGTGCTGGCTGGGCCGGTTGTGAACCTCCTCTATGTCTGGCCGAAGGGCGAGTTTCAGGCGCAGGATGCGGTCTGGACGGCGCGCGCATTGGCGGTCTTTGCGCCGGGCCTGATCTTCTTCAGCATCCAGAAGGCCTTGACGCCGGCCTTTTATGCCCTGCAGGACACGCGCACGCCGTTGCGAATCGGCCTGTGGAGTGTGGGACTCAACTTCGTGCTGAATGTCGTCTGCGTGCTGACCTGGCCGCAAGGCTGGAAGCATGCGGGACTGCTGCTGTCGACGGTGATCACGAGCGCGGTCACCGGCGTGCTGCTCGGACGTCGACTGCACCGGCGCCTGGGCGCTCCCTGCGGCATCGGGCTGGCGCCCGTGGCGGGCGGAGTGATCGTGGCGGCCGGCCTGATGGGCGGCGCGGCCTGGTGGGTGCAGGTCCATGCGCTGAGCCTGCTGGGTGAATGGACCTTGCCGGTCAAACTGGCGCAGGCGCTGGCCATGCTGGCCGCTGTGGCCGTCGGTGCTGCCGTCTATGCCGTGGGCGCGTGGGCGCTCTGCCGTCCCGTCATGCGGGAAGTGATCCGCGAACTGCGTTTGAAGAAAGGGCACCGTGAACAGTAAACAGACGCCAGGCTTGAATATTGTGGTCGCCTGCGGCGGCACCGGCGGGCATGTCTTTCCGGGTTTGACAACGGCGCGCACCCTACGGTCACGCGGTCACGCGGTCACGGTCTGGCTTTCGGGCCGGGCGGTGGAGGAGGCTGCGCTGCCCGCTTGGGACGGCCCGATCTGGCGCACCGGCGCGCGGCCGCTTCGCGCGGGGACGTTTTTGGCGATAGTAGCGTCGGTCTTCCGCTGCGTGCGGCAGATGCGGCGGGTGCGGCCCGACCGCCTGCTGGCCATGGGCAGTTATGCGAGCCTGCCGCCGGCGGTGGCCGCGTGGCTGTGTGGCGTGCCCGTGGTGCTGCACGAGGCCAACACGGTTCCGGGGCAGGCGGTGGACGGACTATCGCGGCTGGCGCAGGTGACGGCGGTGAGTTTCCCCGGGACGGAAGCGGCGCTTCCCGGCCGGCGGGTCGTTCTGACGGGGCTGCCGGTGCGGCACGAGCTTGCCGGGGCAGGTCGCCCGGCCAGGCAGGCCCCGGGGTTTGCGGTGCTGGTGACGGGCGGCAGTCAGGGAGCGCACGCGGTCAATGAGCGCTGCTGTGGCGCGCTGTGCCGGTTGGCGGCGCAGGGGTTTAAAGGGCTTCGGGTTATGCATCAAAGCGGGGCGGCCGACGCCGATGGCCTGCGGGCACGCTATGCGGCGGCGGGGGTCGACGCGCAGGTCGTTCCGTTCATCCGTGACATGGGGGCCGCCTACGCCACAGCCGACGTTGTGGTGTGTCGCGCCGGTGCCGTGACGTGTGCCGAACTCTGCCTCTGCGGCGTGCCGGCAATCCTGATCCCGCTGCCGAGCGCCGTGCGCGACCATCAACGGCACAACGCGGCTGCGCTCGTTACGGGCGGCGGTGCGGTGCTGGCGGAACAAGGGACGTTGACGGACGACGCACTGGCCGACCTGCTTCGCGGTCTGGCGGATGCCCCTTCGCGCCGAGCGGCCATGGCGACCGCGCTGCTGCGGTTGGCGGTTCCCGACGCCGACGCGCGCCTCGCCGATTGCGTGTTGGGAGCGGCTTCTTAAAAAAGCCGGGCGTGACATTCGAGCCGGAAAACGGTACTATTTCCATTTCAAGACAGCACGCTACGAGTGCGCTGTCGTCGCATCTGGAATTTTTTCGCCTATGGAACACAGCATTGAAAACACCCGGAATTTCTGCATCATTGCCCATATCGATCATGGGAAGACGACGCTGTCGGACCGCATTCTGGAGCTGACCCACACCATTGAATCGCGGCTGATGCGAGAGCAGACGCTCGATGCGATGGATCTCGAGCGCGAGCGGGGGATCACCATCAAATGCCACCCCGTCTCGATGCATTACACGGCGCGGGACGGCCGCGTTTTCCGTTTCAACCTGATCGACACGCCCGGCCATGTCGATTTCACCTACGAAGTTTCCCGCAGCATGGGCGCCTGCGAGGGGGCGATTCTCGTGGTCGATGCGTGTCAGGGCGTCGAGGCGCAGACCGTTGCCAACGCCTATCTCGCGATCGATGCCGGGCTGGAGATTATTCCGGTCCTGAACAAGGTGGATCTGCCCGGCGCCGATGTGGAGGAGGTTTCCAAGCAGGTTGAGGACGTGCTGGGCATCAGCATGGAGCATCCGCTGCTGATCAGCGCCAAGACCGGTCTCAACGTGGATGAGGTCTTGGAAGCGGTGGTCACCCGCCTCCACCCACCCAAGACCCGCGGCAACGATGCGCCGTTGCGGGCGCTCGTCTTTGACTCGGTCTTTGATGCGTTCCGCGGCGTGATCCCCTACGTGCGGGTCGTGGACGGCTGCATCAAGGCGGGAGACACCGTGTGTTTTCTGAGCAACGGCGTGCAGACACAGGTGCGCGAGGTCGGCGTTTTCAGTCCCACGCAGAAGCCGCTAGCGGTGCTCGAAGCGGGCCAGGTCGGCTACCTGGCCGGCACGATCCGCGATCCGCGCGATGTGAAGATCGGCGACACGGTGACGACGGTCAAGGACGGCTCCTCCGAGGCTCTTCCGGGGTACAAAGAGGTGCGGCCGATGGTGTTCAGCGGCCTCTACCCGGTGAGCAGCGACGAATACGGAAAAGTGCGCAACGGGCTTGAAAAACTTCATTTGAATGACGCTGCTTTCAGCTTCCACTCGGAAAGCTCGGTCGCCCTGGGTTTTGGTTTTCGATGCGGATTTCTCGGGTTGCTCCACATGGAAGTGGTTCAGGAGCGGCTCCGCCGAGAATTTGATCTGGACATTATCAGCACCCATCCGGCCGTGGTTTACAAGCTGTTCATGAATGACGGAACCGTGGCGGACATCGACAATCCGACCCGGATGCCCGACGTGACGCGGATCGACCATATCGAGGAGCCGATCATCAAGGCGACAATCATCACGCCGAGCGTCTACATTGGCGAGATCATGCGTCTCGTGATGGACCGGCGCGGCGAGATGCGCACGACGGAAAGTCTCGACGCCAAGCGGGTGATCCTGACCTGCATGTTGCCGCTCAACGAGATCCTGATCGATTTCCATGACACCCTCAAGAGCATCAGCCGGGGCTATGCCTCAATGGATTATGAGCCGATCGGCTACCAGACCAGCGACATCGTCAAGATGGACATCTTGCTCAACGGCGAGGTGATCGACGCTTTTTCCTGCATGGTGCACAAGGACAAGGCGGTTTATCGCGGTCGCCAGATTTGCAAGGCGCTGAGCGAAGAGATCCCGCCGCACATGTTTAAGATCCCGGTGCAGGCCACGCTGGGCCGCAATATCATCGCCCGTGAAGATATCCGGGCCTTCCGCAAGGATGTGACGGCCAAGCTGTACGGCGGTGATGTCACCCGCAAACAGAAAGTGTTGAAAAAACAAGCCGAAGGCAAGAAGCGGATGAAGGAATTCGGAACGGTCCGGGTGCCTCAGTCGGCCTTTATCGCCGTTCTCAAAGGCGGCAACGAATCGTAGGGACGGGATCTCCGGTCCCGCCCGACGGGCGCGGCGGATCGGTTGTTTGTCCCCCAAGGAGTGTCTATGACGGCCTATGCAAAACTCGGTGAGATCCGTGCCACCTGGAAGGCACGCAAGCATCTGAAGGAGATGCTGAACAGCGCCGACACGGTCAAGGCGATGCGCGAGGATTTGCTGAACGACGCGGATCGCGCGGAGCTGGGCCGCATGATGGCCGACGCGCGTCGCGGTATTCGACGCGGTTCCAGAGCCGAAGCCGATGCGCTTACGGAAGCATTAAGCGACCTGCTCAATCGCCTTTCCCCCGTGCGTTCGTTCAGCGCGTGGCGGGGCAATTTTGAGGTGGTCGTGATCGCGCTTTCGGTGGCGATGGCCTTCCGCGCCTATTTCTACCAACCCTTCAAGATCCCGACGGGATCCATGTATCCCACGCTTTCGGGCATCGCGTCGTACGAGCAGGCGGCTCCTGGCACGTGGGATCGCCTGCCGCTCAAGCTGGTGAACTGGCTGGTGACCGGCGACTGGTACAAGGAAGTTCGCGTGAAGACGGGCGGACAGGTTTCGAACGTGAAGAACGATGACGCCCGGCCGGGGTACGCAGCCATCCAGATCGCGGGCGAGAAGTATTTCGTGCCGAGCGATGCGTTTCAGCGGAGGCAGTCGCTGCAGGTGAACAGCGAAGGCCGGATTGCATCGGGCGCGGTCCTGTGGTCTGGAATCGTGACGGATGGCGACTTTGTGTTTGTCAATCGCTGGCTGTGGAACTTCCGCCGGCCGAGACGCGGCGAGGTCATGGTGTTTTCCACAGATCGGATCAGGGGGCTTACCCCTGGCACACACTACATCAAGCGGATGTGCGGCCTGCCGGGCGAGACCCTCTCCATCCGTCCGCCCCAATTGTTCATCAATGGCGACCCGGTGTCTGAACCCGCCCGAATCGGCATCATCTCCCGCCGCGAAAAAATAGCCGATTGGGCGCCAAACTATGCCGGGTTCACCGTGCCGGGTTTACGCGAAGCGATGGGCCCCAAGGCGCTGCCGATGGCCGGCGACAGCGTGTCCCTCGCCGACAACGAGTATTATGCGCTGGGAGACAACAGCCCCAACAGCCTGGACAGCCGCTTCTGGGGTCCCGTTCCCGAACGCAACCTCATCGGCCCCGCCACGATCGTCTACTGGCCTTTCACTTCGCACCGTCTCGGATGGATTCGGTGAACGCGGACTTGATGAAGCAGAGCCTCTTTTAACGGCGGTACCGGACATGACGATCGAGAAGCACAAACCGTCGGATGCGGCCTCCGAAGCTGGGAATCCCGTCGTCGTCGAGAAGGTCGCGGGTTCGGTAGTGTCGCTCGTGTTTCGAAACGACGAGACCGGCTACACGGTATGCACGATTCGCCCATCAACCCCCAAGGGAGAGGTTTTTACGCTGGTCGGCTCGTGCGCTGCCGTCTGGGAGGGCGAAGAGATCACGGCTGAGGGATCGTGGATTCGCCACCCGCAGCATGGCAAGCAGTTTCAAGCCGCATCGATCCTCTGCGTGACGCCAACCTCGGCCGAAGGGATCCGCCGCTACCTGGGGAGCGGTATGATCCGGGGCGTGGGTAAAGAGCTGGCCAAGCGGATTGTCGACCATTTTGGCGACACCACACTGCAGGTCATCGAGAAGGAGTCGCGCCGCCTCGAGGAGGTGGAGGGGATCGGCAAACACCGCCGCAATCAGATCAAGGCGTCCTGGATCGAGCAGCGGAGCGTCCGTGACATCATGATCTTTCTGCAGTCCCATGGGATCGGGTCGGCGCAGGCGGCTCGCATCTTCCGGCAATATGGCCCCGACGCCATCGCGGTGGTCAAGTCCAACCCCTACCGCCTGTGTTCGGACGTCTGGGGGATCGGATTCAAAACCGCCGACGCGATCGCGCTCAGTGTCGGCGTGCCGCGGGAGTCCCCCGCTCGCGCCCGTGCCGGTCTGATCTACCTGTTGCAGTCTCAGGCCGATGAAGGCGGGCACTGTTTCTGCCTGGAGGCCGACGTGATTCTCCATGCGCAGGAGCTGCTCGATATTCCCACGGAGACGCTGACCGAGGCGCTGGCCGATGAGATTGCCCGCGGCGCACTGGTCCGCGAAACGGGGCATATCTATCTGCGCGCCCTTTACGAGTCCGAGCGCGAGGTGGCTGCGGGGCTGTTGCGGCTGCTCGACCACGCCGTGCGGTTCCCCAGTATCGCCGCGCCTCGCGCGCTGATCTGGGCCGAGGGTAAGATGGGCATCCAGCTCGCCGATGCGCAGCGCGCCGCGCTGGTGACCGCCATCGAATCGAAAGTGGCCGTGATCACCGGCGGCCCCGGAGTCGGGAAAACCACGATCATCCGGGCGCTGACCGAGATCTTCACCGCCCGACGCCTGACCGTTGCGCTCGCCGCGCCCACCGGCCGGGCGGCCAAGCGGATGAGCGAGGCGACCGGCCACGAGGCGCTCACCATCCACCGCCTGCTCAAATATAATCCCAACGATCATGCTTTTGAATATGATCGTGACAATCGGCTGGAAGGCGATGTGTTTATCCTCGACGAGTCCTCGATGGTGGACGTCCGCCTGATGAGCCAGTTGCTCGAGGCGCTCCCCGACACCGCCTCGCTGATCCTCGTGGGTGACACCGATCAGCTCCCCAGCGTGGGTCCCGGCAATGTCCTGCGCGATATCATCCGCTCCCGCGCCGTTCCGTGCAGCACCCTCGACACCATCTTCCGGCAGGACACCACCGGTCTGATTGTCCGCAACGCGCACCATATCAACAAGGGCGAGATGATCGAAACGGTGGAAGGCGCGAGCGATTTCTACTTTATCGATACTGCGGAATCCGATACCATTCTCACGCGACTGGTCGATCTGGTGTCACGGCGCATCCCCCAGCGGTTCGGTCTTTCGCCGCTCGAAGATATCCAGGTGCTCACGCCGATGCGGCGCAACAGCCTCGGCGCCGAGAATCTCAACACGGTGCTCCAGCAGGCGTTGAATCCGAACGGAGACACCCTGGCGCGCGGTGGGACGCTGTTTCGCGCGAACGACCGTGTGATGCAGATTCGCAACAATTACGACAAGGACATTTACAACGGCGACATCGGCTTTGTGCGGTCGGTGGATGCTGCGGCCCGTGAGATCGTGGTGACCTTTGACGGGCGGCCGGTGAAGTACGAGCAGGCCGAGCTGGACGAACTGGTCCTCGCCTACGCCTGCACCATTCATAAGTCGCAGGGGAGTGAGTATCCCGCCGTGGTGCTGATTCTCCATACGCAGCATTTCAAGCTGCTGCAACGGAATTTACTTTATACGGGGATCACCCGCGGCCGCCGACTGGTTTGCATCGTCGGCTCGCAGCAAGCGATCCGGATGGCTATTCGCAACAATCTCGTCTCCGAGCGCCGCACCGGTCTGCAGGACCGGTTACGGCAGCGGGGATGATGTTTCAGGAACGCGGGGGAGGAAATGGCTCAGATTGCCTGTACGGTGTGTCCACACGGGTGCCTGTTGGGTGTGGGACAGATAGGACGCTGCCGAGTGAGGCGGAACGTCGGGGGGAGCCTCGTGTTGATGGCTTACGGGCATCCGTGCGCGGTGCATGTGGATCCGATTGCCAAAAAGCCGCTCTACCATTTTCTGCCGGCCACCAAGACCTTTTCGATCGGCACGGCGGGATGCAATCTGAGCTGCCTCAATTGCCAGAATGCCGAGATCTCCCAGCGCAGCTTTACCAAGTCGCCGTCGTACGATCTGCCGCCACGGGCCGTGGCCGCCGGCGCACAGGAAAACGGATGTCCGTCAGTATCCTACACCTATACCGAGCCGCTGATCGCCATCGAGTATGTCCGCGATTGCGCGCAGGTCTGCCGTGAGATGGGGCTTCGAAACATCCTCGTCACGGCGGGCTATGCGACGGCCGAGACGGTCCGTGTGGCGGCGTCGGTGATCGACGCGGCGAATGTGGACATTAAGTCGATGAACGACGCCTTTTATCGCAAGGTCTGCGGCGTGGAGTCCGTCAAACCCGTGCTGGATGCGTTGGTTCAGTTGCGCGCGGCGGGCGTCTGGCTCGAGGTCACGTATCTGATCATACCCACGCTGAACGACACCGACGCGGAATTCAAGCAGTTGGCCGGGTGGATTTCGTCGAATCTCGGTGCGGAGACGCCGTTGCATCTCTCGCGTTTCTATCCGGCCAATGAGCTTGCCGAACTTCCGTCCACGCCCGAGGAGTCCCTGCTGCGGGCGCGGGCCTGCGCGCTGGAGTCCGGATTGCGTCACGTGTATATCGGCAATGCCGACATCGTGGGCACGGACGACACGGCCTGCGCCGGCTGCGGTACGGTGCTTCTGCGCCGTCGCGGCTTCACGGTGTGCGAAAATCGTCTGCAGGACGGCAAATGCCCAACGTGCGGCCGTGTTGCGGCCGGAGTCTGGAGATGAGCCATGAATAAGGACCGGATCTTCGAGACGCCATTGGCCGGCCGCTGGTACTCCGCCGACCGGGAGGCGTTGCGGCGCGAATTGGCGGCGCTGGCGCCGCAGCCCGCGCCCGCACCGATACCCGGCGTGCGCGCGGTCATCGTCCCCCATGCCGGTTACGCCTATTCCGGGAAAGTGGCGATGGCGGCTTACGCCCGGATCGATCCCGGCCGGTATGACCGCGTGGTCGTGCTGGGCCCGAGCCATTCCGTTGCTCTGCGCGATTGCGTAAGCGTGCTGGACGTGGCGCACATCCGGACGCCTCTGGGGGATTGTCCGGCCGATCCTGACTTCACGCGGCGCTTGCTGGCCACCCCCTTTGCCATCGTCGAGCCGCGTGCCCATGCACGCGAGCACAGCGACCAGATCCAGATCCCGCTGCTTCAAACGGTGTTTGCCGGGCGGCCGCTGCGTGTGGTCTCCCTCGTCTGCGGCCGTTTTTCAGACGCAGCGACCCGCGCTTTCGGCCAGTCGCTGCGCGGGATGCTGGAAAGCCGGACGCTTTTCGTGGTAAGCACTGATTTCACGCACTACGGCCCCAGCTTTGATTATGTACCGTTCACGGAAAACGTGCCCGGGCGGCTGCGCGAACTGGATCACCGTGTGTTCGAACGGGTCGCCGCAGGGGACGCCGCTGGCTTCCGGCAGGTTCTGCAGGAGACCGGTGCAACGGTGTGCGGGGAGAATCCGCTGGCGATTTCCATCGCCGTTGCCGGTCCGCAGGCGACGGTCGGCGAGATCGCCTATGACCAGTCCGGTCGGATGACCGGTGACTGGGAAAATTCGGTGAGTTATCTGAGCGCATGGGTTGCGTGGTGAGGTGCGACATGTTGGACACGACGACACGCGAGTGGTTGACGGCATTGGCGCGGCAGACGGTTGACGCGGCGGTGCGGCGCGGCGATGCGTCTCGGGAGGAGCCGGAGGGGATCGGCGCGGGGGCGCGGCAGGTGATGGGCGGTTTTGTGACGCTCACGCTGGACGGCGAGTTGCGCGGTTGCATCGGCGAGATTTTTCCGACGCGCGAGATCTGGCGGGTGGTGCGCGAGCAGTCCGTCAACGCCGCCTTGCACGATCCGCGATTCCAGCCGTTGACGATCCAGGAGGCGCTGCGGGTACGGATTGAGATTTCGGCCCTGACCGCACCGGAACCGGTGGGCTCCTGCCGTGAGATCGTCCTCGGCCGCCACGGGATCGTCCTCAAGAAAGGCACCCGCAGCGCGGTCTTTCTGCCACAGGTTCCGGGTGAACAAGGGTGGGATCTCGAAACGACGCTCCGCTTTCTCTCACGCAAGGCCGGACTCGCCCAAGACGCATGGGAACACGCCGCTCAATTTCTGGTCTTCGAAGCCGAAGTGTTTGGAGAAGCGTGACGGGGTGCCGGATGCAACGGATGCGAATGCAATAAGAGAAGTAAAAGGACGATATGCAAGAGCGCGGATGGACGAACTTTCATGCTCACACGAATGTGGACCCGTGTTGCGAGCCTGAGCTGACTCCGGCCTTATACGCCGGATTAGTGGGTGACGAGATGCGACGCGTGGTGATTACCGACCACGGTTTCATGCATTACTTCTTGCATGAGACGGACCTGTTGTGGTCCGGGCGATGGATGGAGGATCCCGAACACTTCGATGCGGCGCGGGAGATCGGCAACGCCAATCTCCGCGCTGGGATCGACAGAATCAGGAATCTGAAGAACGCCCATGTCTTTGCCGGCATTGAGACCGATATGATGCGGGATGGGCGGCTGACGCATGATCCTGGGTTTACGAACGAGTTTGACGTCATTCTGTGCGGCCTTCACTTCGCGCCGTGGATAGAGAAGCTTGAATCGGAAGAGGCGCGCGAGCGGGCGTGGCTGGATTTTGTGGACGCGCTGCTGAACACGCCCGAGGTGGATGTGTTTGCGCACCCGTTCCGGTGGCTCGCCACGGTCAACAAGGGGCGCATTTCCGATGATGCGATCCGGCGTGTGCTCCGGTGGGTCGAGGAGTGCGGCGTGGCTCTGGAACTGAATTCGAACCCGAATACGCCGGAGACGGCGGAGGTGCGCATGCTTCGGATCGTGGCAGACCGCGGACTTCCGGTGGTCATCGGCACGGACTCCCATGCACACGCGCAGATCACCAATTTCAGTCTCGCGCGCCAGCGACTGGCCCTCGCGGGCCTCACCCCCCAGGACCTGTACATGCCGGAGGTCGAGGACTTCATCGCCCGTAAAGGCCGACGACAGTCGATGGCCTCGCGGCCGGTTGTTGATCGATCCGGACGGCCTATAACTCCTTAATGGGTCACTATTGGGGATGTGGCAGAAAACGGGAAGAGAAGGGTTCAGGGTTGAATGACGCTTACTTAAGGGGCTATTGCCATCTTAATCTTAATCGTAATCCTAATCTTGATCTTAATCTGCCGGTGGAGAACGGATTACGATTACGATTAGGATTATGATCGGCAGCATCGCTAAGCAAGCGCCCTTCGGTTCAGGTTTCAGGGAAAGGCGCAAAGCGCGAGGTAGGGTAGCGGCGTCCCGCCGCGCCGCTGATGATGGAGATGAATAAGGGAAAGATGAAAACGGAAAGTTGAAAGTTGAAATTGTGCAAGCGCTACGCTCATTTGCATTTCCTTTTATAACGATCAGCCAGTATTTTCATCCGCCCCGCTGCCGGTCGGGGCTACCCGGCGTCGGCGGGTTGGGGGGTGTCGCCGATCTCGATTCTCGGACCGAGAAACTTCGGGCGCGTCCCGAGCAGGCACACGTCCAATACCGCCTTCACCCGGGCGAATTGCTCTCTCAGGTTGGTGCGGAAACCCGGGGCTGACGCGACCGCTCGCGCGTTGAAGCCAATCGCATCGATGCCTTCATGGCTGGCGATGTAAATGGCCCGCTGATTATGAAACTCTTGCGAAATGACGGTTAGGCTGGTCTGCCCAAAGACCTCCTTCGCGCGTATGATCGAATCGAGCGTCCTGAACCCGGCAAAATCGGAATAGATGATCCCGGCAGGAACACCGGCCGCCACGAGCGCCTGTTTCATTTCGGTCGATTCATCATATCCGGCCACGTGGTTGTCGCCGCTGACAATGATGTACTCAATCTTGTTTGCCTTGAAAAGGGTTGCCGCCGCAGCCACGCGATAGGAAAAGAAAAGATTCGCCCGGCCATTCGAGAGCCGATGCGAACAGCCCAGAAGGACGCCAACGCGCCGGTGGGGGATGAGCGAGACATCCGAGTAGGTTCGCCCCTGGGCGGCCGCCCGGATTAAAACGCCAGCGCCGATGACGGCGACAACGGCCAGACAGGCCGTCACACCCACGATCACCTGGAGTTTCCGTTTCATCGGATTCCATTCACCCTGCGGCAACCGGGGGGGCGTCAGGAACGGTCAGGTCTTGTGCCGATAGATGATGCGCCCCTTGCTCAGATCGTAGGGGGAAATTTCGAGCGTCACCTTGTCGCCGGCGGCGATCTTGATGAAGAATTTGCGCATCTTGCCCGAAATGTGGGCAAGCACTTCATGCCCGTTGTCGAGTTTGACACGGTACATCGTGGCCGGCAATACTTTGATCACCGTGCCCATCACTTCAATGGCATCATCACTTGGCATACCGGAAGAACCTCAAACACGCATTTTTCCAAACAGGATTGACAGTATACGCCAGAATGTCAGAAATACGCAAGCGTCGAAAATATCTGCTTAGCAATTCTAATTATTCTAATTATGGCACATCTGTACAGTCGAAATCGAAATCGCTATCGCTATCGGGGTCGAATTCCTTGCTTTCTCTTCGATTTCGGTCCCGATCCCGATTTGGATCCCGATAGCGGCTGTCATAATTAGAATTGCGGTCAATGGACAAAGTAAGTTAGCCTTTGGCAAGGTAAGTGAGCCTCCTGGCGCATTTAGTCTATCCGAAAAGAAGCATGAAGTGACGCGGCGCGACTTTTTTCGGGCGTCCATGTCGTGTTTTCGCCGTCACAGCTCCGAAAAAGTG
>CAMBQN010000015.1 GCA_945870025.1 Akkermansia muciniphila
CGGCGGGGGGCACCCCCGCAGGGACCCCGGCGCAGCCCGCCATGCCCGCCCGCAGGGCGACGGCGGCGGGCTCCGGAAGGGTTGTCTGGCTCTTGAAGGACATGATGCAAACAACGAAAAACGTGTCAAACGGAAATCAGGACTCGACACAGCAATTCTAATTATGACAGCCGCTATCGGGATCCAAATCGGGATCGGGACCGAAATCGACGAGAAAGCAAGGAATTCGACCCCGATAGCGATAGCGATTTCGATTTCGACTGTACAGATGTGCCACATAATTAGAATTGCTGGTGTGGGAGTGTGTGGGTGAGTGGGTGCAGGGCCTGCGCTCGTCGTAGGCCATCAGGTTGCACAGCTCGACAAGACAGCGCGGTCCTCGTCCTCGTCGTCGTCGTCGTCCTCGATTTCACGATTCGAGGACGAGGACCGCTACGCTGAGGACGAGGACGAGGACGATCAAGATGTCTCAATCCTATTTTCCATCCGGCTGCAGGCCGGCTGCATCATCGGCCCTCAAGGATTGGCGGCGCGCGGCGGCTCCGCGCAGGAGAGGTAGTCCGCCAGTCGTCCATGCACCGAGGGCGCCGCTACGGCGGGGATGGCGTCGAGCAGACGGCGGAGGGTGGCGGTCACGCGCGGGCGCAGGTCGTCGGCCAGGGAGGCGGCCTGCTGCAGCGGCGCTATCAGACGCAGGGCCGTGTTTTCATTGACGGCGGCGAGCGTTTCGGTCGTGCGCGCGAGGAAGTCGAGTCCCTCGTCGGTCCAGAGCCGGGCGTTGTTGAGTGAGAAGGGGACGTACAGGGCACGGGCGATGCCGGGGTGGCTGATGTCGAACGAGGGGCGCGACGCCTCGCGCACGATCTCCGCGCACACATCGGCGTGGGGTGAACGGCCGAGTATCCCGAGCCAGCCGACGTAGCCGGAGAGGATCGGACGCAGTTCGTCACCTGCGGCGGCGACGAGCGGCCGCCGGCGCGGGTGCGAGGAACGGTGGAGGGCCGAGAGGGCGTTGAGGCGGTCGGAGATGGCGACGGCCGCGGCGGCGTGCGCCTCCAGCGCGGCGTGGGCCTGGGGCGTGTCGGCCGCGACGAGCGGCTCCATGAGGACGCCTGCCAGAAAACGCCGCTCGATCGCGGACGAGAGGCCGCGCGTGTCGGACAGATCGGGCGCATGACGGGTGTCGGTGGCGGCAAAAAGGCCGAACACGGCGTCGCCCGCATGACGCGCGACGGCGCGCAGGAGGATGCGGCGGGCTTGCCAGCATTCGCGGACATAGCGGAGGTTGCGGCGGTCGAGCGGCTGTTCGTCGATCTGGAGGAGATACCCCTTGAGGCCGTCGGGGAGCGTCAGGTCCTGCAGCACGTCCGCAACGAGATCGAGCCAGTCCGCCGAGACGGCCGATTCGAGCGACGCCGGATCGGCGCCGGCCAGTAGAGCGTCGAGAATCACGCTGCGTTCGCGGTCGGTCAGCGTGCGCATCGCTTCGACCCGGTTGAAGGTGTCGGCATCGTGCCGGACTTGCAGCCGCCGCTGATCGGGCGTCGCCGAACGGTCCTCGCACGTTCCATAGAACGAGGCACTGCGGTTGAGCGAGACAAATGCGGGAGCGGGAACATCCGCAAACGTAAACGTCTGTTCGGGGCTGTCCAGAACGAGCGTGCGGGAGGTGCCCGGAATATCGTGGCCGTCGGCGCCGACGGCCGCGCAGACGACAGGGACGATGAAGGGGGCGCCCGCGCCGGTGCGGGTCTGGCGAAGGGTGAGGATGAGCCGGCGCGCGGGGGCGTCGTAGCGATAATCGGCGGTGACGCGCGGATAGCCCGCCGATTCGAGCCAGGGGCCGCGGAACGCCACGAGGCTGCGGCCGGAGGCCTCCTCGAAACAGGCGAGAAACTGGTCGGTGTTGGCATTGGCGCCGGTGTGGCGGCCAAAGTAGAGGCGGACGCCGCGATCAAAGACCTCCCGGCCCAGGAACAGCCGGAGCATGGCGACCACCTCGGGCGCCTTGACGTAGGTCAGACCGTCAACCAGCTCGTCGGGGTGGTTGAAACCGTCGCGCACGATGCGGCCGAAGACGCCGCCATCCTCGGTGGCGAGCGGGCCGATGCCGGGCGCGCGGATGGCGTCAACCTCCCGCAGGCGGAGAAAGGCGGGGTTGAACACGGAACGAAGATAGGTCCGTTCGACGTCGACGGTGAACGCCTCGTTGAGCCACATATCGAAGGGCGACTCCATGGTGACGTCCGACCCGCATTCGTTGTGCTCGTACTCATGGACGATCACGCCGTGGGCGTAGATCAGGCGGGCGTCGGAGGTGTAGCGGTCGATCAGGGCCGCCTCGGTGATGATCGTGGTGTTGCCGACATTCTCCATCCCGCCGAAGTTGGACTTCTCCATGCAGATGGTGCGGTAGGTGTCGTAGCGGTAGGCATAGGCGCGGGCCTGGCGCTGCCAGAGAACGGAATCCTTGAGGATGGCGAGGGGGATGCGGGCGTCGGCGGCGCGGCCGGGCGGGACGAGGTATTCGAGCGTGACGGTCTTTTGCGCGAGGCCGGTGGAGGCGGGGAGGGTCAGCGTGTCGCGCAGCACGTCCCAGGTGCCGGCGCAGGCGATGAAGAGATAGGGCGCCATCGGCGCGGGGTTGATGTAGGTGATGCGCTGGCGCGAGGGGTCGCCGGGGAGCGGGACCGGGCGTCCGTCGGGGTTGACCGAGCGGTCCACATCGCCATTGGAGATGAGGTGTGTGTAGCGGGCGTCGCCTTCGAGCGTCGTGCGATAGGTGCATTTGGCGGTGCAATCGTCAATGACGGGCAGAATGCGCTGGAAGCCCCACTGCTGACACTGGGACATGTACTGCTGCGGCGCGCCGGGCGGGGTGACGTCGCGATAGATCCCGTCGAGAACCGTGTTGGAGGGAATGCACCGGGAGCGGGTGTGGATGAGACACGTCTCGCCGGGGGCAAGCGGGCGGGGGAGGGAGACGGCGAGGGTGCGGGCATCGGCATCGACGCGAAAAGGCGCGGGCGTGAGAGCGCCGGACGCGTCGACGGCGGCAAAGACCTCCCGGATGTCGAGGTCGTGGGCATTGAAGACGATTTCGGCGACCGGCTCGCGGGCGGTCAGTCGCAGCCGGGCCTCGCCGTCGACATGGGTCTCAAAAAATGAAAGCGTGATATCCAGGTGCTCAAGCTGCACCGGTGGACGGCGAAACGCGGATTTCAGAAAACGGTAGGTGCCCATAGAATCTCCAAATGAGAAGGGTCAATGCGCAGTGTTCGGTGTTCAGTTTGCAGTGTTCAGTGTTTAGTGTTCGGTGTTCAGTGTTCAGTGTTCGGTGTTCAGTTTGCAGTATTCAGACTCCTGCTTCCTTAGACAGGTTCTCAGGGTAGCGAGAATGACGGCCTGCGGTCAAGTTCATTACCCATGGGCATCATGGGCGCATGGCAGTTCTGATGAGGGTTATTCCTTCCTCGTAATCATAATCGTAATCGTAATCTTAATCCTCCAACCCTCGCCGATCCGAGTCGTAGACGGCTCCCTGCTCATGCACACGATCAGGGGATGTGCTGCGGATCAATCCGAGCAAAGGATAACGATTATGATTACGAATCAACGACCTCATCTGAACTGCCATCCGGCTTTCCAAATAAAAACAAACTGCGCAGCTTTGCCGGATTCCCGGCTTGGCGCGGAATTATGTAATTAGAAATCAGGAAATCAGGAAGGGAGCAATTTGGTTTGATCCATAGCAAAGATCATGGTACGGTAACTCATTAACTATTAACACAGTTGTTGATTTTTAGCCGGTGTGAAAGCGGGTTCTCTGAACCGCTAATTTTGATCCTCTTTCAGAGGTTTGGCCGAGACGATGAAAACGAAAACGAACTATGCTGGGCATGACACGGCCTACAAACGACGCCGGGCAGAGGGCAAGGTCGGATGGGATGAGACACCGCAAGCCTATGCAGAAAGGGAGGCGGGTCTGATCAAACTTCTCGGCCAAGGTTATGCCCCATGTTCGGGTATGTTTCTTGAACTCGGTTGCGGTGCCGGTAACATCTCAATCTGGTTTGCTCAACACGGTTTTGAAGTCACCGGAGTAGATATTTCTGAGACTGCCATTCTCTGGGCACGTGAACGCGCTCAGAGTGCCGGAGTCAAAGCACAGTTCATGCTTGGCAATGTTCTTGAGTTGAACGGCGTCCTTTCAGATGCGTCCATTGATTTTGTTCTGGATGGGCATTGTTTGCACTGCATCATCGGCGAAGATCGTAAGACGTTCCTCCAGACCGCATGGCGTTTCGCGAAATCCGGAGGTTTCTTTCTTGTTGACACAATGTGTGGCCCTGTCGAATCAGGGTCGGTTGACGGATATGATCCGGCATCGTGTTGCACAATGATTCAAGGACTTCCAACCCGCTATTTTGGAAGCCCAGACCAGATTCAAAAGGAGATATGTGACGCCGGTTTCGATGTGTTGGACGTTTCGATTGAACGCAACAAGTCTCACGGGAACATGATGATTCAAGCAAGAATGAGACCAACATGATGCCTGAAAACTAGCTCGCAAAGCTCGCAGTTTCAGGCGTGACGTTCGGCAACGGAAAGGAGATCAAAATGAAAATGAGCAAAGCAATCGGAATGGGGTCAGCCATCGGTGGCGTTGCTTCCTTCGGCGTGCTCTTCCTGTGCGGATCACCTCTTGCATCGGATTCGCTTCTGCCTCTCGCATACGTGCCGACGAAGATATGCATGTGGCTGGCGGATGTTTGTTTTGGTGGAGGCGAGGGCGGGATGATTTTCATACTTCCGGTCTGGCTGGCCTGTGGTGCAGTGGTGGGCGGCGCAACGGGTTCAATTGTCGCCGGGTTTTCAAGACTCTGAGGCAAACGAAGCGAACCAGTGGCGAAACCGTACGTCGCTTGTGCAAGCGTAGGGTTCAGGGTTCGGGGTTCGGTCGGGCCATCGGCCTGCGGCCGGATGGAAACGGAGACCGGGATTATCGGGATCGAAATCGAAATCGGGACCGGTCTCGATTCCGATACGAATGGATGGCATTCGCTCCACGATCAAATCCTCACGATAATCCGCATGATCTCGCTCTCTCAACTGCCGCCTCTCTGGCTAACCGATTACCCGCAAAACGGGCGCATCCCCGTTTCACTGACCTGCGATCGCCCGCCGCTACCGCACCGGTCGGCGCGTGATCGGGATCTACGAGACCGCTCACGCCGTCTGCGCGGTCCGATACGTCCCGCGCCACCGCTGCCGCGTCGGCCGGGGCGCTAGCCCACGTCACAGGGCTGTCCACAGGATCGCCCGCTTGACAGGTCAGTGACACGGGGATGCGCCCCCGCAAAACGGAGTTCACGGTTGACAATCCAGTCGGGGAAGGGTACTTTGCTCGAAGTCAAAGGAGCGCGCGAATCACGCGGATGGAAGTACAGACGGACACGGACCATGTTGGACACCCACAGACACATACGGATGCTGCCGGAGCAGGTGGCGAACAAGATCGCGGCGGGCGAGGTGGTGGAGGCGGACGCCATCACGGGGTTGTTGCGTGTCCTGCGGGCGGTGGTGAATCAGACGTGCCTGGAAGGCCCTCCCGTGTCGTGGCCCGATGTGTGGCGGGAGGCCTGCCGACACCACCTGGATGCGTATCTGTTTGCCGCCGTGCTGGAGTGGCCGGCGGCACAACGGCCACCCCAGGCATGGATCGAACAGGCGAAATCGCTGTTCCTGTCAAGGGCCGCTGCGGCCGTGCGCATTCACTGTCAACTGGCTGACGTTCTGGGCGCTTTGCGGGGTGCGGGTGTGGCGGCGGTGCCCATCAAGGGCGCCTGGCTTGCCGAGCATGTTTATGCCGATATCGTTCAGCGTCCGATGCACGACATTGACCTGCTGGTGCATCCGGCGGATGCGCCGCGTGCCGGCGACGTGCTCTGCCGTTTGGGCTATCGCGGGAACGAGCAGATTACGCCTGGAGGCTGGGGGAAGGATCAGCAGTTTCGGCATCCGGAAGGGCGTGTGGCGGTCGAACTGCATTGGCAGGTGGGCGCCCCGGATAACGACCTGTTGTCCGTGCCGGATACGGAGCGTATCCTGGGGCTGGCGGTGCGGGGCGTCGTCGCTGGCGTTGAGATGCCTGTCTTGTCCCTCGCCACCCACGTGGTCTATCTGATTTACCACATCTTGGCGCATCATTGGCGTTTCCCCGCGCGTGCTCATCTGGATCTGGTGCTTTTGGGCCGCAGGCACGCTTCGACCCTCACGGTTGAGGCTCTGGAGGCGGAGGCGCGCGTCTGGGGGTTGGGGGTCCGGGCTCCCTTTGTGTGGCGGGTTGCGCACGACCTGTGTGGCTGTGAGCCGCCAGCGTCTTTGACCGGTTGGGCGCCTCAGGATGCCGCCTGGATGGTGCGTGAAAGGGCGGCGGCGCTCGCCGTTGCGATGCCGAGAACCTCGTGGCGTGTTCCCATGTCGGCATTGCTGTGCGACTATCAGCGCGCATCCGGAGTGAAGCGATTTGTCCTGGGGATGCGGGCTGTCTTGTTGCCTGCAGCGAATCTGCGTCATGCCTACCCGCGGGCGACGCGTTGGGGGGGGTGGCTGGGAGGGTGCGCCGCACGGCTCGCGGATCTCATCGGCCGCCGTTCACGCGATCTTCTGCCGGGATGCCGCAAACGGGAGGATATGGTTGACGCCGTGGATGATATGGCGGCCCGACTGGCCCTTGATCGGCGGTTGAAGGACCTGGAGGGATGAGGTGAGGCACCCGAAAACAGCAATTCTCAATTTGAGCGCATCCGTACAGTCAAAATCTCCGAAAAATCCTGTGGACTTTTTTTCATAAAACTGTGAAAATTAATTCACTTTTTCGTTTTGGTCAAGCCAACGCAAGCCAACGCAAGCCAACGCAAGCCAACGGAGGATTGGACTATGAAACAGAAGCCAGAGTGTATGTTCGGCAATGACGGTGGAAGCCGGGTGTGGGTCATGGTGGGCGTGATCGTGTCGGTGCTGGTCTCCGGGGTGCTGGCGGATACGAACAACGTCATCGGAACACACAACAACTGGCCGACCAACTGGATTCCGGTTGTCAGTCTCAACGATGGCAATGACGGACTCGGCCGCCAGCTCGATTTCGTGGGCGACGCCTCATCGCCGGGAGGATATTACCGGGTTGCCTCTGATTATGTCTATTTTCGCATGCGCGTTCAGCTTGGGACCAACAGCAGCTCGTTTACCGATTCGCATTTCGTGTTGATCAACGTGGCGTCGAACAATTATAACACAACCAGTAAAGCGCTCGATCAGGGACCAGACGACGGTTATCCCGATTATGCGTTCGCGTGGGATAGCCAATCCAATGACCCGGCCAAACACGGCCTTGAGATGATGGTGCGTCAAACCGTCAATAATTCTTGGGGCGGGGTGAGAATGGATGATATTGATTTACAAAATGCCCAGAAACTAGCCAATGACATCAATGGAGATAACCGGAATACAGATGGTTATCTGCGGACGATTGATCGTGTCGCCACGCCCAACTTTGGTGAAACGATCTTTGTGGATTTTGCGGTTTCCTGGAGTTATCTGTACGCCTACACCGGCTTGCGGTCCAATCAGTTGTGGAAGGTCGCTTTTGCGTCAATCGCGAATGCGACCGATCACAATTTTATCAACGGCGATGTGTCGGGTGGCGCGTCTCCATCCAGTCTGGTGACGGAGGGGTGGTCGAACTGGGGTTCGACAACGCCGACAACGACCAGTTCGGGGATCGACCTGCGCGCCTATCAGGGAGCTGATGGGGTCTATGTCGAGTTCGTGGCGTACGACGTTGAGCAGAATGGGGAAGCGAAATTGATCCTGCTGGGCGCGGGTGGCCAGGAGGTCTGGCGTGGCACAACTCCGGTCAAAGCCGGCGAGCGCTTTGTTTACCGGTTCGTGGTTCCCAGTTTGGTTTTGGGCGGCACGTATGACTTTATCGTGAACGACGAGGTCGGCAACCAATGGACGCTCAACGGGGTGACGGTTCAACCGTTTGCGGCGGAGATGATCAGCATGACGCTCACGGGGGTGACACTTTCTTTTGACAGTTTGCCGGGGCGTGACTATGAGGTGCAGTGGACGGAACGGCTGAATTCGGGTTTCTCGCCCCTCACCAATGTCACCGCCGTCAGCGGACGCACCACGGTTTTCGTGGCGCATCCCAAGCCGAATGCCGCGTCCGGGTTCTTCAGAATACGGGCGCAGTAACGGCGCGGGGCCTGTGCGAGTGGACTCCGGTTGGCACGGTGTGATCGTTCCTCGTTGGTTTCATTCCTTCCCGGGATACCGTGTGTTTGATGGCAGGTGAAAACTCAGGAGTTGGCTGGTGCGCGTGCTTGCACTTATAGTTTTCCTCGGAGTGCGGGTTGCCGATGCCGCCACTCCGATCTTGCTGTTTGCACCGGAAGTCGAGGTCTCGGCGTGTCAAGCATCGTTAGAAACGAAGCCGGGGGTGGCGGTGTTCCTGAAGACGTCCCTCGCGGAGTCGCCGCCATCGGCACAGTCGTGGATTGGCAATCACGTTCGGGTGTGTGAGTGGCGAGAGGAAACGCCTGCCGACCGTGTGCGGCTGAGCCTCCGTCACGAGGGGCTTTATCGGGTCTCCGCGCAAGAACTCGCCGAGGCCGGCGGGTGGGATGAGGCGGCAGTTTCCCAGGCGTTGAGTGAGACGAATCTCAGCCTGACGTGTCAAGGCGCTCCCGTCGCGTGGATGGCAGAGCGTGACAACCTCTATTTCTACGGCATGCCCGCCGCGCACCGCTATGCTCCCGAGAATGTCTACTGGGTGGCCTGGGGGGCGGGGACGAATCGAACGTGCGTCATGCGTGCCGAACCGGAACACCCGGTCACAAACGCGTGGTTCGGCGAACGACTCACGTTTCAAGGTACCAGCTATTTATCGCGAGTTTCGTATAGCTCGCTGGCCGATGTGCCGGTGTCGTATCTGGCGGATGGAACAGTGCTTTTGCAGAATAAGGCGCATACGCCAAGCTTCACCTTGCCGGACTGCAGCAGTGGAGTTTGGAATGGGGCGGTGACGGTCAGTTTGGTGTCCTTTTTTGAAGCCGGATATGAGGGCCACGATCATGTCGCGCGTGTTTCGGTGGGGGGTGTCCCCGTGGGCGATCCTGCGATCTGGCTGGATGAACAGGCGGTTTCATTGGCCGTGCCATTCTCATCCACTCAGATGGTGGGAGAGGCGGTTTCCCTGCTCATCGCGAACGAGACGGTTATCCCGGCCGGCGCTCCGGATATCAGTCGCTTTCTGTGCCTGTCCTATGCCTTTGACTATCGGCGGTTGTATCGGGCGCGTGGAGACACGCTGCGTTGCAGGGGAGGGGATGGCAACACGGTGGCGGTTTCGGGGTTTGGCACCAATGATGTCGTCGTGTGGGATGTGACGAACCCGCACCAACCGGTGGAGGTGGCCCCGGTGGCTTTTGCGGAGGACGGTCTGACTTCTGAGTGGACGGCTTCCTTTTCCTGCGGCGGGAGCGGCGTTGTTTACCGGGTGTGTTCGCTATCGCGGGGGACGCGGGAGCCCTCGGTCCGCGGCGTGCGCGATCGAGACTGGGCGTCGGTCGCGCAGGCCGCCGATTATGTGATGCTGATTCCCCCAGAAGGCTGGTGCCGTGGTTTCCGGGAAACCTTGCAGCCCCTGGCCGACTACCGAAACGCAGAGGGGTTGAAGACCGTGATTGTGGATGTTGAGTCACTTTACGACCATTACAGTGATGGGCTGGTGGATCCCCTTGCGATTCGGGCGTTTTGCGCACAGGGGCGCGCATGGGCAGGGCGTCCCTTGCGTTACCTGCTGCTGACTGGGGCGGGTTCGTTGGATTTCAAGCACGATCGGTTCACGGTCGGTGATTATACCGCCTGTCTGATTCCCACCCTGATAGCGGGTCAGCGATTCTCCTCCGGCGAGGCGATGACGATGGCGCTGGACGGTGCGCTGGGCGATGTGGACGGTGATGACATTCCGGACGTGGCGATTGGGCGGTTGCCGACCACGCGCACTCAGGACGTCGCCACGGTCGTCCAGAAAACGATCGCCTATGAGGGCGTTCTCACACGCGAGGATGGCTCGCTGGCCAAAAGCTATGCCGTCATTGCGCCCGACTGGAATGGCGTCCCGAATTCAGATAAGTACTATCTCTTTGATCAGGCGACCGATCGACTGCGGATGCCGCTCGAAGCCGCAGGACGGAGATTCCTCGCGAGTTATCCCGACCCGGCCGACCCCGAGAATCCATCCTTGGTGAAGCGTGACGTTCTTTTTCCCGCACTGCAGGCAGGCACGGGCCTCTTTCATTTCTTTGGGCACAGCAACAAAAACTCCTTGGGATTCAAAGAACCCAAGCTGTTGCTGGGAAGTACGGACATCAAGCCGACAAACTGGCAGCGGCCGACGCTGGCGGTTCTGATCGGCTGTCAGGTCAACGTGTGGCACTATTTAACGGACTATTCCGTGACGCTGGTTCCGTACGGGACCTTTGCGAAAAACACCGGTTTTGTCGCGGGCTTGGGGTCAACGGGCTTTTTTTTGGCGCACGAAGGGGCTGAATTAGGAGTTCATTTCTATGCCGAGGCGGCCGCACAGGGGACGGTACGGATTGGCGATGCCCTGCGAATGGGACTGAAAAAGACGATGGAAGACCCCGTGCTGGACCCCGAGCAATTGCCCTCTCTGGAGAAGGAGCATTTCCGCAAGCGGATTTTGTCTTTCAGTTTGGTGGGTGATCCGGCGTTGGTATATCGGCATGACGTGACACCCCAGGGAACGGATGTCGGATGGCTGATGGGACAGGGGCAATGCGCACCGCAAGCCGATCTGCAAGACCCTGATGCTGACGGGTGGCCTAGTTGGCAGGAATACCAGGCGGGGACGGCGGCAACCGGATGTGTGCTCCGCATCAAGGCTTGGGAATCGATGGACGAGGGCCGACGGGCGCTTGCGTTTGAGGCGAATGGGGCCAAGCGCTATCACGTGGAGCAGAAGCAGTCCTTAGCGGCCGGCGACACCTGGCAAGCTGTCCCCTGGTCTTGGACGAACGCGACGGATTGGACATCCGATACGGTTCCCATTCAGCCTCAGGGACCCGTCACCCGGATCACGATTCCGGGGTCACCGGGAGCATCACGCGCTTTTTTCCGGATACGTGAGCTGGAGTAAGTCATGACCTATTGTCGAAAGCCCGAGATTGTAGCCCGATCAGTTGCCGGAGAGCATGTTTTGATTCCCATACAGGGGTGCACGAATCGGGTGTATACCGTGAACGGCGTGGGACGGTGGTTATGGGAATTGCTTGCGACGCCGTGTTCAGACGGGGATTTGTTGGAGGCGCTGGTGGAGCGTTACGGCCTTTCGCCGGAGACGGCGTGTGTCGATGTGCGCCACTTTCTGGATGAAATGAAGCGGATGGGGCTCGTGGAAGTGGTGGAAGGATGGAAGGATATCGGGCGGTGAAGAATCCGGAAGAATCCGGTGTTGACGTGGGTCCGTTTATTCTGAATAATGTGAATCCAAACGGTTTAAAAGGGAGATGACTATGGGCTGGATGGATCGTTCCCGAGAATACAGTGGCGAAGAGTATCGCTCGCCTGCGGTGGCCGAACATCAATTAGACGCGGGCGGCAATTACGTCAGCCCCGCATGGGCTGTGGGTGATGTTGACAAACCTTCTACGGGTGGCGGGATTGTGCCGTTGGATGGGTCGCCCGCGCTCTGATGTGAGGCGATCTTTGTCACGGGTATTTGGGATCAGGGCGTGGTTTTGCCCCTGAGTGTGGGGGTGTTCATGTCTCCAGTTACTGCCGCGATGCAGCCGACATTAACCTTGGGGGGAGTACGGTTCACGCTGCGGGGAACGGGAGATGCGTTGGCGTTCCGCCCCGCCTTTGAACCCTTCTGGACGCGCGAGGAGACGGCTGATTTGGCGTGTGAGGTGTTGTGTTGCGGTGCCGACGCGACGCTGGCCTTACGGCCCAGCATGCCCGACCGCCCCTGGTCTTTCACGGTACAGGCGGGATGCTGTGACGTGGTGCGCCGCAATCAGGCAGGGGAAGCGCTTTGGCGGCTGGTGGCACCGCTCTCTTTCGAACAGGTTGAAGTCACGTGGAACCCCGTGTTATTTCCGGATTTCTTCGGCTCGTATGAACGGGCATGGAGCACGGGCCTGGGGATATGCCTGCTCGCCTTCCGGTTGCGCGCCTGCGGCGGACTGGTGCTTCACGGGACGGCCGCCGACCTGCAGGGAGAGGGCATCCTGTGTCTCGGCGTATCGGGAAGAGGTAAAAGCACGCTGGCGCGCCTGTTGGATGCTGAAGGGATTCCGGTGCTCACAGACGAGCGCCCGATCGTAAGGCTCATGCGGGAAACGCCTGCGGGCGACGTTCCGGGGTCACCCCGTTTTCACGTTTATGGTTCGCCCTGGCCCAGTTCGGCGGGATTTGCGGCGCAGGCGCGCGCCACGCTGCGGCGCATCTACTTCTTGGAGCACGGGCGCGAAAACCGCCGGGTGCCCTTGACGCCGCCCGAGGCGTTCCGTCGTCTCATCCAGGTGGTGGCCATTCCCTGGCAGAATCCGGTTCTGTTTGATCCCTGCCTGGAGACGATTCAGACGCTGCTGGAGACCGTTCCTGCGGCTGTGCTCGCGTTCCGTCCGGACGCGTCGGCGGTCGACTGGGTGCGCAACGGAGGGGGCGTGAACGAAGCGGAGGTGGGCGTTGAGTAAGCTCCGGAAATGGCGCGAAATCACCGCCCCCTGCCTGCGTGCGTTGCATCTGGCATGGGCGAGTTCGCGCCCGCTGGCGTGGTTGCAGACGGGTCTCGTGGGGCTCCAAGCCCTGGTGCCGCTGGCAGCCCTGTATACCTTGAAACGGGCTGTGGATGCGGCGTCGGCCGCGTTTACGCAGCTTGCGGATCAACCTGTAACCGGATTGGGGTCCCTCACGTTGCGTCTGGCGCATGATCCGGTGGGGCGGGCGGTGGCGTTCTGGTTTGTGGCGGGTGCCGGTGTCATGGCCGTATCGGCCTGTTTGCGAGTGTGGGTGGCGTGGGTGGCAGAACAGCATGCCATGGCGGTGAGCGACCATGTTCATCGTTTGCTGCACCAGAAGATGACAGAGATCGATCTAGCCTTTTTCGACAACACGGCCGACCAGGATCGTTTGCATTTCGTGCAGGAACAGGCGATGAGCCGGCCGGTGGCCGTATTGGGATCGGTGTATCAGATCTTTCAGAGTGTCATCGGGCTCTTGGGCGTGTTGGCCCTGATTTCGCTCCTCCATCCGGTGGCTGGATTGGTGCTGGTGCTTTCCGGAACCCCAGGCCTGTTGCTGCGGATCTACCGGGGGCGACGGTATTACGAATGGCGCAAGGTGCTGGCGCCCTTGGAACGTGAAGCGGGTTACTTTCATCACCTGCTGACATCTGGCGATGCCGCCAAAGAAATCAGGGTTTATCGGTTGGGCGAATTCTGCCGCCAGCGGTTTGATGGTGTGCGCATGCGGTTGCGGCAAGCCCGTCTGGCGTGGCGCAAACAGACGTTGCGGGAGGAGTTTGGCCTTCAGATCTGGGTGTGGGTTGTGGCGAGCGGGTTGCTGCTGTGGATGACGGGTAACCTGCTGACCCACGGGATCACGCTTGGCGCGTTGGTCATGTATGCTCAGGCCGTCCAGCGTGGACAAGGGTTGCTGGGTTCGCTTGTCGGCGCGATTGCGGATATGCGTCAATCCGCTTTGTTTCTGGCTTCTTTCGACGAGTTGCTGCATCTGCCTGCTGACGTGAAGGCGCCCCCTGTTCCGCGACCGGTCCCGTCCTCGTTGGTCCACGGGGTGGTCTTTGATCACGTGAGTTTTGCCTATCCGGGAAAAGAGCGGCCCGTGCTGGATCAGGTGTCGTTTACGTTGCGTGTCGGCGAGCGGATTGCCCTGATGGGGCCGAATGGGTCGGGCAAATCCACGATCCTCAAACTGCTGGCCCGGCTCTATGATCCCGATTCGGGACGGATTCTGGTGGATGGCGTCGATGTGCGCGAATTCGACCCGCAAGCCTGGCGCTGTCGGCTGGGTTTTTTGTTTCAGGATTACGGATGCTATCAACTGACGGCTGCAGAGAATATCCGCTTGGGAGACCCGATCTCGGCAGACATGGAGATTCGGGTGGACGTGGCCGCCCGCCAGGCGGGGCTTGATGAGTGTCTGCGGCAGTGGCCGCAGGCGATTGACACGGCGTTGGGACGGAAGTTTCAGGATGGAATTGAACCCAGCATGGGACAGTGGCAGCGACTGGCGATCGCGCGCGCGCTTGTGCGACAATCAGATCTGCTGATTCTAGATGAGCCGACCCGGTCACTCGACGCCCGTAGTCTGCATGATTTGCAGCGTCTGCTGGCGCAGACGGACGCCCATCGGATCACGTTGATTGTGAGTCATCGCGAGGAGTTGATCGCGGTGGCGGATCGCGTGCTGATCGTCGCCGAAGGTCTGGTGAGTGATGCGGAAACGCGGCCGGCGGGTGACGAAAGGTAATGGGTCACTCATTGGAGGTGTGGCAAGCGGTATTCCGCGCGACACCGATTCCGATACCGACCCCGACCTCGATAACTCAATCACCTCATCATTAGAATTGCTGTCGCCGGGAGTTCACGGTTGACAATCCACTCAGGGAAGGGTACTTTGCTCGAAGTCAAAGGAGCGCGCGAATCAGGCGGATGGAAGTACTGACGGACACGGACCATGTTGGACACCCACAGACACATACGGATGCTGCCGGAACAGGTGGCGAACAAGATCGCGGCGGGCGAGGTGGTGGAGCGTCCGGCATCGGTGGTGAAGGAGCTTGTCGAGAATGCCATTGACGCAGGGGCGCGCCGAATCGAGGTGCATGTCGCCGCGGGTGGTCGCAAGCTGATCGAGGTGCGCGACGACGGGAGCGGCATGGGCCGTGACGACGCGCTGATGAGCATCGAGCGGCAGGCGACGAGCAAGATCCGGGATGTGGACGACATTGAGCGCATCAGCACGCTCGGGTTTCGCGGCGAAGCCATTCCGGCGATTGCATCGGTCTCGCGTTTCACCCTCAAAACCTGCGCCGCAGGAGAGGGGGAGGGGACGGAGCTGACGGTGATTGGCGGCCGGTTGCAAGACGTCAAGGCGGCCGGATTTCCCCAGGGAACAACCATCGAGGTCAGGGATTTGTTTTTCAACGTCCCGGCGCGGCGAAAGTTTTTGCGGGCGTATCAAACCGAACAGGCGCACATCCGCACGGTGTTTACGCTGCACGCGCTCGCCCATCCGGAGATCGGGATGGCGCTCCAGTCGGACGGACGGGACGTGGCGCGGCTGGCGCCGGAGTCGACGCTGGAGGATCGTATCCGCGAGCTGTTTGGCGCAGAATTTCTGACGGGGCTGCGGCCGGTTTCGCGCGAACTGGCGGGCGTGTCCGTGACCGGATTTGTGGGCTTGCCGGCGTTGACCCGTTCGGATCGGAGCGACCAGTACGTCTTCATCAATGGCCGTCCTGCGACCGCACCGGTGATCGCCTACGCCTTGCGCGAGGCCTATCCGCCGCTGGACGGCGAGCGGAAGCCCGTGGTGTTCCTGTTTCTGGCGATGAACCCCGAGCTGGTGGATGTCAATGTCCACCCGACCAAGCGCGAGGTTCGGTTCCGGCGGCCGGCCGATGTGCGCGAAGCGATAATCGAGGGGATCTGCGCGGCGTTGGGGCGGACGCGGCGTCTGGCGGTTGCAACGGGGGCGGCCGCGTCATCCGCTGGCGGGGCCGGGCACCCGCCGGAGGGCGCATGCGGCGTGGATGCGGCGCTGCCGGTCATGCCGACGGCTGCCCCGCCGCCGGGCCAGCCGGCGCGCGATCTGCCGTTGCCGCCGCTGCGGCCGCCCGGGGGCGTGCCGCTGCCGTTCGATTATCCGGGGAAGACCTTGCCGTGTCCGCAAGCGCCCCCTCCGGTCGTCGAGGCCGTGCCTGCGGCGGAAACGCCGCAACCCCTCGACGACGCCTTTGCCGGCGGCGCGGGGGCGCCATGGGCCTGGTGCCGCGTCATCGGTCCGGTGGGCGGCTTGTATCTGCTGCTGGAGATCGATTCCGGGTATGTCGTGCTGGACCCGCGAGCCGCGCACGAGCGGGTGCTTTACGAACGGCTGCTGGCGCGGGTCAGGCGCGGCGAGGCATTGACGCAGACCTTGCTGCTTCCCGAAACAGTGGTCCTGCCGCCAGCGCATGCCGAGCGGTTGCGCGGATGGCTGACGGTCTTGCAGCGAATGGGGTTTGGGGTGGCTGAGTTTGGCGGCGACACATTTCTGGTGGACGCGTTGCCTCCGGAGGTTGCGGCCGTGCCCTGCCGCAGCCTGTTGCTGGACATTTGCAACGATCTCGAGACGCTCGGTGCGCGGCGCGGCGCAGAGGGGTGGCGTGAGGATGCGCTGGTGCGGGCGGCGTGTGCGGCGGCGGTCAAGAACGACGGCGCGCTGGCGACCGAGGAGGCCGGGCAATTGGTGCGCGACCTCGCTGCATGCCGCATGCCGTACACCTGTCCACGTGGCCGTCCGACGATGATTCTCACGACGTACCGCGAACTGGCGCGCAAATTCGGCCGCGCCTAAATATCGTCTCGTAATTCGCCTCTTCTCGCACGTAACGCCCACCCTGTGGCTAAACCGATTACAGCTGGGTGTCCGGGTTAGCGCTCTACTTGATTGAACGCACGACGGTATAATCGCGGCGGCGGATGGGTTCGGCTTGGCCGAATAGCCGGGTCATGAATTCGATGTGCCAGTCGGTCTGCTTGGCGACGATCAGGCAGCGGCCGCCGGGCACAAGCGCATCGCAGGCGGTGCGAATGAACAGTTCGGCAATGGCGTAATCGCCGAAGTAGGGCGGATTGCCGACGGCGAGGGTGAAGCCGGTGCGGCGGGTTCCCGTGTCGGAGCATTCGAAAGCCGGGTCGGCCAGCCCGTTGGCGGCAGCGTTGGCGGCGGCGCACGCCACCGCGCGGGCGTGGCTGTCGAGAAAGGTGACGTGAAGGCCCGGAACGGCGCGGGCCAGGGCAATGCCAACCATGCCGCATCCGCAGCCGATGTCGAGCACGCGGTCGCCAGTCACCACCTCGCGAGCGGCGACCTCGGCGAGCGAAAGGCCGCCGAGGTCGGGGCGGCGATGGGCGAAGACTCCGGGACGGGTCTGCAGGGTGAACGGCGCGACGCCGGGCAGGGAGACCTCGAACGAGGCGGAAAAATTGCGGGGCTTGGGGAGCGGCCGCACGCGGATCGCGCAGGCCACCGTGATGTCGTCTTCCACCGTCACCGAGGTCTTGCCGAAAATGGTCTTGAGCTGGGCGCGGAGCCATTCGGCGTCGCCTTCGAATCCGATGAGGCAGACGCCGCCGTCGGCCAGTCCCTCATGAACCTGCTCCAGAAGGTCGATCACCAGCTCGGTGGGCATGGCGTGGCGCGAGAGCTGGAGGACGGCGGCGTCGAAGGGCGTCTCACGGGGAATATCGGCTGCCGCGACGCAGGCAATGCCAGCCTCGGCACCGCTTCCGGCGAGTGTACGAAGGATGATCGCCCGGTGATGCGTGTCGAAGACATGAGCCAGCACCTCGGTCCGCGGGAACAGATGATGGATCGCGGCGGGCAGGACGCCGGTGCGGTTACCTGCGACAAGAACGCGCGAAACGGCGCGGGGGAGCGTCGGCAGCCGCTCCAACAGCGCGCGCTCGGTGGGATGAAGCCCCGAACGCGACCGCACCAGGAGGGCTCCTTCGAGAAACCGTTCATCGCGGGCCAGCGGCGGGAGACGGTCGGTGGTGGTGAGCGTAAAGGGCATCAGCAGGTTCCTTCAGCGATGAGGCGGGGAAGATCGTCCAGACGGTCGATGACCGGCCGACCGGCGGCGAGCAATCGTTCGCGGGATTGGTGTCCGCGGGCGACGAGGACGCAGCGGCAGCCGAGTTCGGCGGCCACGTCGTGATCATGAAGCGTGTCGCCCACGAAAAGCGTCGTGGCGCTGGAGAAGCCGAGATCGCGGACGAGGGCGCGTCCGCGTTCGGCCTTGGAGAGGCCGTGCAGGTTGTCGGCACCGCAAATATGGGAGAAGCAACCGGTCAGCCGGACCTCGCCCAGCAAGCGATCGAGAATGGACTGTTCGCAGGACGAGAGGATCGCCTGGCGGATGCCGCACGCGGCGAGGGTGTTGAGGACGGGCCTGGCGTCGTCGAAGAGCTGCCGTCCGGGCTGCGCGAGATAGGCGGCGTGATAGTCGCGGGCCAGACGCTCCCAATCCTCGCTAGGCAGATCAAAGCCAGCCTTCAGGTAATAGTCGCGCACCGGAAAACCGAAGCGGTCGCGGTAGCGCGCCACGGTTTCGGGACCGAGGCCGCGGGGCGCCATGAGCGTGTTCAGCGCGCTCACCGAGGCGCAGACATCATCCAGCAGGGTACCGTTCCAATCCCAGATGATGCAGGTGATGCGGGACACGGCGGCGTCGGGTCCCGTCTGATCCGGCAACCGATTGTTGAAAGCCTGAGCCAAAACAAAACTCCCTTCGCGCGTCCGCCACCGATCCGTCAGCGCCTGAACACCACGCGCCGCATGGGTTGGGATTGTGCGACAGGCGGCTCGCGCTGTCAAGCGCTGAGAGCGCGGATGGATTTTTTAGTGTATCTTTTCGCCCGTATGCTTCAAAATGAGAACCCATGTCAAACGTAAGGGGTGTTATGGTGTTGCCTGATCTCATGAGGAATCCGCGGGTCGCCGAGGCGGTACGACTGGCGCTGGAAGAGGATGTGGGGCCGGGGGATGTGACGACGCTGGCGCTGGTGGACCCGGATGCGCAGGCGGTTGGAGCGATCCTCAGCCGCGCGGCGTGCCGCGTGGCCGGAGGCGCCGTGGCGGCAGCCGTGCTGCGAGCGGTGGACCCGGATGTGGTCTGCGAGACCGTCATTGCCGATGGCTGCGACGCGGCGGCCGGTGCGACGTTGCTCGCGATCCGCGGACGCGCGGCGGCGATCCTGACCGCCGAACGGACGGCCCTGAATTTCATGCAGCGGATGTGCGGCATTGCCACGCTCACGAGCCGGTTTGCCGAGGCCGTCAAGCCGTGGGGGACGCAGATCCTCGACACCCGCAAGACCACCCCTGGATTGCGGCTTTTCGAGAAATACAGCGTGCTGTGCGGCGGGGGCGCCAACCACCGATTCGGCCTCTTCGACCGTGTGCTGATGAAGGACAACCACCGCCGGCTCTGGCAGGGCGGCGTTCCGTCGCGGCTCGATCTGGCCGTCGCGGCGGCGCGGCGGTGCTTCCCCGCGATCCCGGTGGAGGTGGAGGTGGAGAGCATCGAGGAGCTGATCAGCGCCCTGCGCGGCAAACCCGATTGGGTGATGCTCGACAACATGGATTGCGCCACGATGCGCGAATGCGTGCGCCTCACAGCGGGTCAGGCGCGGCTGGAGGCCTCCGGCGGGATTACGCTCGAACGGGCCGCAGCGGTGGCGGCGACCGGCGTGGATGCGATCTCGCTGGGGTGCCTGACCCATTCGGCCCCTGCGGTGGATTTGTCATTGGAATGGGATGCGGTTTGATCAAAGGAGGCGGCTCATGCGGTGTGTCGTGATCGATGTCGGCAACACGTCGACCAGTCTGGCGTTGTATGCGGACGGCCGTATCTCGCGGTTCGCGCATGTGACCGGCGGGATCGTCAAGAATCCGGATGCTTGCGCCGCGGCGGTGCGGCGGGCCGCACGGGGCGGGGTTTGCGGCGCGGTGCTAGGGTCGGTGGTTCCCAAGACCAACGCGCTGTGGCGCGCGCTGGTCATGCGTGAGCTGGGATGCGCACCGTTGGTGGTGCGGGCCGGGATACCGATGGCCGTGGAGGTCGATTATCCGAAGCCCGAGACCATCGGTGCCGACCGGCTCGCAAATGCGGCCGGCGGCGTGGTGAAATACGGCGCGCCGCTGATTGTCGCCGACTTCGGCACGGCCCTGACGTTCGACATCGTGACCCGGGCACGGGGCTACATCGGCGGCGTGATTGCGCCGGGGCTGCCGCTGATGACTGACTACCTGCACGAGCGGACGGCCCTGCTGCCGCACGTGGCGCCGGGCGGGGCCTGTCCGAAGATCGGACGCAGCACGCGCGGCGCGATCCAGATCGGCGCACGCATTGGCTACCGGGGCATGGTGCGCGAGATTGTCGGCTACCTGATGCAAACGATGGGGTCCGGCGTCACGCTCGTCGGAACCGGCGGTTTTGCCCGCTGGGTGCTGAACGGAATCGACCTGCCTTTTGTGATTGACCCGCAACTGACCTTGTTCGGGCTGGGGACCATTTTTGAACAAAACGCGGGCAGCAAAAAATGAAGGGTGATGCATGAAAAAAAAACAAACTGTGGATGTAGTGCTCGGCGTGACCGGTTCGATCGCCGCATACAAGGCGGCGGAGCTGGTGCGGCTAATGGTCAAGGCGGGGTGGACGGTGCATGTGGTGATGACCGAGGCGGCGACCCGGTTCGTGACGCCGCTGACCTTCCGGACCCTCTCGCGCAATCCGGTCGGCGTGAATACGTTTGATGATCCGGAGGACTGGATGCCGGGGCATATTTCACTCGCCGAGCGGGCCGACATCGTGGTGGTGGCGCCCTGCACGGCCAATGTTCTGGCCAAGCTGGCCCACGGCCTGGCCGATGATTTGCTTACTGCCACCGTGCTCGCCACGCGCGCGCCGCTGCTGATTGCGCCAGCGATGAACACGGGGATGTGGGAGCATCCGGCGACTCAGGCCAATCTGACGACGGTGCGTGCGCGCGGCGCGAGGATCGTCGAGGCCGCGACGGGCGAGCTGGCCTGCGGCACCACCGGCCCCGGCCGCATGGCCGAGCCCGAGGCGATTCTTGAAGCGGCGCAGCGGATGATCCTCAATGGCAAACACGGACAGTCTTAAAAAACCGCGCGTTCGCCGTTTGATTCGATTCACGGATGTGGCGGCGTTGCGTCGGTGGTTGGATGCGGCCCACGCGACGCCGGCATGGTCGGACTGGAAATGGCAGATGCGCCAGGCGCTCGATGCGACGGATCTGGCGCGTCTCGGCCTGTTGGTGCACCCCGACTCAGCCGCAGCCGCCATCCGCTATCCGGCGCGCGTTTCGCCCTATTATCTGGCGGCGGGCGATTTCACCGATCCGGCCGATCCGCTGCGCGCGCAGTGGCTGCCCGTTGCGGGCGAGATGGTGGCGGCGGCAGGGTATTGCGCCGACCCCTTTGATGAGGTCGCGCACTCGCCCGTGCCCGGCCTGGTGCATCGATTCCACGACCGCGTGCTGGTGCTCGCGTCGGCGCGGTGCGCCGTGAACTGCCGTCACTGCACCCGCAAAAACGATTTTGAGAACCGTGCCGTGATGACCGATTCGGCGGGGCTGCGCGCTGCCGTCGCCTACGTCCGGGCCAACCCCGGCGTGCGCGAGGTGATCCTGTCGGGCGGCGACCCGCTGCTGGAAAACGATGCAGCCGTGCTGCGGCGCGTCCGGGCCTTTGCCTCGCTGCCTCAGCTCGACGCGGTGAGGATCGGCACGCGGACACCGGCGACGCTGCCGATGCGGATCACCGGCGCATTGGCCCGGGCGCTGGGCGCATCAAAAAAAGTATGGGTCAACACTCAGTTCAATCATGCGAGTGAACTGACACCCGATGCGGCCGAGGCGTGCGGGCGGCTGGTGGATGCGGGCATACCGGTGTCGAATCAGGCCGTCTTGCTCAAGGGGGTGAACGATTCGGTCGATGCGCTGGTGCGGTTGTGTTCAGGCTTGCAGCGGATACGGGTGCGGCCGTATTACGTCTTCATCGGCGACCCGGTGGCGGGAACGGCGCATTTCCGCGTCTCGGCCAAGCGGGCCGTCGAGCTGGCCGATGCGCTCGCGCAACGGGTCGGAGGACTGGCCATGCCTCGCTTCGTCGCCGATATCCCGGGCGCTCCCGCCAAGACCGCCGTGCAGGACCTGGTGAGATAGGACCGGCCCACTCGCACAAACCGGACCCAACACCCAACGGAGACGTTGGACATGAATAGCTTGCTCATAAAAGAAAACCGCCTTACACTGGTCGCACATGGGACAAAGCGACAGTTGTTCGGCTGTTGTAATAGATCGACTAACCAAGGAGAATTATGCGTTGGCAATTTTTATCTATCGTAACGAGTCTGATCATGGCTGGTAGTCTGACAATGAACGCGACGGCTGCGCCTGCCGAAAAGAAAGAAGCGGTCATTACGAACGCTCTTGCGCAGTTTGAGCCAGGCAAGACAAGTGCGGAGATCAAGGTTTCTGGTGCTGCCAAATGGTCCTATTTCGTCTACGTTCCCAAGTCTTATACCCCCGACAGGAAATGGCCTGTCATGTTTATCATGTCTCCTGGCGGTGGCAATCCCGAGATGCTGAAGCGCTACATAGATGGTGCTGAGATGAATAACTGGATTCTGGTGGGTTCGGTGCAGGCGAGGAATGAATTTAATCAGTTCGATGAAGCGATTAAGGCAATGGTGGCGGATGTCTGCAAGAAAATGCCTGTTGACTTGAAGAGGATGTATGCCTCGGGATTTTCAGGAGGGGCGAGGATGTCATTCTGGTTATCCGAGGAAATGAAGTCCAAATCGTTTGCCGGGGTCTTGGCCTGTGGTGCGGGCGGACAACCCGACAAGATGTCGCCCAAAACCGTTGTATTTGGTTTGTGCGGGTCAAATTGTTTTAACCGCTGGGATATGGCCTGTACGTTAAAGCAGGTAAAGAATGACATGTCCCGTCTCCGCTTCTTTCCGGGTAATCATGTCTGGGCAGATGCCGTCTATATAACGTATGCCACGACTTGGTTGAATGCCTGTTATCTGAAGGGGGCGCCGACATCCAATTCTGCTCTGGTTGCAGAGAAGAAACAGATGATTGCGAAGATCCAGACAGAGATAGAGAAAGAAACCGAAGCCAACCCTGAAAAAGCGTATGACTGGGCCGTGTGCCTTGGAATGTTTGCTTCGTCGCCGACAGCGGCCGGAAACCAACCGATGCAGTCGTTGCTCAAAAATCCGAAGATTCAGTTATATGCTGCGGGGCTCAAGGATATGGACGTGTTTGTCAGGAAATTCTTTGCGACCGATGCTATGGATTCCGTCAATAATAATGGCACGCCCGCCGCCAAGAGGGAAGCGGGACGGCTGGCGAAGAAATATGCCGAAACGGGGCTTGCTGCAACTTTCGAAAAGATGGGTGAACCATCCGTAAAATAACGAAGCAAAGTTGATCAGCCCGCGTCTTACTGGTATGCCGGTCCTCAATATGAGGTTCGCTTTCATGATGAAGATGTTATTGACATGCACGGTATTGATGATCGCCGCATATGCGGTCGGCTGCAGGGGGCCGGACAACACTGTACGACTTGTTATCCGCCCCGATGGCGCAGTCTACCACGGCAACAGGATGTCCGATGCAAAGGATGTGACGTTGCACCTGGCGCGAATGTGCCAAGCCCGTGGGCAGCCACCTGTTGTTCAGATCCAGGCGGATGATTCCGTCACTCACGGTCAGTTCGTGAGAGGGGTTATTGGGCCTTGTGCGCGGGCAGGAGTACAGAAATTCCATTGTCTTTCGTACGAGGGCGGACCGATCACAGTGTATCCAACAGTCCTCGCATGGACGAACGAATGGAAATGGCACGGGATGTTTACGAATGATTTCAACCTGCACACAAATTCCGGCTTGAACTTGCGTGTTCTGGGCGATGGAGTCCTAATCAACGGGAGCCACGCCCTCCTCTCTGAACTGCCGAAGAGGCTCTCGGACGGGTGCTCTGCAGGTATCGGAAGGGCATCCGTGACCGCGGCGGACGATGCGCGACTGAAGGACGTGCTGTATCTTCTGAAAACGTGTGATGGGATGAATATAGACGCAACCGTGTTCCATCGTGATCATGAAGGTGCGAACAAGCCGCTGGAGCACTACGTTGGGAACCGGCCCCCGAGCGAAACGATTGGAGGATTCGTGGTCCAAAAGGCGGCGAGCACGAAATCCTATGACGCGTGGAATGCACCCAGTGATCCGTACTACGTACTCGAACAAGACAGCAGGAAAACTACGCTTCGGCCTTCGGCGTCGGTTCCAACAGCGGATCTCGCAGCTCTTCGCGGGAAGCGAGTGTTGCTTAAGGGCTATCCTACCGATGGAGAACCGTATCAACCGGCCAACGAAGGCGAGCAATACCCAATGGAACCAGTATTTAATCTCGGGACAAACAATGCTGCGGTGCCGGTTAAGATGCGGCCTGCAAACCGAGGACGTGGCTTTGTGGTGACGCGCATTGTCGAGATGAAATAGGAAAAGGTTCGAATCAGCAAATGCTCGGTACGGCATTGCCGCCCGAGATTTGCAACGTTCGTCTAGCCGGTGAACTGCGGGTGGGCGCAGATTTGGCGGGCAAAAGCGCCCTGTGCGTCCGGCGCGACGTCGGCTGGATAACGGGCGCCGCTGCGATCCCAGCGATCCAACCACTGACGATCCAGCAGCGGCGCAGCCGCAACACCGGCCACGGACAGGCAGGACGGGTGTGTGCACGCTACCGTCGTTTCGGCCTTGGGTCCCGTGGGCGCGCCGCGAGCCACATAGAAACCCGCAGCCAGCAGCGCCGCGCGAATCGCGGTGGAGGAGGTGTAGGTGAAGAGCGCGGTTTCGCCCGGAACCGAGGCCTGAAAGATGCGCGCCATCATCGCGGCCGTCCAGAGCGGACCGTCGGTCTTGTAGGAGAAGGGGTCGTAGTAAATCAGATCCGGACGGGGTGCCGACGTCAGGTGCTCGCAGAAATCACCGGCCAGCAATGTCCAGCGCAGTCCTCCCGTGCCATGTGCCCAGCAGGCGTGCTGAAGAATGGCGCTCGGCGCCGCATGGTGCAGGTGCGGAAAACGGGCTGAATGGCGAATGGCCAATCGCAGCGAATCGAGGTCGCGCTCAAAGCTGACAATCCGTAGCGGCCGGACCGGCTGTCCGTCGGCCTGCGCGGCTTCCCAGCAGCGTACCGCCGCCATCGCGTTGGTTGCGGCACCCAGTCCGACATCCCACACCACCAGTTCCGGCGCCTCCGGAAGACGCAGACGCGCATCCAGCCCGGACTGCTCCACATAGAGCCGGCGCGATTCCTCGACCGGATTGCTGACGGAATGCATGACCTCGCCGGAACTGCATTGGCGGATACTGGAAAACCCCGCCTCGGACCGCTGCACTTCGTAGTCGCCCATCCGCAGCCGCGGCACGGGGCGTGGCTGCGGCCGCCGCGCGCCCGGCGAGTCGCCATCGACACGCGCCCACGCCTCCCGCTTCTCCAGGTAGTATGCGTAAAAATCGCCCGCCACCACGCGCGCCCGGATCTCCCGCGTCAGGTGATGATAAAAAGAGAGGTTGTGCAGTCCCAGCAGATGCCACCCCAGCGCTTCATCCGATTTGAACAGGTGGTGCAGATACGCCCGTGAATAGCGGCGGCACGTCGAGCACGCGCAGTCTGGGTCCAGCGGCTGATCCTGCAGCCGGTACCATCCGCGCCGCATGTGCAGGCGGCCTTCCGAGGTATAGGCGGTGCCGCGCTGCGCGAGGGCGATCGGAATGATGCAATCAAACATGTCCACGCCGCGATGCACTGCCTCGATCACATCCACCGGCGTGCCGACGCCCATCAGGTAGCGGGGCCGATCACGCGGCAGACCGGCGGTGGCGGCGGCGGTCAGATCTTCGCGCTGCTCCCGCGACTCGCCCACGGCCAGGCCGCCGACCGCAAAGCCGTCGAACGGCAGGCTGGTGAGATAGGCGGAGCTGGCCTCGCGCAGGTCGGGAAACGCCGCGCCCTGCACAATGCCGAACAGCGCCTGCGGCGAATCGCCGCGCGCCTCCAGACTCCGCAGCGCCCAGCGGTGCGTCCGCTCCATGGCGGCTTCGGCTTCGGCGCGGGGGGACGTGGATGCAATGCAGTGGTCCAGCGGCATCATGATGTCACTGCCGATTACCCGCTGCATGGCGATGCTGGTCTCGGGGGAAAGCAGCAGCCAGCGCCCGTCGATGTAACTCTGAAACTGCGCGCCCGCTTCGGTCAGCCGGCAATCATTCGGCATGGAATAAATTTGATACCCGCCGGAGTCGGTCAGCACCGGACGGTCCCAGTGCATGAAGCGGTGAATGCCCCCGAATTTTTCAAACACGGCGGCGCCGGGACGCAACATCAGGTGATAGGTGTTGGCCAGCAGCACGCTGGACCCGGCCTCGCGCAGCGAATCCACGGTCTGACACTTGACTGTGGCCTGCGTGCCCACCGGCATGAACACCGGCGTCTGAACCCGGCCATGCCGGGTCTCAAATTCCGCCGCGCGAGCGCCCGAGCGGGAGGCTTCTGCGGCAATGCTGAATGGCAAACGTGACATAATTATCCAGAAGTCCGGGTCTGCCGTGTTACAGCCGTGAGGTGAAGTCGTCATAGCCGAAGCGGCGGACCAGGGTCAGCGTGCCGTCGGGTTGGCGCAGCAGGATGGAGGGCAGGTTGATGCCATTGAAGGTGTTTGTTTTGACCATGGTGTAGTGGGCCATGTCTTCGAATACCAGCCGGTCGCCGGGGCGGAGGGGGCTTGCAAACGAATAGTCGCCGATGCAGTCTCCCGCCAGGCACGAGGGACCAGCGAGGCGGACCGTGAATGATTTTTCGCCCGGTTCGCCGCCGAACTCGGCGCCCGCAGGAGCGACGGCGCTGCCGTCCCATGCCTCGCCCCGGTAGACCCGCGGACGGTAGGGCATCTCCAGCACGTCGGGCATGTGGCAGGTGCAGGAGACGTCGAGGATGGCGATGGGGATCTCGTTGACCACCACGTCCAAAACCGTGGCGACCAGAACGCCCGTGTTGAGGGCGACCGCCTCGCCCGGTTCGAGGGTGACCGGCATGCCGGCGTGGCGCGCGCGGAAATCAGTGATGATGCGGCACAGCCGGTCCACGTCGTAATCGGCGCGAGTGATGTGATGGCCGCCGCCGAAATTCATCCACGTGAAGCGGGGAATCAGATCGCCGAAGCGGGCTTCGACCGCCGCCAGCGTCCGCTCCAGCACGTCAGCGTTTTGTTCGCAGAGGCAGTGAAAGTGGAGGCCGGTCAGCCCGTCAAGCGCCTCGCCCTCAAAAGCTTCGCGCCGGATGCCGAGGCGCGAGCGGGGGGCGCAGGGGTCGTAGAGCGCGGTGTGCCCTTCGCTGTGCTCCGGATTGATGCGCAGGCCGGCGGCGATGGGATGGCCGGCGGCCTCGATCAGGGGACGAAACTGACGCCATTGGCGGAAGGAATTGAACGTGACGTGGTCGATCAGCGGCAACATCTCCTGGAAGTCCGGCTCGGAAAAGGCCGCAGCGAAGGCATGCACCTCGCCCCCAAAGGCTTCGCGGCCGAGGCGGGCCTCGTGGAGCGAACTGGCGCAGACGCCATCCAACCGGGCGCGCAGGCGGTCAAACGCGGCAACCATCGAGAACGCCTTGAGCGCGAGGAGAATTTTGCAGCCCGTGCGCGCCTTGACCCGGGCCAGGATCGCGACATTCCGGTCAAGGGCGGCGGCGTCGACGACAAATGCGGGCGTGGGGATGGTGTGGGGGATCATGACTTACTCCTCAAGCGCATAACGGCGCAGCGCATGCAGGGGGAAGCGCAGGGGACGGATGAGACGCGCGGGCAGGGTCTGCAGATCGGCGTCGATCAGGGGCAGCAGGGGATTGTCGGGGCTGTTCCCGCGGACGAGCGGAAGATAGGCGGCGCTTGCGGCCAGACGGGTTGCCGCCCGGTCGTCGGTGATGGCTTGGGGTTGGATCGTGCGGAGCGTGGTCTCGCGCAGCAGGGCGGCGAAGGCGAGCAGAAAGGCGTCGGCATGGGCGCGGGGGTCGGCGACGGGATCGATCTGGTAGAAGGTCTGGTAGTTTTGGGCGATCCTTCTGCAGACGGGGATGTCGGCGTCGGGGGTGCCGCTGAGGGCGAGCAGACGGGCCGTGTCGGTGTCGAGCCGTTCGCGCAGCGCCACGCCGCCGGTCGCCAATAGCGGCGAGGGTGTGGGTGGGGCGAAGAGAACCCAGGCACGAAGCAGGTTGGCCAGAATGATGGCGATCACGAAATGGGGCGCATAGGCGACTGCGAAGTGGCGGACATAGGTCTTGGCGTGGCGGCGATGACGGCTCAGGTCGCGGGCCGAGAGGGCGAGGCTCAGGGCCGCAGCGGCGAGCGCGGCCAGTCCGCACATCCGGCTGACAGGCTGCGCGCCCCACCAGATGATGCCGCCGGCGATGGTCATCAAGGCCAATGCGGCGAGAAAGCGTTGTCGGAATGGGTGAATCATTAGGGTTTGTTCTTCTCCATCATATCGAGTTGCCAGAGGTGGCGCGCGGTGCGGTAGACGGTGACGAACAAACCGAAAAGCGAGGCGGCGACCGCATACGGAAGTGCGGCGGCCAGATACGTTTTGCCAAAAATAATCAGCAACACATTGACCGCGATAAAGAGCAGGCGGATCTCCGTCGGGCCGACACCCAGGTAGGAGATGGCGAATCGGTTGGTGCAGGCAAACTCCAGAAACGAATGGATCATGAAGCCGGTGAACATGACCAGCGTGAACAGGATCATCTTATGGAACGAAGCGGGAAGCAGGACCGCGTAGCCGAAGAATATCGCGCTCAAAAAAATAAAGTCGAGAAAGTGGTCGACGTAATAGCCCCATTTCTTGAGGCCGGTGTTGCGCGCGCGGCCGACGGCGCCGTCGAGCAGGTCGGTGATGTACTGGCCGATGATGCAGAGATTAACAGCCCAGAGCCACTGGCTGGAGGTGCGGGCGAAAAGGCAGAAAAGCGGGATCAGCGCCGACCAGAGCACGGTCGTGAGGGTGAGGTGGTAGGTCTCGATCCAGAGCGGGACGCGCGGCAGGAGCGCCTGTTTGAGGCGCTCCTCGCCGACATGCAGGAGCGACGTTCCGTATTTGAGGTGGCCTTGAAATGCCATAAATATCAAATTCTCGGGGGTTAAGAAGCCGGTGGATGGCCGGCTTCACGGATCAGCGGCTTGGGCTGCTGGTTGTAAACCGTGGAGTGGGGCGGCACGGAATGGATGAGCCAGACATTGCCGCCGATCGTCGAATGGTGCCCGATGACAGTTGCGCCGCCCAAGATGGTGGCGCCAGCGTAGATCACGACGTGGTCGCCCACGTCCGGGTGGCGCTTGATTCCCTTGATCGGGTTGCCCTGCTCGTCGTTGGCAAAGCTCAACGCGCCGAGCGTGACGCCCTGGTAGAGCTTGACGCGCGTGCCGATCACAGAGGTCTCGCCGATGACCACGCCCGTGCCGTGATCAATAAAGAATCCCGAGCCGATGGTCGCGCCCGGATGGATGTCGATGCCGGTGCGGGAGTGGGCGTGTTCGCTCCACACCCGCGGCAGGAGGGGAACGCCAGCCGCGTGGAGAGCGTGGGCCAGGCGGTGAACGCTCACCGCGTAGACGCCGGGGTAGCTCAGCACGATCTCCATCGTCGAGCGGGCCGCCGGGTCGCCTTCGTAGGCCGCCTGAATGTCTTCGCGCAAGGCGGCGCGGATGCCGGGCAGCGCGTCGAGCAGTTTGGCAACCACTGCGCCGGCCCGTTCCCGGCAATCGCCGCAGTTCTTGCATTTCTCGAACGCGCACTGATATTCGAAAACCCGGACAATCTGGTCGCGCAGGCTGATGGCGGTTTCGGCGAGGGTTTTGCGCAAGCCCTGTTCGCACGTGGCTTGGGTGACCGGCGCATGGCCGTGGCAACCGGGAAACAAGATGCCGATCAGATTCTCCAGCACGTCAACCACCGCCCGCTGGCTGGGGAGATTGACTTCCTTTTCGGTGTTGGACAAGGGGCAGTCGTTGCAGGGCGACAAATCGCGCACTAGGTTGGGTAGATGATTTTCAAGCCACTTTTCCATGGGAGCATCCTTTTTAAGGGGTTTTGCAAGAGCCTTCAGTGTTGGGGGGCCGGACGATGTGGGCGATGACGCGGTCGGCGCCGAGGTTTCGGAGTCCGAGACGGCACAGCAGGCGACCGATCCAACTGCGGGAGATACCGTGGATCTTTTTCACGGTGAGGCCATCCTGCTCGCACAAACCGAGGAAGTCGGCGAGGGTAAAGAGATGGATGTTGGGCGTGTCATACCATTCATACGGAAGGGCTTTGGCCTTGGGCATGCGGCCTTTCAGGAGGAGGCCGACGCGGACCGGAAGATAGCCGAAATTGGGAAAGGCCACCACGGCTTCGCGGGCGACGCGCAGAATCTGGTGGAGCACCTCGCGCGGGCGGAGCACGACCTGCAGGGTTTCGCCTAGGACGGCCACGTCATACGAGTCATCGGGAATCATCAGCAATCCGTCGTTGATGTCCTCGAGCAGGGCGTTGTGTCCGGCGTCGATCGTGCGAACGATGTGGCCGAGGTCGATTTCCACACCCGTGCCAGCGACCTGTCGTTCGTGTTCGAGTCGGGAGAGGAGATCGCCGTTGCCGCAGCCGAGGTCCAGCACGTGGCTGCCGGGCTGTACGAGGCCAGCGATGATCGCGTCCTCCAGTTCGTCAAACCTGTTTCCGTTGACGGTGCCGATCTCCGGCGTTCCCACCCACGGCAGGAAGGCGCGGATCACCCGCGTCAGGTCGGCGATATGCGTCAGGAAGGCGTCGTGGCCGGCCGGGGCGTCGAGATGGCAGTACGAGACCCGCTTGCGGTTGCGGATGAGCGCGGTGACCAGCTCGGCCGACTGTTCGGGCATGAAGAGCCAGTCTCCACTGAGGGCGACGATCAGCATCCGCGCCTCAACCCGGGCAAAAGCCTTTTCGAGCGAGCCGAACGCATCCTCCAAATCGTAATCGTCCATGGCCCGGGTGATGTGGAGGTACGAGTTGGCGTCGAACCGCTCCACGAACTTGGCGCCCTGGTGTTCGAGATAGCTCTCGATTTGGAAATAGGAGCGGAAGGTGCGGCGCGACTCGGCGTGAAACGCATCGTCGGCGTTCAGCCATTCGGGCCGCTTCTCGCGTCCGAACTTGGTCTCCATCAGTTGCTGCGAGAGATACGTGACGTGCGCCAGCTTGCGGGCGCTGCCCAGTCCCTGCCGTGGCGGTCCGTCGGCGCGGTCGTAGTAATCGCCGTGGCGCCAGGCGGGATCCTGGACGATCGCCTGGCGGCCGATGATGTCGAAGGCCAGCGCCTGAGTGTTGAGGCTGGCGGCTGCGGCGATGACGATGCTTCGTCCGACAAAGTTCGGATAGCGGATCGCCCATTCCAGCGCCTGCATGCCGCCGAAGCTGCCGCCGACGACCGCCGCCAGGCCCAGGATTCCGAGCTGGTCGAGCAGCAGGCGCTGCACCGTCACGATGTCGCCGACGGTGATCTCGGGGAACTGCGAGCCATAAGGCATCCCGGTTGCGGGATTGATGGACGCGGGGCCGGTGGTCCCCTTGCAGCCGCCGAGGATGTTGGCGCAGACGATGTGATAGTGGCGGGTGTCGATCCCGAGTCCCGGCCCGATCATATCCTGCCACCATCCCGACGGGCGGGTTTCGCCCGGGCGCAGACCGGTGACGTGCGCATCACCCGTGAGTGCGTGGCAGACATAAATCACATTGTCGGCTGATGAACTGAGGGTTCCGCAACGCTCGTACGTGACGTCCACTTCGGGCAAGACGCCGCCCCGTTCCAGGTGGAGTCCGCCCGGCGGCAGATTCAGCCGCAGCGTCTGCGGTTCGACGACGCCGACCGAATCAGGACTGGATGTGGCCTCGGACATGCTGAATGTGTGCTCCCAGAGTCGTGTGTTGTTTGATCGCAACTGTAACATAAAACGGCGTGTTTGGTAACAGCAATTCTCAATTTGAGCGCATCCGCCTGGACCTCCTCCTGGACCAACAGGGGCTATTTTGCTGCTTGATCTCCTTGCAAGCCTGCCGGAATCCGGTATGATTATCTCATCGGTCGGGATCGTGACACGCCTGCTTGGGCTGCTTGACGAACAGGATATCTCGGACAGGTTCACGTGATAACCGTCAAAAAGGTGTTCGGCTGCAGGAGCTATATGAATAGAGTCTTGGTAACTGTCGCTCTTCTTATCGTGTCCAACACGTTCATGACGTTCGCCTGGTACGCGCACTTGCGTGACTTGGCACACAAACCGTGGATAATCGCGGCGCTCGTGAGTTGGGTGATTGCCCTGTGCGAATACCTGTTTCAGGTTCCCGCGAATCGAATCGGATATGAGACGCTTTCCCTCCCGCAGCTCAAGATCATCCAGGAGGTCATTACCCTGACGGTCTTTGTTCCCTTCGCTATGCTTTACATGCACCAATCATGGTCATGGAACTATCTTTGGGCCGCATTGTGCTTGATGGGCGCCGTCTTCTTCATCTTCCGTGAACCCGGAAAACAGAAAGCCGAACCCGCCACGGCATCCTGCTCGGAACCCGCTGCGCGGTATCCTCAAGAGTGAACCGCTCATGTACCATGAGACGGCAACACCAAAGTATCCAGAACAGCAAAATCTACACACTCAATCGGGCAGCCCCAGCCGTGCAACCGATTAGCCTCCAGCGACTGTTCCGGCGATTGGAACCGCTCACAGGACGGAACAGAGGCGGTAAAGCACGCCGGCGGCGACCGCCGAGCCGATGACGCCCGAGACGTTGGGTCCCATGGCGTGCATGAGCAGGTAGTTGGATGCGTCAGACTCCAGGCCGACCTTGTTGGAGACCCGCGCGGCCATCGGCACGGCCGAGACGCCGGCCGAGCCGATGAGCGGGTTGATTTTATCCTTCAGAAAGAGATTCATGAATCTGGCCATCAGCACGCCTGCGGCGGTGCCGACCGCGAATGCGAACAGGCCGAGGAGCAGAATGCCCAGCGTCTCAAGCGTCAGGAATTTTTCGGAGGCCAGCTTGGAGCCGACCGCGAGGCCGAGGAGGATCGTGACGATGTTGATCAGGCTGTTGGCCATGGTGTCTGAGAGGCGATCCACCACGCCGCACTCGCGGGCGAGGTTGCCGAGCATCAACGAGCCGACGAGTGGCGCGGCCGAGGGGATGAGCAGCGCGCACAACAGGGTCACGATCAGCGGGAAGACCACCTTCTCGATCCGTTTGACTGGTCGCAGTTGCTTCATGATGATTGCACGGTCAGCCTTCGTGGTGCACCATTTCATGATCGGTGGCTGGATGATCGGCACTAGGGCCATGTAGGAATAGGCGGCCACGGCAATCGCACCCAGCAGGTTGGGGGATAGCTTGGTGGTCAGCCAGATCGCGGTCGGGCCATCGGCGCCACCGATGATGCCGATCGAGGCGGCGTCCTTGATCGAGAAATTGATCCCCGGCACGAAGTGGTTCAGCACCAGTGCGCCCAGCAGCGCGCAGAAGATGCCGAACTGGGCTGCGCCGCCCAGAAGCGATGTCTTGGGGTTGGCGATCAGCGGACCGAAGTCGGTCATCGCGCCCACGCCCATGAAGATCAGCAGGGGAAACACCCCGGAGTTGACGCCCATATCAAAGATGTAATAAAGGAATCCGCCCGGTTCCAGCATGATCGGTATGCAGACGCCCGTCGCGCTATCGACTACCATCTTCATGACGGGCGCGGCAGTGAGACCCGCGTTGGGGATGTTGGCCAACAAACCGCCGAAGCCGATCGGCAGCAGCAGCAGCGGCTCGAATCCTTTGATGAGCGCCAGGTAAATGAGAACCAGACAGACCACGATCATCACCCCCTGGCTGACGCCATAACGCATCACGCCTGGCTTGTGAGCGGCCGAGACCTCGGCCTGATAGGTGGCGCTGTCGACGACGACTGGAACGGCTGCGGTGCGAGGCTCGGCCGCGAGGAAGCCGTAAACGCCCGTTTCCATCCAGATGGTTTTCAGGCGGCTGCCCAGAGAGGGGATCTCCCGATGGGTCTGAACCGCGTTGGGAACCGCTGCGGAGTCGGACGGCTCGGCGCGTCCGGACGGCGGCAGGGTCAGCGCGGCGGCGGCGATGAGAGCGGAGAGGAGCATTTTCATAGGTAGGCAATCACTGAAAGGGTTGCGTATTGCACGAGCCTCATGAGAGGCGGGCCATGAGGTCGCCGGTGTTGATCTTTTGTGCATGGTTGACGTCGATGGATGCCACGGTGCCGTCGGAAGGCGCCTTGATCGGAATCTCCATCTTCATCGCCTCCATGACCAGAATCTCCTCGCCCGCCTTGATCAATTGACCCAACTGGGCGGTGATGCGCAGAATGACGCCGGGAACCGGCGCGTGGATGTGCACAGCGGCGGCGACAGGCGCGGCCGGCGCGGCCGCGGGCTGGGCGGCGGCCGGTGTATCGGCGACGGCAGCGGGCTTGGCGGCGGCCGCAGGCTGGGCGGCGGTGGGTGTCATGGCGACGCCATCCTTGACCGAGAACGCGTAGGCTTTGCCATTGACGATCGCCTGATCGCCCGTGAACGTGATGGCATATGCTTTGCCGTCAACCGTGACGGTACAGGCGTCAGATTTGGGTGCGACAGCAACCGTTTCGACCTTCATCGGCGCATTCTTTCGTACTCCGACCGTGGCCTTGCCCTCCAGGAAGAGGATGCCCTTCTCCTGGCAGGCGGCGGCGATGAAGACGTTCTCATCGGTCAGTGGAAGTCCCTTATCGGAGAGCATCTTTTTGAAGTAGGTGAGTGCCTTCTTGGGATCAGCGTCATTGATGGCCAACACGGACTCGGTGGTGGGCGGGAGGTTGAGTTGCTCGGCGGAAATCTTGACGATCTCAGGATCGGGCGCGACGGGGGTCCGGCCGAAATAGCCAAGCACCATTTTGCCATAACCCGGGGCGATCTTCTTCCACGGCCCGTGCAGCACGTTGTTAAACGCCTGCTGGAAATAGAACTGCGAGACCGGGGTGACGGAGGTGCCGAACCCGCCGCGGCGGACCACCTCGGACATGGCCGCGATCATTTCGCCGTAGCGGCTCATGAGATTATTGTCGCGAAGCATCTGGGTGTTGGCGGTGAGCGCGCCGCCCGGCATGGGGGACCATGGGATCAGAGGCTCGACCGCCAGCGCCTCAGGCGGGAGGAAGTAGTCCTTCATGCAGTCGCGGAAGACCCCCTCCGCTTCGCGCACCTTGTCGATATCCACGCCCAGATCGTAGTCGGTGCCGCGCAGGGCGTGCCACATGACGATCACGTCGGGCTGGCAGGTGCCTCCCGAGACGGGGGCCAGCGAAAGATCGATCACATCGGCGCCAGCGTCGAGGGCGGCCTTGTAGGAAAGGACTCCGCATCCGGCGGTCTCATGCGTATGGTACTGAAGCTGCGTACCTGCGGGGAGGAGCTTGCGTGCACGTTTGATCGTCTCAAAGACGATGGCCGGGATGGACGTGCCCGAGGCGTCCTTGAAGCAGACCGAATCAAACGGAATGCCGGCTTTCAAAATCTCGCGCAGCGTTTTCTCGTAGAAATCAGGATCATGGGCGCCGGTGCACCCGGGCGGCAGCGCCATCATCGTGACGACGACCTGATGCTTGAGACCCGCATCATGGATGCACTGTCCCGAATACACGAGGTTGTTGACGTCGTTCAGGGCATCGAAGTTGCGGATCGTGGTGATGCCATGCTTCTTGAAGAGTCTAGCATGCAGCGCGATCACGTCGGAAGAGGCCGAATCCAGACAGACGATGTTCACGCCACGGGCCAGCGTCTGCAGGTTCGCATCGGGTCCGGCCACCTCACGGAAACGGTCCATCATGTGGAACGCATCTTCATTGCAATAAAAATAGGGCGATTGAAACATCGCGCCGCCGCCGGCTTCAAAATAGGTAATACCAGCCTCACGCGCCGCCTGAACAGCGGGCATGAAGTCTTCGGTCAAGACACGGGCGCCGTAAACGGATTGGAAGCCGTCACGAAAGGCGGTACACATGAAGCGGACTTGCTTTTTGGCCACGGGTGGAACTCCTCTTAGTGGGAATGCGGGGATGGGGCGGGTGTTTTTGACAATCAACGCCGTCGGGCCGTTGCAATGGCGACGGCGATTCTGACGGCATCATCGGTTGCGTGTGCGGTGGGCAACGGCCGAGTGGGTTTGACCAGATCGGCATCCGGCAGAAGATAGGAAAAACGCTCAAAAAATTGGGAGAGCGACATCACGCCAATCATGACCAACAAGAAGGCATAGACGATCAGCATGCCGACCGCCAGAAGAATGAGACCTTCCCGCAATAATAATGCCTGGTCCATAACCCGCCCTTTCCACAAAAAAATAAAGCGCAAAATATATACGAAGACGGCTGATAAGTCCACGCAATTCATTGATGTTTTTTTTTGGTTTTTTTTCCGCTTGTCGGCATTCCCCGTTTCCGCTATTATGACGCTTCCGTTTTTCACGGCTCACCGGCTGAGGAGAGCGGGATTATCACAGGCGGACAAAAAAACGGCACGGGTGTGTCGCTTACAAACTGCCTATTTTCCGTACAACAATGCAGGCGGAAGACCGATTCCGCGCATCGACGCGTGATGCGTTTTTCGCCGCAAAGGGTTACGAATGAGCACCAAGACAACCAAACCTCAAGACCCGGGCACCAACCGTCGTTGGCTCCTGGTCGATGCGGCGGACAAACCGCTCGGCCGTCTGGCCGTGGCGATTGCCAATACGTTGCGTGGCAAGAACCGGCCGGACTTCGATCCCAGCGTGGACATCGGCGATTTTGTGATCGTCATCAACGCCGAAAAGGTCGTATTGACCGGCAAGAAGGACGACACCAAGATCTATCAGCGTTACAGCGGCTGGCGCGGCGGGTTGAAGGAAATCCCCGCAGCGACGATGCGCGAGCGCCATCCTGACCGGATGATCACCGAGGCGGTCTGGGGCATGATGCCCAAGAACCACCTGTGCCGGGGCGTCCTGACCCGTCTGAAGGTCTATCGCGGCGAAGAGCACCCCCATGCGGCGCAAAAGCCCGAAGCGTTCAAATTCTAAAACGGTCTGATAAGAGAGAGGTTTTGTCATGGTCAAAGAAATTGCTGCCGCCACGGGACGCCGGAAGACCGCCGTCGCGCGCGTCCGCCTGATGTCCGGTGACGGAAAATGTGTTATCAACGATGTTGATTCAGTCAAATACATCCCCAGCGAGGCATTGCGTAATTACATGCTGCAGCCGTTGGTGATTACCAACATGAAGGGTAAGTTCGATCTCGCCGTCAGCGTCAAGGGCGGCGGGGTGAGCGGTCAATCAGGAGCGGTGCGCCATGCGTTGTCGCGCGCGCTGATCATGTCCGACGCATCGCTGCGCGACGCGCTGAAGAAGGCCGGATGCCTGACTCGCGACTCGCGCATGAAAGAACGCAAGAAGCCCGGCCAGCCCGGCGCCCGCAAGCGCTTCCAGTTCTCGAAGCGTTAAAACGCGTTCCGTTTCGGCGTTTACAAGATCTGCGGGCACCGTCTTGCCGACGTTGCCCGCATTTTGTTTTTAACGGTGTCCGGCCTCACACGGGAGCGTCCGGACGAGAGATTGTCACATTATGCCTTTACAACTCATTAAAAAATTGGCGGCCAAATTATTGGGTCGCTCGACCACGGTTCAAATTACCGAACGTCCAGGTAAGCCTGCCCGCCCCGCCCATCCGGGTGGACGCAGTGCACCCTCAAGCCCGCGCAAGCCGGCTGCATCGCCCCGCGATCGGCCGATCCCCCCGCCAACCGGCCGCCCGGGCGCACGGACGCCCCGCCCGGATCGTCCGCCGCCGCCCGAGCGCACGGCAGCGCCGGGAGCCGTCGGTCGCTCGCCGTCTCGTGATGCGAGCGGACCGCAACGGCCCGTGCGCTCCGATCGGCCGACTCATTCCGATCGCGGTCCGCGCCCCGAGCGGCATTCGCCGGGAGGGCGTCCGCCCCCCCCGCGCAGCGGCCGTTCCGATCCCTCGGCCGTCCGTCCGGGTGGCGCCGTGCAGGAGGCCGAAACGACTCGACGCCGTGAGGCTCACGCCGTTTGGGCGCTCGATCAGTATGTCGTGCCGATCGTCGAAGATAAGAAGCGGTTTCAGGATTTTGACCTGCCGGCCGAAATCCTTCATGCCGTGGCCGATCTGAAATTTCAGTACTGCACGCCGATTCAGGCGATCAGCCTCGAATACGCCCTCGCGGGCAAGAACGTGGCGGGTAAGGCCCAAACAGGAACGGGCAAAACCGCTGCGTTTCTAGTGGCGCTGCTGACTCGCTACATGCGCACCCCCGATGCCCGCAATTCAGCCCCCGGGCGGCCGCGGGCGCTGGTGATCGCGCCGACGCGCGAGCTGGTGATTCAGATCTGTCAGGACGCCGATGCGCTGGGTAAGTACTGCGGGCTGCGCTACCTTGCGATTTACGGCGGCATGGACTACGACCGCCAGCGCACCGAGCTTCAGGCCGGTCCGGTCGATCTGCTGGTCGCCACTCCGGGGCGCCTGCTTGATTTCGTCAGCGGCAAGGTGGTCGACCTGTCAGGCGTCGATACGCTGGTGATCGACGAGGCCGATCGCATGCTCGACATGGGCTTTATCCCCGACGTCAAACGGATCATCTTCCGGCTGCCTCCCAAGGAACGCCGCTGCACGATGTTGTACAGCGCGACCCTCAACGACGACGTGATGCGGCTGGCTTCGCAGTGGATGACCGAGCCGGTGCGCGTGGAAATCGAGTCCGATTCCATGACGATTGATACGATCAGCCAGGTCGTCTACATCGTCCGGGCGAGCGAGAAATTCACGGTTCTGTATAACGTGCTCAAGACCCATGCAGACCAGCGGGTGCTGGTGTTTTGCAATCGGCGTAGCAGCACCGAGCGCGTGGCCGAGTCGCTGAACCGCCTGGGCATTCCTTGCGAAATGCTGAGCGGCGATGTGCAGCAGAACCGCCGGTTGCGCGTGCTGGAGGACTTCAAGTCCGGAAAAATCCGCGTCGTGGTGGCCACCGACGTCGCCGGGCGCGGGTTGCATGTGGATGACATCGGGTTTGTCGTCAACTTCGACTTCCCGTATGAGGCCGACGATTATGTCCACCGCATCGGCCGCACCGGTCGGGCCGGTCATACCGGCACGGCGATCTCGTTTGCCGATGAGGATGAATCGTTCATCATCCCCGAAATTGAAAAATTTATCGGCGAACCGCTGAAGTGTACGATGCCCGATGAGGCGCTGCTGCTGCCGATTCCCGACATCCGGAGCCAGCACCGGCCGCCGCGTCAGGAGCCGCATCCCCGCACCGAGCCGGTGTCACATCCGGTGCAGCCGGAACAGCCGCATCACCGCGCGGAAGAGGTTCCGCATCCGGTGCAGCCGAAGCCGGAACAGCTGCATCACCGCGCAGAGCCGGTGTCGCATCCGGTGCAGCCGAAGCCGGAACAGCCGCATCCTGCCGAGAAGCGTACGCCCGCCGTTGCCGAGGAGCCTGCGCGGCATCCGGTCGCGCCAGCCCACACGTCGCCGCCGCCCGTGAAACGGCCGCATCCGACGCCGCCCAGACACGAGACGCCCCGGACGCCCGTGGCGGTTGTCGCATCCAAACGCCCCGTGACCGAAGAGTGGTCGCCCGGTCAGTAGGGCGAGGCTTATGCCCCCTCATCTCGTCAATTACACCGACACGCACGCGCACTTCGGCGGCGACGACGCGACGAAGATCGTGGCGCGCGCCGTTGCGGCGGGCGTGACGCGCATCCTGGCGGTCGGCGGCAACCCGGATCTGAACGCGGGCGCGGAGGCTGCGTTTCGCGCTGAGCCGAACCCTGTGCGTCTGGCGCTCGGACTGGATCGCAGCCAGTCCAATGTGTCGGCGGATGGCGTGAATGCCTTTGAATCCAGTCTGGCAGCCGTGACGCTGTGTGCCATCGGCGAGGCGGGACTCGATTATCACCACGATGCCGCCACCCGATCGGCGCAGCTTGTGCTGTTCGCTCGGATGCTCGATCTCGCCGCACGCCGCGCGCTGCCCATCATCATCCATACACGCGAGGCCGACGAAGACACGCTGGCGGTGATTGATGAGGCCGGATCAGATGCGCTCGCGGCTGCGGGCCGGCTCGGCGTGGTGCATTGCTACACCGGAGGCAAGGCGTTTGCCCGACAATTGCTCGACCGGGGCCTTTACATCAGCTTCAGCGGCATCGTGACGTTTCGCAACGCCGAGGATCTGCGCGAGGTGTCGGCCTACGTTCCCGCCGACCGGCTGCTCATCGAGACCGACAGCCCTTACCTCACACCCGTTCCGTTGCGCGGCCAGCCCAACGAGCCGGCGTTTGTTCCGCATGTCGCCGCCTGCGTGGCGCGTCAGCGCAAGATCGAACCCGCCGCCCTGGCCGATCTCACCACTCGCAACGCCGAGGCGCTGTTCGGCGCGTGGCTTGACTTTTCGGCCACTCAGCCGTAAACCTTACCGAGACGGGTGAAGAGCAGCAACGCCTTGACCGCCCCGGTAGGCAGTCCGAGTAACCGCGCGGCGGCTGCGGCGTACTCCTGCATCTGCGTCTTGTACCCTGATGCGGTGTCGGCCATCTCCCGGTCATCAATGACGCGGTTGCTCTTGAAGTCCACGACCCAGGCGGACAGGGGCTGATTGGAACGGTCGCGTGCGATGACCAGCCGATCAAAGCGGCCGGTGACGATCTCGCGTCCGTCTGCGCCCTCGCGCACCGTGTCGAAGGGGGTCTCGCGCCAGACGTCGGCCTGCGCGACGCCCGCCGGACGCGCCAGCACGGCGCGCACCTCGGGGGAGGCGATGCACGCGCGGAATTGCGTCTCGACATCGCGCAGCAAATCCTCCGATTCGGGAGCCTCCGCCCGCCAGCCGGCAATGACGGCCTCGAGGTCGGCATCCTCGATCCACGCGATCCGCTCGAAGAGGCGGTGGATGGCCGATCCGAAGGCGCGCACGTCGGAGGCTTCGCGATCGAACACGTGGCGTGCCGGGAAGGGCCGCCCTTCGGCCCGCTCCTTGGACGGCTCGCGGCGCGCGGCCTCCGCTACGAAAGTTACGGCGAGCGGCCGTGGCGCCTGCGTCCCCGTTTGGCCGGAGGCGTCGCCGGACGTGACGGCGGGAATCTCCGCATCCCACGCCCGGCTGCCTGCCGTGTGGAGCACGGTGAGGCCGTGCAGCGGGGCCTCGCCGGTCTCGTCAGCGGCCAGACGCTCGCGCAGAATGTCGGCCTCGCGCACGGTCGATGATTTTTCAGAGGCCGGAGGAACGAACAGGTACAGTGCCCGCTTGGCGCGAGTGAGGGCAACGTAGAGCACGCACAGTTGTGCGAAGTTCTCTTCCGCCCGCGCCGCATCGAGCGCGGCGACCGGCGTGCCGCCGGCCGCCTCCAGCGCCAGACGCTTCGGCGGCTGCAGCACCCAGCCGTCTGCATCGAAAGCGTCCTGGCCGCAATCGCTGCGCAGCAGGTCGATGCCAGCGATGCCGCAAAAACCTCTGGCTCGCGGGTCGAACGGCACGAACACGAGGTCGAAGCCGAGGCCCTTGGATTGGTGGATGGTCATCACGCGGATCGCCCCGGCGGCGGATTCGGATTTGACCTGATGGGCGCGGATGTGGTCACAGAAGGTGTCCGGATCGCGTGAACCGGTGGCATCGAAAGCCTCGGCTGCAGCCAGCAGCTCGCCGAGCCGTTGTCGTCCGAAGGCATCGTCGGCGCGCAGCGCCTGCACGTCCGTAAGCCGGTCTCCCCAGACGCGGAGCGCGCCTGCAAAACCGATCTCCTGCACCTGCGTGAACACGCGGCCGGGCAGTCCGGTCAGCCAGTCGGCATCACCGGCGGCATCCGCCAGGGGACTCATCTGCAGGTGCCGCAGGGCGAGCGTATCCGCCGGATGGGCGGCGTAGCGGACGAGCGCGAGCAGCAGCGTCACCACCGGATTGTCCAGAATCCCACCCGTCCCCTCATGGACCACGGAAACGCCTGGAAGCTTGCGCCGCAACACATCCGCGCAGGCGCGCCCCTGCTTGTTGCCGCGCACCAGCACCGCCGCGGAAAGCCCGCGCCGCACCGGCTGCACCTCCGCTAGGACTGCGGCGATCGCCTCGTACTGGGCCGGATCGCCATCGCCGTCGCCATCGTCAGCCACGCTATCGCCGCCGCTATCGGACGCCGTGCGCGCACCCGAAACCTTAGGCGTGTACTCCAGCAGCGCGGCAAATCCATCACCCTCGCCGCGTCTGGCGCTCACATGCGGCTGCCATTCCTTCAGAAAGGCTTTAAGGGCGGAGGGGTGCGGACCCCGGTCGCGGCCCGCGCGCGGGGTCCAATCGCCAAGCCCGTCAAACACCGTGTTGAGGGTGTCGATGATCGCCGGCAGCGACCGGTGGCACTCCACGAGTGGGGTGCCGCGCGGGATGTTGCAGTCGACGCTGACCCGGCCGAACAACCGGTAGTTGCCGCCACGCCAGCCATAGATAGACTGCTTGATGTCGCCGACATAAAAGAACGAGCGCCGCTGTTCCGAATCCTGTGCCACCTCGTCCGCCAGATTGGCGATCGCGCGCCACTGGATGTCGCTGGTGTCCTGAAATTCGTCCAGCAGCCAGTGGTCGAGCTGGCCGTCGAGCCGATAGTCAATGTAGAGCCTGTCGCTGTCCGAATTGAGACTCGGCTGGTTCGCCGGTTCGCCAAGCCGGAGCGCGAAATCGGTAAACGAGAGGCGGCCGTCGTGGCGCTGCGCCTCGCGGTACAGCGTGTCGTAACGTTCCAGCAGCGCGCGCAGTCCCGCCGTCTTCTGCAGACTGCGCCGCATCTCCACGCCCACCAGATTGGCCAGTGCGGCTTGGAGCGGCGGCCAGAGGTCGGGAGGTAACGCATGTGACTTCTTGTAATAGAGGAGCGTCGGAATGACGGCGGGGTTGCCGATGTCGGCGAGGATCGAACGCAGCACGGTCTCGCTGAGCGTCTCCGGCCACGGCCGGTCGGGCGCGTGCGCGGCCGCAGCCGCCGCGATATTGGCGCAGGCCGCTCCCAACTGGAGGGCGCGCGTCTCGCCGCCGAAGGCCTGCCGCAACCGCTCCAGATACGCGGGGTCGGCGGCTTGGACGCGTGCTTCCTCGGCAGACGCCTCCCACCAGCGTGCCGTCGGCCAGATGCGATCGGCGTCCCCCCACGCCTTGCTGCCATGCTGGCGGTAGAAGTCGTGACTGTTCCCGATGACGCCTTCCAGCAGCCGCGCCAGGCCCTTGCCCTCCTTGCCGAAGGCGGCCTGCCTGCAGGCATCCAGGATCGCGGCACCCGAGCGGTCTCCCGCGCCGTCGCGCTCGCGTTGCTGGGGATCATAAAGCCGCGTCAGAAGCGCCTGCCGCAGAGCGTGGGCCTCGCCGCCGTCGTTGTCCATGGGGCGAAGATCGGGGGGCAGCCCCAGTTCGAGCGGAAAAGAACGCGCCACGCCGAGAATGAAGCTGTCGAGCGTGCCGATGCGGAGGCGGTGTGATTGGTTTAGCAACGCGCGCAGCAGCGCGACATAGTCCTGGGCCTGCGTGGGAGCGGATATTCCCGATAGTTGCCGGACGATGCTCCCGGCCGTTGTTTCGCGCTCGCGGCTGTCGCTGGCCGAGAGACAGAGGCGCGCGACGATGGTGTCGAATATCTCGCCGGCCGCCTTGCGCGAAAAGGTGAGCGCGCAAATGCGGTCCGGCGGCACGCCCGCGGCGAGGAGCGCGAGGTAGCGGTGGGCGAGCGCCCAGGTTTTTCCGGTTCCCGCCGATGCGGAAATGGCGCAATGGCTGAACACGTTCATCGCGCGTCCCTCCCGGTGCTGTCGGTGGACGCGCCCGGCGGCCGGGCCGCATCGCGCAGCGGCCACGGGTTGGGCGGCGGCACGAACGTCCGCTCGGCATCGTTCAGAAGCAGGTCGCCGAAGTCGTCGTAGCGCGGCGGCCGGGCGGCGGGAGGCCAGAAGATGCCGTCGCTAATGCGGCGGATCACGGCGGCAGCACAGGCCAGGGCATGGCCGTGAAGCGCGTCGCTGTAGCTATCCCAGACGGCGAAGGATGTTTCGCCTCGCGCGGCCGGCAGGAGGATATGGCCGATGCACACATCGGGCCCCTGCGTGGCGCGCAGCATTTCGCGATAGAGCGGCAATTGCAGGTCGGTCCAGCGCTTGGACCGGGCTGAGGTTCTGCCTCCGGCTTCGTCGCTGCGACCCAGACCCTCGACAAACTCGCGCGAGAGTATCGCCTCCGGGAGATCCGCGTCGTCGCCGGCTGGTGCCAGATGGCTATCCGAGGGCGACGTCGCCTGGTCCGCCGTCTTGTAGTCCAGTACGCAGATGGAGCCGTCGCGATGGCGATCGATGCGGTCGATGCGGCCGCCGACCGTGACTCCGTTCAGGGTCGTTGAATGGCGGGCGGTCTCGCATTCGATGATCTCCCAGCCAGCCACGTGCCAGGCGACCTGTTGCGCGGCGAAGGCGTGCAGGCGGCGTGTGGCGGTTTCGATGGCGAGCGTCACGCCCAGCCATGGGCGGGCGCCGTACTGGGCGGCGGCTGCGGCATCGAGCTGACGCGAGAGCCACTCGGACAACCGGGCCGCATCGCCGCAGGCCCAGATGCGGCCGGGATCACGGGCCATGGCCTCGACGACCGCATGACAGAGGTTGCCGAAGCCGCGGGCGTCGGGTTCGCGGGCGCGGTCGTCCTGCGATTCCATCTGGAGGACGCGCTTCAGGTAAAACCGCAACGGGCATTGAAGATAATCCCGAAAGGCCGTGGGGCTGATGCGGCCGGGCAGCCGCTGGGTCAGGCACGCCGGGGGGACGCGCGTCGGGTCGAGCGTGAAGCTCACCGCATGGGCGGCGGCGGTGCGGACGGGCGGCGGATCGCGGAACAGGTTGCGTGCGCGCCGCACCAGCACGTCATCCGGGCAGCGGAACAGGAGCCGCGACGGCCGCAGCGGATCGCCTGCGTTCGCCCGCTTGCCGACCAGCAGCACGACTCGCGGCGGCGGCGTGGCGGCGGGGTTCAATCGCTGGGCGCACAGCGCGGCGAGCACATAGGCGTCGCGGGCGACGCGCAGCCGGTCGTCACGCAGTCCCAGTTGCCGCCGCAGGGAGTCGGGAAGAAACAGGTCGCCGACATGGCCATCGGGAACGAAGCCTTCGTTCATGCCCGCCACACAGAGAACCGGCGCCGGATTCCACGCCAGCTCCAGCCAGCCTTCGAGGTCCAGCGGCTCGCTGGCGCGTTCCGACTTGATCGTCGCGTCCTGCAATCGCGCCAGCAGCACGGTGGCGGCATCCGCGCCAGCCTGTCCTGCGGCCTCGGCGTCGGCCAGCTCGCGCAGCGCCTGATCAATCACCTCGCCAGCCTGCTGGAAGGCGGTATCGGCCGCCTGTCCGGGGTGGAGCAGACGCTGGGCGTAGATCGATTGCAGCGCGTTGCGCAGGCTCGTGGCAAGAGAGGACGCCTCGCGCAGCCCCGACCAAGCATCGAGATGGTCCAGCGCGGCGGCCAGGCGTTCGGGCGGACGCGCGTGCGTGTTACCGCCCGCCGGGTGCCGCGCGGCCCGACGCAGGTCGGCGAAGGTGACCGGCAAACGCTCCGCCTGGACGTCGTCCAGCTCGCGCAAGACGTCATCGGGATCGGGGAGGGCGGCCAGCACATCGGGATGGCGCAGGAGGGCGGCGGTTTCGGCATACCCCGGCCGCACGCGCCAGGCCAGCAGCGCCTGAACGAGACGAAAGAGGGGCGTGTCGGAAAGCGGACGATTCTGCGGATCAAAGGCGGGCAAGCCGAGCGCCGCGAGTTCGCGCTGCACCGGCGCAACGGTCTCGCGGTCCGGAACACCGATGGCCAGCGTCGGACGCGTGCCGGTGTGATCGGCGGTCCTGCCAGCCAGGCCATCCTTCAGGAGGCCCGCGATGCAGGCCGCCTGATCTTCGGGGTTGGCGGCCAGCACGATGTCCCGGTCATCGAGGGCGATGTTCCGGTTGTCCCACGCATCCGGAAGCGGACGGCCCCACGCATCGAAAGCGCCAGCTTCGTCCGGCGGCGCCGCCATCAGAACCACGACCGTGCCGCCATTGCCGGCCCAGGCTTGCAGCAGCGTGAGCAGCAGGCGCGGAGGATCAGGCACGGCGGCGAGGACCACCCGCTGGACATCGGGCGCGAGGTGTCCGGCGCGGGCGTAGGCGATCTGTTCGGCCAGGGCGTCACTCAGGTTCCACGACGCGAGACAGTCGAGATAGCGCCGTTCGAGTTCCGCCATGGCCTGCCAGCGCTCCGACTCCACCAGCTCCACGCCGCAGGCGGCGACCTCGCCGATCGTGAGTGCGCCATCGGCCAGCTCGCGGCGCAGGCCGATCAGACGGCGCGCGATGGGCAGCGCCCAGGAACCCGAGGCCGGGCGCTGTCCGCCCAGAAAGGCATCGAGATCGCCGGCCGGCGCAGCGAGCAGCACGTGACGCCACGCCAGCAGAGACTGAATCTCCGAGGCGCGGCCGGGGCGTGGTGGCGGGGCGATAAGGACAGAGGCGGTCACGATCTCCGGCGCCAGCAGCGCCGCGCCGTGGCGGTCATGGGCGGCCAGCGGCAGCGCCGCGCGGAGACGCCAACTCGACTGGCGCGTCGGCATTCCGACAACCGTTCCCCGCAAGTCGATCAGTCCCGGTGCCCCCGGGGCCAGCAGCCACTCCGGAACCGTCTCGCACAGCGGCCGGTCCCATCCCAGAAAAACCCGTGTGACTCCCATGGCAACGCACTCCTGATTTCATGTGTTCACAGCATACCGGATTGCCAAGCCAACCAGCAATTCTATTTATGAGGCGATTGCCCCACCGGCCGACTGGTCATCGAGCCTTTCTTCGATGACGCCACGATACCCCTTCCGCCCCAAAGCCGCTGGTTTGTGGTGATCTGTTATGGTCTTGACGTTTTTACCCGCTTCTGCCACGCTTCCCACCATGACATCGCTACTCCAGACCGGTTTTGGCATGATTTCGGCCCGTGCGGGCCGGTGTAGACCGAAAAGCGATTTCTTATCAATCGATGGGAAGAGTTTGCTCCCGCGAATGGCCGGGCGGACAGATGCTTCCCCTGGTTCGCCAATTCAAGGTGTCCAAGTTTCTGAAGGCGGTGAAGCAGATGCGACCCGATGTTCCGCACACTCTCATTTACAATTAGGGGGCTAACAACGCCGAAAGGAGAAACTGATGAATAGTTCACTTGAGACCCAATTTGCTCCTCCTGAAAGAGCAGATGCTGAAAGCATATCGCAGGATGCTCAGTTGCTGATGGAGTCCGCACTCCTTGATCATCTGACAAATGCTGTTCCCTGTGTCTTGCTGATCCTAAACCCCAAACGTCAAATCGTTTACAAGAATCAGCGTACAATAGACCTGCTGGGTACTTCCGAAATCGAAGAGATGCTCGGTAAACGACCGGGGGAAATGCTTCACTGTATCCATGCATGTGAATCGCTAGGTGGATGCGGAACGACTGAATCCTGCCGTGAGTGCGGTTCCGTAAACGCCACTCTCCAATCCCAGTCTGAAGGAACTACAGTTGTGAATGAATGCAGGATCTCGACAGTGAGTGGAGGCTCTTATGAATTCAGAGTATGGGCATCACCCTACATGTATGGGGAAAGGGACTTCACGCTCTTCACGCTTCTCGACATTAGCAACGAGAAGCGCCGGCATGCCCTTGAGAGAACATTCTTCCATGATATCGATAACATCATCAGCGTTGTCGTGGGATACTCTCAGCTTCTCGAAGGCACAACGGATGAGGCGATAGCCGCGGAGTGCATCAAGAACATCATGATGGCAGGCAATGACCTTGTTGAGGAGATCGCCTCTCACAGGAGACTACTACAGGCAGAAAATGGAGCCCTAGCAGTAACCATTTCCAACGTCGAGTCGCTTTCGCTTCTCAGAGAAGTCATGAACGTGTTTTCCGCGAACGAGAACCTGAAGGATCGGGAAATCATTCTGGATGAGCGATCGGAAGGAGTTGAAATCGCAACCGATCGGGTGCTCCTGCGGCGCGTGCTCGAAAACATGATAAAGAACGCCCTTGAGGCGACATCTGCCGGGAAGGAAGTACGACTCGCCTGTGAACGAAGCCCGGCAGCCATGGTCTTCAGCGTGCACAATTCCGGCCACATGCCTCGTTCGGTCCAGCTTCAGATCTTTCAGCGTTCTTTTTCCACAAAGGGAAAGGGACGCGGCATTGGGACGTACAGCATGAAGTTGTTTGGAGAGCAGTACTTGAAGGGGAAGGTATGGTTCTCGTCGACGGAGGACAAAGGCACGACCTTCTATCTCTCCCTGCCGCTCGAATATCCCCCTGTCAATTCAAAATGAACAGTGCCCGCCAGCGCCATCGACAGCGACGAGGAATAGTGACAGTGAAGGGGACAGAGAAACAGCGTCAGGATGCAGCGGGGATCAGTAGTCGATGGAAAACTTCCTCTGTTTTTCGGAAGGCGGTTGCGCAGACGCGACGGTTTCAGACCTGATCAGGCGACTGTTGACCGTTTGGTGCGGGCCTGATGTCTGTTATATTGCTTCGAACCTGATCAGCGGACAATGCGGGATCGTCGCAACGGGTGTTACGTTGGCTGATCTACCGGTAGAACGTCAGGAATGCCGCTCATTCGAGGGCGAGGCGCAGATGACGCCAGCAGAAGACGCCGTTGGGGGCGTCGGACGTTGACGCGGCCTTGGCGATCCGGTGAGTCGGCTTCGTACTGGATGGCCGGGCGCGGCGGACCGCCTCCCGGATAAGATTTTCCAACTCGTCCGGTATTATGGGTAATACTCCAACAAGATGCGCATTGTTTCTCTGATCGACGGCCCAGCCGTGATCGAGCGCATCCTCCGTCACCTCGGCCTGTGGCAACAAGGCATTCGCGTCGCTTCAGCACCTGCCCCACCGGTCGACTGGGTCATCGAGCCTTTCTTCGATGACGCCACTACCGACTACGACACCGATCAGGACCCGATTTACGCGAACGGATAATCCATCGCGGCCGGCCCGGTCTGTCTCTTTCCTGCCACCGGAACGCAAACCATCGGCTTTGGGACGGTCGGGGAGTACCCCGTCCATCCCAAAGCCGATGGTTTGCGGTGATCTGTTATGGACTTGACGGTTCCACCGGCTTTTGTCATGCTTCCCCCCCATGAAATCGCTGCGAAAGACCGCTTTCGGCATGTTTTCGGCCCGTACGGGTCGATGCCGACCGGGGGGTGCCGAAAAGCGATTTCTTATCAATCAGACTTTCCAACACACACAACAAAGGGGGTACAAATGAGGAAGATGTATGTCGGGGTTCTGGCTTCGTTCCTGGTTGCAGTGGTAACAGCGTCGGCCCAGATGGGCGGGCCCGGATCCAATCCGGCTCAGTCGGCGATGGAGAAGATCTCAAAGCTCTTCGAAAAGCAATCGTTCTCTGCCCGGGTTGTGATGACCATGCCCAAGGCCGAGAAGACCGGGCCGATGGAATTCACCATGATGATGAGCAAAGGCAAGACGCGCATGGAAATGGATATGGCCAAGATGGTCGGCGCGGCTGGCAAAGATGCGCAGATGCCGGCAGGGATGAGCAAGATGGTGATGATCACGAGAGTTGACAAGAAGGTGATGTACCATGTCATGCCCGGGCTCAAGGCCTACGCGGAAATAGCCTTTCCGGACAAGGCGACCGAAAAGGCGGATTCCGTCAAGGTCGAGCGCAAGGTCGAAGGACAGGAGAAGGTTGAGGGCTATGACTGTGAAAAGGTGCGCAATACGGTCACCGTGCCCGATGGCAAGCCGCAGGTCGTGATGACCTGGGAGGCCAATGAACTCAAGGGCCTTCCGGTAAAGGTCGAAGTCGAGACGCCCGAAGGCAAGATGACCATGCTCTACAAAGACATCAAGACCGACAAACTGGCTGATTCGCTGTTTGATCCGCCCGCCGGCTACACCAAGTACGGTTCGATGCAGGACATGATGATGAAGGGCATGATGAACATGGTGGAACAGCCGGAATAGTGCTCGGATAGTTTCTGGTAGTCGGTAAGCCCCTGCGGTCGCGCCACGAAGTGCGCGACCGCTTCTTTTATGGAAGTGAGGGTGAACGGTGTTGGATTCATTAGCAAGTATATGCCTTCATATAGGGCTTCAGTTGCTCAATTTCGAGCCGCCAGCTACGCGAATGGTTGAGGCAATACCGTAGCCAACGGATGAATTGGAGGCTGCGTTCGGTCGCTCGTGACCAACGGGTTACCAGTGGGTTTGGCGTCCGGCCTGCTGCGACAATTTCCTGTTCCATCTGCTGGCGTCTCGCCTCTCTTTTCTTATCCACTTTCTCATCTCGCACACCTTCGGATGTTTCGATTTCACGTTCGAGCATGAGCATGAGATTCCGGGTCATGCAGACAAAATGCGCCTGCTGGCATTTTGCCTCGGGCGTAGTCGCCCACGTCTTGATGACGCCCAGTTTGTTTTTCTTCTCGTCGAATGCCTTCTCAATGTCCCAGCGCATTTTGTAGATCAGCGCAATCAGGCCGGGCGGCAGTGTGAATTCGCTGGTCAGGAATGAGCAGACGGTGCCACTACAGGGGTCGTTGTGGCCCAATTTCTTTTCAACATAACCAATGGAACCAGATGAAATGGCATTGTTTTGATGGATGGAGTGTCCCTTATCCACGGGTGAAACAGCGGACTATGCCCACAAGGCAAATCGTACCCTGCAGATCGGCACGAGGTCAAGCAGTCGCTGCAAAAATTCACAATTTGCTGCGAATATTGATGATTGACTATTACCACGCATCCCGCATAATGATCTTCACTATGAGTCGCGGAGTGCTTGTGGCCCGCGCCCTAAAGGAGGCTCGGATATGCAGAGATACAGGGGACTGGCGCATCAGGTGAATGCTGGCATCTTGGCCGCCGGGCTGTTGCTGGCCGGACAGACGGCGAGGGCGGCGGCGATCCAGGATGCGGAGGCTGCGGCGCACGGCGACACGGCGGCCGTTCAGACGGAGGTCAAGCGTTACGAGTTTCCCGGTGTCAGGATCGTCCAGTTCAATCTGTCGGTCTTGTCACACTACTCCTATCTCGTGGTCAGTGGCCGGGATGCGCTGGTGGTCGACCCATCCCGCGACATTCAGGTTTATCTCGATACGGCCAAGCGGGAGGGATGGACGATCGCGGGCGTCTTCCTGACCCATTCTCACGCCGACTTCGTGGCGGGGCACAGCGAATTTACGAAGGCGCTCGGCTGTCCCATCTATCAAAACCGGGAGAGCGGGGCGAAATACCCCATCACGGTGCTGTCCGATAGGCAGACGCTGCCGTGGGGCGAGGTCACGCTTCAGTTTCTGGCCACGCCGGGGCACACGCCGGACGGCATGTGCGCGCTTGTTTTTGACAAGGCCGACAAGGCCCAGCCCCGCGCGATCCTGACCGGCGACACGCTGTTCGTGGGGTCGATCGGGCGTCCCGACCTGCTGGGCGGGACGATGTCCGCCGCCACGCTCGCGGGGATGGGCTACGACACGTGGAAGAACAAGCTGGCGAAGCTCGACGACAGCGTGATCGTCCTTCCCGCGCACGGCGCGGGTTCGCTGTGCGGCGCCCATCTGAGCGACGAGCCGGCCTCGACGATCGGGGCGGAGCGCGCGACCAATCCCTACTTGCAGCACACGGGCCGGAACGATTTCATCACGGCCGTGCTGGAGGGGCTTCCCGAGGCTCCGCAGTATTTTGCGCACAACGCCCGTATGAACCGCGAGGGTCCGCCGCCCGTCGCATGGAGCGCCCCGCTGCCGCCGGTTCCCGCTCTAGACCAGACGCTGACCGATGCCAGCGCCGTTTACGTCGTCGACCTGCGCGACGCGAAGCGCTTTGCAGCGGGTCATATTCCGAACGCGGTGAACATCGGCCTGCGCGGGCGGCTGGAGACGTGGGTCGGCATTCTGGTGCCGTGGGGCAGTCGCTTGGTGCTGTGCGGCGGCGGTGAGGAGTTGAAGGAGGCGGTCTACCGCATGCACCGCGTCGGTTACGCTGTCGCGGGCACGGTGGGCATCGATGCGTGGGTCGCAGCCGGGCAGCCGGTCCTGTCGAACGTGGCGATCAGGCCGCAAGCCCTTCATCAACGGATGCAGGACGGCACCGCCCCGATCATTGTCGACGTGCGCCTGCCGAGCGAGTGGATGGGGCTGCGCATCGGCAACGTGGTGAATCTGCCGCTCAATCTTCTGGGCGATCTCGCGGCGATGAAGCTCGATTCGCGCGAGCCCGTCGTGACGGTTTGCAACTCGGCGTATCGCAGCAGCATGGGCATCGGCGTGCTGGAGCGAAAGGGGTTCACGAAGGTGGCCTCCCTGGTGGGCGGCAGCGAAGCCTGGATCGAGGCCGGACTCCCGGTGATCCAGCCCGCCGCTCGGGGCGGAGCGACAGCGGCGCAGCCCGCGCGTGTGGTGAATCTGCCCGCCCGGATCGACGCCGCGGCGCTCAAGCGGATGATCGTGGACCTGCCCGGAGCATTCGACCTCGTGGACATCCGTCCCTCCGGTCAGTTCGCCGATTATCAACTGCCCGGCGCGCGCAACGTGGCGCTGGCCGATCTGATCGCCGATCCCGCGTTCCTCACGGGCGCGGGGCCGTTGGTGATTGTGGACCGCGACGGCTCGCTGGCCATGGCGGCGGGCGGCATCCTCTCTCAGAAGACGGAGCGGCAGGTCAACGTGCTGTTCGGCGGACTTGATGCCTACTGGCGCGATGCGGAGATGGGCGGACCGGTCAAGGCCGTGCCGCTCGCGCCCGCCGTGTCCGCCACGCCGGCGGTGCGACCGTCCGCCCCGGCACCGGCCGTGCCTCAGGCGCCGCAGGCTCCGAAAAAGAAAAGCGCGGGGTGCTGATCATGAGTCCGAAACCGTATGCGAATCCGTATCTCGCCGGGGTGCTGCTCGGCCTGACCCTGCTGGCCTCGTACCTGATTCTCGGGGCCGGGCTGGGCGCGTCGGGAGGCCTGGCGCGCGCGGGAGCCTTCTGCGAACTCGCGCTCGCCCCGGCGCGGACGCTGGCGAGCCCGTACTTCGGCGCGTGGGGCGACCAGCCGCTGCGCTATTATCTGGTCTTCATGCTCGCGGGCGTGTTCGGCGGCGGCCTCGTTTCGGCGCTGCTGGCCGGCCGTTGCGTCCGGGGCGTGGAGCGCGGCGCCCGGTGTGCGCCGCGCGTGCGGCTGCTGCTCGCGCTGGCGGGTGGGGTCATCTCCGGATTCGCCAGCCGGCTGGCGAACGGCTGCACCTCCGGTCAGGCCCTGTCCGGCAGTGCGGTGCTGCTCACGGGCAGCCTGCTTTTCCTGATCAGCGTGTTCGCAGGAGGCTATGCGGCCGCGTGGTTCGTGAGGAGGCAGTGGCGTGATTGACACCTTCTTCAGCAGCGGCACGCTGGACACGCCAGCAGCCTTTCTGGCGAGCTTCCTGATCGGACTCGCCTTCGGCGTGGCGTTGGAGCGCGCCGGTTTCGGAAGTTCGAAACGCCTGGCGGGGATTTTCTATTTCAGGGACATGGCGGTGATGAAGGTCATGTTCACGGCGGTGATCGTCGCCATGCTCGGCGTCTCCTACGCCAAGGCCTTCGGCTGGGTGACGACCGACAACGTCTATTTTCTGCACACCCTGTATGCGGCGCAAATCGTGGGCGGCCTGATTTTCGGCGTGGGCTTCGTGATGGGCGGATGGTGTCCCGGAACGGCGGCCGTGGGCGTGGCGTCCGGCAAGATCGACGCGCTGTTGTTTCTGGCCGGCGCGGTGGGCGGCAGCATCCTCTACAACGAGGCGTATCCGATCATGGCGCCGCTCACCGCCAATGATCGCGGCGTGGTCTTCGGGTTCGAGTCGCTGGGCGTTTCCGAGGCCGCATTCGCGTTTGCCTTCACGCTGATCGCCGTCGGCTGTTTCTGGGGCGCGGAGGTGATCGAGCGGCGTCGGACCGGTTCGGCCGGCTATCTGAATTCCCGTTTTCTCACGGTGTTCAGCGCCGTGCTGGTAGTCGGAGCGTTCGGGCTTTTCGCCGCGCGTCCGCGGCAACCGGTTGCGCCGGCGGCGACCGCGCAGGAGTCGGCGCTGCTGACGGGCCTGCAGGCGGGAGCGGACCACATCGGGCCTGAGGATCTCGCCGACCGGTTGCTGGGCGGCGACGCATCGCTCCTGCCGGTCGATATCCGCACGCCGGAGGAGTTCGCGCAATTTCATATTCGTTCGGCGGTGAACATACCGGTCGCTGACCTGCCAGCCGCGCTGGCGCCGCACAAGAACCGGGGCCTGATCGTGCTCTACTCGAACGGCATGACCCATCCCGCGCAGGCCCGTGACAGTTTGGCCAGGCTCGGCTTCGGCAACGTCTACTTGCTCACCGACGGGTTGGCGGGATTTCTGGACGCCTGCCTGAAGCCGGTGTCGCTGCGTGGCGAACCCGTGCCGCCCGTGCAGGCGGCCAAAATCCGTGCTTGGCGCGCGTTCTTCCTGAGTGCGCCCGCGCCCGCAGCGGCGCCCGTTGCGGCAATTGCGGCTGAATCCCTTTCCGCCGAGGTGGAGACCGGTTGGCTGGCGCAGCGCTTCGGTTCGCCGAACGTGAAGATCATCGACCTGCGGCCGCAGCCCGAGTACAACGGGGGACACGTTCCGGGGGCGCTGTCTCTGAACATCGAGAGCCTGCGCGGGTGCGTTGGGGGCCTTCCGTCCATGCTGCTTCCCGCCAACCTTCTGGCCGCTCATTTCTCGCTCATGGGCCTCCGTCCGGAAGACGCGATTATCGTGATCTGGGGCGACAAGATCCAGGATGCGACGCTGTTCGGCATGGCCTGTGAACGATTGGGGCACCGGCGCTACGCGGTGCTGAGGGGTGGTTTCGTCAAATGGCAGAGCGAAAAACGGCCGCTGGATACCGGGCTTCCGGTTGTCACCCCCACATCGTATCCGGCACCGGAGGCGCCTGATGCGTTCACGGTTTCGGCACGGGAGGTGCTTGCCGCAATGAGCCAGGCGGGAACGGTGATCCTCGATGTTCGTCCGGCGGATTACTACACGGGCAGGAAGCGCGACGAAGCGCGGGGCGGCCACGTTCCGGGTGCGATCAACCGACCCTTCTCCGATGATGTGGTCAAAGCGGAGGCGTACAGCTTGCTGAAGCCCACCCAGGAACTGGCGGCCGTCTATGCGAACCTCATTCCGGCAAAGGACTCGCCGGTCATCATCCACTGCCGCACGGGGCATCAGGCCAGCCAGACCTATTTTTTGCTGACCCGGCTCCTGGGTTACACCCGCGTCCGTTGGTATGACGCCGGCTGGACCGAATGGGCGGCGCGGTCGGAACTTCCGGTCAGCAGTGAAACCCCAGTGCCGGAAGCAGCAAAATGAACGCGCGGTTCAACGGTGTTGGGGTTCGATTCAATAATCACTGCATCAGCGTGGCATGTTTTTGCAGGCGTCTCACAATATCTGAACCCCCGGCGCGTTATGCAAAACATGTGTCATGGTGTGGGTGACTGAGCACGGCCCGCGCCAGACCAGAAACTATTAAACGTGCCGATGTCCAAGGGAGACGTGAGTATGAAGACCTGCGTGGGAATGTTGGCAGTGAGCGTGTTTTGTGTCATCGGTGCGACGGCCATGGCCGGCGATAAACCGGGCGAGAATGCAAACAAGGGAGCGAAACGCGCCGAGAAGATCGCCGAGAGGAAAGAGGCTCGCGACGCCAAGCATGACGCGAGGATGGCCGAGTGGCAGAAGCGTCATGACGCCTTCATCGCGAAGCTTCAGGAGCGGTTGGCGAATAACAAGAAATTGACGGAGGCGGAAAAGACGGACATCGTCGCGTTCTTCGAGCAGCAGTACAAGGAGAACGTGGCCTTTCGCTCTGGACAGCATGAGGAGAACATGAAGTTCCTCGATACGCTGAGCGGAGATACCAGCACCACAAGAGACCAGATCAAGACGCAGCTCAAGGCGCACTTCGCCAAGCAGAAGGGCGAGAATCAGGAGCACCGCTCCACGCAACAGGCCGAACGCAAGGCGGAGCACGAGAAGATCAAGGCCGAAAAAAAGGATGGCGCAGGCGCGGCGATCCCACCGGCAACGCCCTGATTACCGATCCCTCAGTCCGAATCCTGCCAGCAGCGGTAGGTGCCATTCTCGAGATGTTCGGGGACGGCGAGCACGCGGCCTCCAGATCAATGACACTCCGACCGTAATGGGCGCATCCCCGTTTCACTGACCTGTCAAGCGGGCGATCCTGTGAACAGCCCTGTGACGTGGGCTAGCGCCCCGGCCGACGCGGCAGCGGTGGCGCGGGACGTATCGGACCGCGCAGACGGCGTGAGCGGTCTCGTAGATCCCGCTCACGCGCCGACCGGTGCGGTAGCGGCGGGCGATCGCAGGTCAGTGAAACGGGGATGCGCCCGACCGTAATCGGTTAGCCACAGGGGGAGGCCGTTGAGAGGTCGAGATCATGCGGAAAGATTATCGTGGGGATTTGATCGTGGCCTTTGCGCATGACTACGCCCTGAAAGGCGCTTAAGCGATCGCTTTCTCTTCTTGACAGGCGTTGAGCGTTTCTGTATATAGAAACGCATGTAACACGCGAAGGAGTCGATTCCATGTCACAACAACCCGATGTCATCGGTCATTTTGGCCCGTTTGGCGGCCGCTATGTCGGCGAGACGCTGATGCCTGCCCTGATTGAATTGGAGGCTGCCTATCGCGACGCCATGGCGGACCCGGCCTTTCTCGCCGAGTATCACCACATGCTGGCCACGTATGTCGGACGGCCGACGCCGCTCGACCACGCGGCGCGCCTGACCTCCCGCGCCGGCGGCGCGCAAATCTGGCTGAAGCGGGAGGATCTGGCGCATTCGGGTGCCCACAAGATTAACAACACAGTCGGACAGGGGCTTCTGGCGCGTCGCATGGGCAAGCGCCGCCTCATCGCCGAAACCGGCGCGGGGCAGCACGGTGTCGCCACGGCCACCATCGCCGCCCGACTGGGGATGGAGTGCAAGGTGTTCATGGGCGCGGAGGATGTTCGGCGCCAGGCACCCAACGTCCATCGCATGAAGCTCCTCGGCGCGGAGGTTGTGCCAGTCACCGCAGGCACGGCGACCCTCAAGGACGCCATGAATGAGGCGCTCCGTTATTGGTCGGCGGCGGTGTCCGACACTTTTTATGTGATTGGCTCGGTCGCCGGACCCCACCCGTATCCCACGATGGTGCGCGACTTCCAGCGCGTCATTGGCGATGAAGCGCGCCGCCAGTTCCTGGATGCCAGCGACCGCCTCCCTGATCTGGTGGCGGCCTGTGTCGGCGGCGGCAGTAACGCCATGGGCATCTTCTACGCCTTTCTCAACGATCCGGTCGCCCTGCTGGGTGTCGAGGCCGCAGGGGAGGGTCTCGACACGCCGCACCATGCTGCCACCTTGAACAAGGGGAGTGTCGGCGTGCTGCACGGCTCGAAGTCGTACGTGCTCCAGGACCGGGACGGACAGGTGATAGAGGCGTGGTCGATTTCCGCCGGGCTTGACTATCCTGGCGTCGGCCCCGAGCATGCCTTCTTCAAGGAAAGCGGACGCGTCCGCTACACCTCCGTCACCGACACCGAGGCGCTGGAGGCGTTCCAGACCGTGACCCGTCTCGAAGGGATCATCCCTGCGTTGGAAAGCGCTCATGCCGTTGCGGCGGCGCTTACCGCCGCGCATGCGATGCGTCCCGATCAGCACGTCGTCGTCTGCCTCTCCGGACGCGGCGACAAAGACCTCGCTCATGTGGAATCCCTGCTCACGCGGACCAACCCGAAAGTCTGACCATGAACCGTTTTCAACGCGCCTTCGGCCGTCTGGCCGCACACAACCGCAAAGCTCTGGTCGCCTACTTCACGGCGGGCGATCCCCACTTTGACGCCAGTTACGCCGTGATGGACGCCGCCTGCGCGGCGGGCGTGGACGTGCTGGAAATTGGCGTTCCGTTCTCCGACGCCACCAGCGATGGACCCGTGATACAAGCTGCGGCCCGTCGCGCGTTGGACGCCGGGATGACTCTGAGCCGCGTCCTCGAACTCGCCGCCAAACTCCGTGCGGCGCATCCGGAGACACCGCTCGTCCTGTTCAGCTACTACAATCCGCTGCTCGCCTATGGGGTGGACCGCTTGGGGGCGGCCTTGGAAGCGGCGGGGGTTGACGGTCTGCTGATCGTCGATCTGCCGCCCGAGGAGTCGGCGGAGCTGACCGGGCGTCTGGGTGGCCGCGATCTGCCGTTGATCCGCCTTGTCGCGCCGACGACGCCGGATGATCGGATGCGTCTCATCGCCGATGGCGCGGGCGGGTTCATCTATCTCATCACCCGCACCGGCGTCACCGGGTCAGGCACGCTCGATCGGGCTGCCGTCGCTCGTCAGGCCAAGGCCCTGCAGGCGCTCAGCGCTATCCCCGTCTGCCTAGGGTTCGGCATTAGCACGCCCGCCGACGCCCGCGAATTGGGTCCGCTTGCCGACGGGATCGTCATCGGCAGTGCCTGGGGCGCACTGGCTCATGAGGCGGGCGCCGACGCGCCGCGGGCCGTTAGCTTGCGGGTGGCCGAGATCCGTGCCGCGCTGGATCAGTGAAGCATTCCCAGATATCCTGCAACCGGCGAATGGCGTCGTAAGGGGTCGCGCTGGCGCAAACATCGCGAACGACGGCAAAATTGATGGCACCCGCGCGAAGCACAGCGGGCAGGTTTTCCGCGTGGATGCCGCCAATGGCCACGGTGGTAATGGGCGACTGGCGTATGATGGCGCCCAGAGTGTCGAGTCCCAAGGTCGGGTCTGGAAGGTCCTTGGTGGGTGTGGCGAAGACCGGGCCGACGCCGATGTAATCCGGTTGCCTGGCGCACGCGGCCCCGGCCTGCTGCGCGTCATGCGTGGAGAGGCCGAAGAGCAAATGCGGATGACGGGCGCGGGCCGCGTCGAGAGGCTCGTCGGTCTGACCCAGATGGACGCCGTCGGCACCCATGTGCGCGGCCAGATCGGCGTCATCATTCAAAATGAACCGGGTTTCGGAGCCCGCCGTGATTGCACGCACCGCACGGGCGGTCGTTTCTACCTGCTCGCGCGGAACGCGCTTCATGCGAAGCTGCAGATAGCGGATGCGGGCCTGCACGGCGGCTTCGGCGCACCGTTCGTAGCCAGCGACGGGGTTGGTCATGACTAGATAAAGGCCGAAACGTTCGATCATGTCCAGTTTTCCTTGCGGGTGGGGAGAAGCGCGGCGGCGAGTACGAGTCCGCCGCCAGCGAGCAGGCGCGGCAGATTGGCTGATTCGCCAAAGACGAGGAAAGAGACCAGAACCGCCAGAGGGATTTTCAGATTGTTCATCACGGCGAGGGTGCCGGCCGAGGTGTAGCGGGCGCCCCGGTTCCACAAAAAGAAACTCACACCCGATGCAACGATGCCCAAGTAGAGCAAGGCAGCAAGCTGCTCGCGCGTCAGGCGGGCGATGGCGTCACCCAGATGGATGCTGGCGAGCGGCGCCGTGACCAGCGCGGCGCCAGCGTAGCAATAAAAGAAGACGCCTGCATCGCCCGGTTGCTTCTGGGCGTCCGCACCCGCATAGAGGCGCCGGTAGGCGAGCTGTCCGAAGGCGAAGGCGAGATTGGAAAGCTGAATCAGCAGAACGCCGACCAGAGAAGGTTGCACCACCGTGCCGCCAGCCTTGACGATGAGCGCGCCGAGCACAGCCAGTGTGGCTAGAATCGCGTTGATCGGGGCCAATCGGCGGCGCTGAAGATCATTGAGCGCAGTTATGAAAAGAGGCGTGGTGACCGTGAGCAGCGCGACCTCGTGTCCTTTGAGGTATTGAAACGACCAGTTATAGGCATGGTACATCACGCCGAATTGGATGGCGCCAATGCCGGCAAACTGGAGCGCGCGTTTCCAGGGCATCCGGCGGGCAAACGGGACGAAACAGGCGGCGGCCAGAGTCAGTCGGAAGAACGAAACCACATCCGGATTGACCGGCTTCAGCGTGCTGCCAATCAGCCCGAATGAGAAGGCCCAAACCAGCGAAACCATGAGCAGAAGACTCATGTGGGGGTAGCGCCTGACTCGACGATGCCGTGGTAGCGGAGATAGGCGTCGGCCGTTTCATTGCCCATGTAGCGTCGGAGGGTTTTGGGCGATGCCTGCGACAGTTCAACCATGATCAGGCCGTCCACGACCGAGCTGAATTCAGGGTCGACGTTAAAGGCAAGCAACTTGCCGTTCAACTTGAGGTATTGGCGAAGCAGAATAGGAATGTCTTTGTGATCGGGCTCGATTTCAGAGACCAGCGTGGCCATGAGATCCAGATCGCCCAGAAAATGCCGATACTCCTTCATGCACCACTCGGCCCGGCGCGGAGGCTTGGGCGGAATACGCGGGGCGACAAACGAGACCAGATCTCCAGCCATGCAGATCTGCCGCATGCACGCAAGGATCATCCCGCGCGACGCCTCCCGGTACTCGTTGGTGATGCTCACCGGGCCGAAGAGCACGCGGTAATGCGGGTTCCGGCCGATATACGCCGAGATTCCCTTCCACAACAAATAAAGAGAGATGTAAGCCTTCTGATATTCGGGGCGGATGAAGGACCGGCCCATCTCAATCGCTGGCTGGATACGATCCATGAGGCGTTCGTCGAACTTGAAGAGCGTGTGGGTGTAAAGTCCCTGCACGCCGTGGTCGCGGACGATTTCATCGGCGAGGCCGAGGCGGTAGCTGCCGATGACCTCCTGACGGACGCGGTTCCAGAGAAACGCATGGTTGTAGTAGTAGTCAAAGTCATCCAGATCGATTTCGTTGCCGGTCCCTTCGCCGACGGCCCGGAAGGTGATCTCGCGCAAACGACCGATCTCCCGAAGAATCGAGGGAATCTGGGACGATCGGGCGATGTAAACGGCCAGATCCCCGCTTTCGACAAGTTTGGCTTCCGGCGGCAACTGCTCAATTTCTCTTAACAGACACTCTGTCGGCTCGGGCGCGATGATTGGATCCTGTGGAAGGGCGCGTGGATGATGTTCCAGAAACAGGCGCCTTTGACGGCGAGTGGCTCGCTCATCGAGCAGGTAGCTGCGAAAACGCAGGTAGGTGATCAGCACGGCGTCGTCGGTGGCGATGCTTTCCAGACTCTTCCAAGTGAGCGGAGAACCGATGCGCACCAGCAGTCGGCGCCCGCGCTTGTTAACCAATTGTCGCGCCAGCATCAGGGTGCGCAGGCGGGGATGGATCATGCCCGCCGCATTGAATAGCGTGCTGTTTCGTCCGGGGAAAAACATGGGCACGACGGTGGCTTCGGTCTTCCGTATGATCGCCGCAATGCTCGGACTCCAGACATTGTCGCGCACGCGGTTGGCGCGGCGGTCGTAACCGGACACCTCGCCTGCGGGGAAGACAATGAGCAGTCCGCCCTGCTTCAACCACGCCAGGCATTCCTTGATCGGCTTGAGGTTGGCGCGCGCCGAACCGGTCGAACCGAAGGGGTCAACAAAAATAAAATCGTCGCGCATTTCAGGAATAGCATGCAGGAGATAGTTGGCCATCACGCGGACGTCCGGGCGGACACGGCGCAACAACGATAGGAGCACGATGCCCTCCACGCCGCCGAACGGGTGATTGGCCACGATGACCACCGGGCCTGTCTTGGGCACGCCATCCAGATCGGTCTCCGCATAGGAAAAGGCGACGCCCATGGATGCGAGGATGCGGTCGGAGAAGGGTTTTTCAGGATTGAGCCGGCAGGCACTGGAATAGATGTTGTCAACCTCGCGGAGGCCCATAGCGCGTTCGATCAGGCTGTGGGTGGGTCGCAGGAGGAGCCGGCACAGACGGTTCGGCCCCTTCTCCGGAGGAATAGTGAAGATCGGAGCTGGTTTTGTGTCCATAGTCAAAATCCTTTCAGAGCGATCATGCGGGTTCGGTCGTGTTTGGCGCCGGCAGCGCAGGCAGAACACCGTGGCTGCAGGCCATCGCCTGCGTCAGAGCGAGAATAGCAGCTAGGGGAATGCCGATGCCTCGCACCAGCAGCGGGTGCCACAGCGCGGTCAGGGCAAATGCGCCGATGCCGGCCATCAGCCCGCCGGCAAGCCCCGTCTGCCAGGTCGGGCACCCCCGTGCGGCGCCTGCGGCGGCAAAGACTGCCCGGCCCAGAATGGCCATCCAGACAAAAAGCGCGGGCAGACCCAGTGAAGCGGCCAAGACGAGGTAGAGATTCTGGATGTCCGGCTCGGTCGGCCCGGTGGCATTGGGGACCACGTCGTAATACTGGCCGATCTGGCGTTGGTAATTACCTGCGCCTACGCCCGTCAGCGGATGGGTGAGGATCAGCGATGCGGCCGCCTGCCATTCGGGGTAGCGGCGTTCCGGCACACCGTTCGCGTCATACAAAGCGACAGACCGGAAGTGGGCGAGATCGTTCTCGCGCGGCAGGCGCGGCAGGACGAATACCTGCCAGAGCGTCAGACAAACGGCTGTGATCAAAAACAGCCGTGCGCCCTTTCGTGCGGCCAGCAGCAGCAGCGCCAGCGTGATCGCGGCATAAGCGGCGCCAGCCAATGTGACAGTCAGTGCGGCCAGCAGTACGAAGATGGCGACACTGCGCAGCAGCCTGCGGAGGGAATCGACCGCGAGGCCGAACAGGATCGGTGCCGTCAGCGCCAGATAGCCACCCAACACATTCCGGTTGAGAAATAGGCCGCGAACCGCAAAGTCCTGGAGTCCCGAATGGACGTACTGCACGACGGCCACGGAAACGTTGACGAGCAGCGGTGCGAGGAGCGCCGCGAGTACGAGCGCCAGTCGTCGCGTGATGAGCGTGTTCGCAGGCCGGACAAAATCAAAGACGAGCAGGGGAGCGACGATAAGATAAAGGTTCAGTTGGACGACCTCTTTGACGGCGGCCGCCCGGTCGGCGGCCACACCGACCGAAACGGCGGCAATCAGCACCAGGAGTGCATGGGGCCAGAAGCGCCAGAACGGGTGCGGCACGATTCCACAGGCGAAGCCCTGGCAGGGCACCAGCCGACGCCAGCGGCCGGTGACCAGGACGCCCAACAGCCAGCATCCGGCAACGGGCAACAGCAGCAGGTCGGCGGGTGAGACATTGACCCCGCGCGCGGCCGTGAAACTCCATTGGGTCGGTGCCAGCGCCAACGCCGCCACCAACCCGCAGCCGGCAAAGTATTCGAACACGCGTCCGACCCGCTTCATTTCGTTTTCACTCCCACCGGTTCCTGATCGACGGGGACGAAGCGCCGGTCGGCGCTCAGAATAACCTGATCCAAACGGACACCATCCTCGCGATTGAGAACGGTGAGCGTGTTGGTGCCCGCTTTCAGTGTGATCGGCTTCACCGTCCGGGCGACGGGATAACGCATCCAGTGCCACGTCTTGTACGTCGCATTCTCGCCGAACAAAAATGGGGCGGATTCATTGATTTTGACCGAGAAGGAGTTGCTGCACTCGTCCTCCCACCAGACGCGGCACCACAGCGTGTAATCGCCGTCAGATGGCACATTAACCGTCAGCACCGCCTGACCATGGGGATTATCGGGCGGGTTCCCCTTGCCTTGGGGAATCTCGAGATAGGCGGCGTTCGCTGCGCCCGGCACGTACTTCAAGCCATCGGGCACGGCGGCCTCTCGCACGACGACCACAGGGGCCTCGATGGTTTCCGCCGATTCAGCCTCGACCGTCACACGCCCGTTTGCCAAACCGGCAAGAGGCAAAATGGCCAGGGCAGGGATACCTAACAACAAAGAATGCCATTTAGTCATGCGGAGACATTAGCACATTTCAGGGTTTCAAACAAGGGAGGTAATTTATCCCTCATGCGGCAAGATTAGGCTTGTTTGCAAACAGCAACCGTCATACACTTTGCTGCACGAGGATACAACGCTATTCGTTGGCCAATGAAATACCTCATTAGACATTTAACGATTCTATTGATATCAGTTGCGATTGGTGCGCTTCTTGCATTTGCGTCTCGCGTCTATCCCGAGACAATTGCAGAGAAGTCAACCTGGGACGGCCCAGATTTCAGCTGGCACTACCAACAGAGCCGTTGTTCGTTGTGTGATGTTGTCCGACAAGGATTTTCGTATGAGCCACAAATGTGTGATGCAAGACAAGTCCATACGAGGAATCGCACGTGGAAATGGAACTATCTGTGGATCACCCCGTTGTTCGTCATATTGACCGGCAGTGCATTATTGTTGGTCCTCTTTTCTCTGCGGCGGGTTCCGGCATCCCTCGTTTTCCTTTGGCGCTGCCGACGCTGGGCCAAGGGTCTTTCAATATACGTTTTCTTGTCAGTCATTGCACATGTCCTGTCGCTCTGCACCAGCGCCTGCATTATGCGTTGGGGAAGGTGGGGTATAGGTGCCATAGTTTGTGATCTCATTGTAGATCCTCTAGAGATGCTCACGCGCCCGTGCTCGCTGGTCAACCACGCAATCCTATACTGTCTCAGCAATTTTAATTGCGTCCTTCTGGACCATACATCTCCGGCGCTTGGTTCTTCGTCGGTATATCCCTATACGGAGATTTTCGGCGGCCGTTTGCCAAGCTCTTTTCTCTGGGAGTTGTTTTGTGTGGCCGTTATTGTGGCCTTCTGGGTTCTAGTTCTACCCAGCATGTCGAAAGCTGCTGAATCAATCTTTCGCGGCCGTCGCATCACCAAAAAATGGCCATCGGGATAGGGACGCCCCTTGCTTAACCCCCACTTAATCGTACGGGGCATCCCACTTGATTATTCGATGGATGTCCATGGGTTGCTTGACAGGCGGCTTGGGATTGCGGGAGCCATTCTTCTGTGCGCCATTGATGACCATCAAAGCTGAGACCCGCACGAACGCCAGGCTGTGGGTCTGCTTTTCGCCAGCGGCCGGGAAACAGGTCAGCCGGCGCTTTTACTGCCTCGCCTCTAGCTCCAGGAGCCGCTGTCTTAGCGCCACTACGTGGCCCTTTTCCTCGGCGATGATCCTGTCCAGATTCTTCTTGCCGCGTTCCCCGGGGACCAGTGCTCTCAGGCTGTCATAGAAAGCGACCGTTTCCAGTTCGCCCATAATGGCATGCTGAATGATCTCCTGAAGGGTGGCCTTTGCCGCCAGAGGGCGAACCATGAACGGCCTTCCTTCGCCCGCCCGGGCGTATACCATTTCGACGAGTTCGAGCGTTGATTTCAAATAGGGATCGGCTTTGGGGGATTCCCGATCGGCGTCGGAGAGTCGCTCCCGCATTGCGGCAAACATCTCCTTGTGTTTGTATTCCATGTCAGCCAGCGCCAGCAGAAGGGCGACATCATACGTGTCGGCGTGGAGATCGGCGGCTTTGGTATAGACCTCTGCCGCATTCTGCTCCGCTCGCTCTGCCATCCGCAAAACATCATCCGCGTTGAACCGCTTGTGAGTGGTTGCCTTCATTATGCGCTCCTTGCTGCCTGCCTCTTTGACACAACGGGGGTGGAGCCGCCGTGGAAGCGGGCGGCCTCATTCGCCATGATTGAGAAAGCATCGCCTTTCGGCAATTCCAGCCCCCTACTTACCGAAATCACGCCTGCACCGGTGATGGGCCGCGCGGTCGTATCGCTAACATGCCAGATGCGAGGGGAAATGTCAAGATACGCCGAAAAAGGGCTAGCAATTCTAATTATGGCACATCTGTACAGTCGAAATCGAAATCGCTATCGCTATCGGGGTCGAATTCCTTGCTTTCTCGTCGATTTCGGTCCCGATCCCGATTTGGATCCCGATAGCGGCTGTCATAATTAGAATTGCCGAAAAAGGGCGCATCCCCGTTTCACTGACCTGCGATCGCCCGCCGCTACCGCACCGGTCGGCGCGTGAGCGCGTGAGCGGGATCTACGAGACCGCTCACACCGTCTGCGCGGTCCGATACGTCTCGCGCCACCGCTGCCGCGGCGGGCGGGGCGCTAGCCCACGT
>CAMBQN010000016.1 GCA_945870025.1 Akkermansia muciniphila
TGCTCTGGTCCAAGAAAGGGATAAAAGCACTGCTTCAGTTCCGTATCGCCTACATGTCAGGCCGATACGATGATCTCTGGAAGTATATCATCGGGGACCACCAACAGGTGAAAGTGGCCTGATCCACAAAAAAATGACTTTGCACCCGTCAAGGGTGGAACGGTGGTGATCGGATTGACTCCCTCCCGCAACCTGTTATGATTACACCGTTGCATGCATTCTCAGGGCGGTGGGGGTTGCGCGCGGGTGCGGCTTGCCCAATAACCGGATTGTTTGGCTCACACCGGCTGCGCCGGGTGCAGGGTGGCGGAGGACTATGGAGACTCAAATTCGCGTGACGTTCCAGCCGCATGGCCGGTCGGTGTCGGTCTTGAGCGGAACGACAATTTTGGAGGCTGCGGCCCGTGCCGGGCTGGTGATCGAGACGCCGTGCGGCGGCGCCGGAACCTGCGGCAAATGCCGGGTCCGGGTCATGCAGGGATGCGGCGCAGCGACTGCGTCTGACGAGCGGGTTTTTTCCTCGGAGGAATTGCGGGAGGGCTGGCGGTTGGCATGCCGCACGGTGATCGCTTGCGAGACGGTGGTCGTCGTCCCGCTGGCATCCCTGTTCGGCGGCGAGCACCAGATCTTGGCAACCTCCGATTCCGGTACGACGCCGGAGATCCTCCCCGATATCCGCAAGATTCATGTGGCACTGGCTCCGCCCACGCTGATCGACGATGCACCGGATCTGCTGCGTCTGGAACACGCCATCGGCCCGTTCAAGGCCAGTCTGTCGCTGATCCGCCACGTGTCCGCCACGCTGCGCGCAAACGGGTTTGCAGGCACCGCCGTTCTCGCCAATCACCACCTGATTGATTTCGAGGCCGGGGACACCCGTGAGCGATGTTTCGGCGTGGCCTTCGACATCGGCACGACGACCTTGGTCGGAACCTTGCTCAATCTGTGCACCGGCGACAAGCTCGGGGTCGTCTCGCGGATGAATCCGCAAGTCAGCTTCGGCGATGACGTGCTGTCGCGCATCCATCATGCGGCCTCTTGCGGAAACTGCCTCGACGAGATGCGGCTTGCGCTGACGAATGAGGTGTCGGGCATGATCGATGCACTGTGCGCGGGCGCGACCATCTCCCGCGAAAACATTTATGCGGCGGCTTTTGCCGGCAATACGACCATGGAGCACATTCTGTGCGGACTCAATCCGGCGCAAATGGGGGAGACGCCGTTTGTACCGATGCACGCGCGGGGGCTGCTCGTTCCCGCGAGCGAGCTGGGCATTCCCATCCATCATGGTGCGCAGGCGTATGTTTTTCCCATCATCGGCGGATTCGTGGGCGGCGATACGGTCGCCGGCATGCTGGCGACCCGGATTGATCGACATGAGGGGACAGCGCTGCTGGTGGACATCGGCACCAACGGCGAGATTGTGCTGTCCCACAATGGCGTCTTTTACGCCGCCTCGACGGCGGCTGGCCCCGCCTTTGAAGGCGCCCGCATCGCCTGCGGCATGCGGGGTACACACGGCGCGATCGAGAAGGTGGTGTTTGATGATGACGTGCGGCTGGAGGTCATCGGCAACGTCGCGCCCACCGGCATCTGTGGCAGCGGCCTGATCGATCTGATCTCCGAGCTGCTCGCCTGCGGCATCGTCACTCCGGAAGGGCAGATGCTGGCGCCGGACGAGCTGCCGGGCACGCTGGCGCCCGCGCTGGCCAGACGGGTGCGGGCCGACGAAAATGGCAGCATCAGTTTTGTCCTGTCCGAGGCGGGAGCGGGCTGCGGGTCTTCCCCCGTGGCGCTCACCCAGCGCGATGTGCGCGAAGTGCAGCTCGGCAGCGGAGCGGTGCGGGCGGGCATCATTCTGCTTTTGCGGCAGGCCGGGTTGGACGTGTCGGATCTCGGCATTGTGCTGATCGCTGGCGGCTTCGGCAACTTCATCCGGCGCAGCAGCGCGCAGCGCATCGGCCTGTTGCCCGGGGGGATCGATCACACGCGCATCCGTTACGTGGGCAACGTGTCGCTGGCCGGGGCACAGGCCGCACTGCTGTCCGGGGATGCGCGGCGACTCGGTGAAGACCTGGCGCGGCGCGTCAAGCATGTGGAACTCTCCACGATGGATGGCTTTCAGGACGCCTTTGCGGACGCGATGTTTTTTCCCAGGAGTTAACGATGCGCTTTATTCGTTTCGATCCCATCGGCGGCGCTTCGGGCGACATGATCCTCGGCGCTCTGGCCGGGATCGGTGCCGACTTGCGCGGCATCTTCCAAGAACTGTCCGCCCAACTTCCGGAACCCGTCGCGGTGGATGTCTCGCCGGCCGATTCCCACGGCCTCCACGGCGTCCGCGCGTCGGTTTCCACCGAACCGGACGTACACGATCGATGGGTGGACGTCCCGACGCCATCCGGCGATGCGCACGACCGGAATCACCATCCGCATCCCGAACACCGGACGTTGGCCGACGTAGAAAAACTCCTCGCCGGGCGACATCCGCTCGCGCTGCACGTGTTCGAACGTCTGGCCGAAGCCGAGGGGCGGATTCATGACAAGGCGCCTGACGCCGTACACTTCCACGAGGTCGGCGCGCTCGACGCGATCGCCGACATCACCGGCGCCTGTCTTGCCCTGCGTCAGCTCGGTGTGGACGGTATTTCGGTGGGTCCCCTCCCCTGCGGCATCGGCACACTCACCTGCGCGCACGGCATCATGCCCAACCCCGCGCCGGCCACGCTGCTGTTGCTCGAAGGGATGGAAACCGTGCAGACCGATGAGCCTTCCGAGCTGGTCACCCCCACCGCGGCGGCCTTGTTTGCCACGTGGACGCGCGAGCTGTCCACACCTCCGCCGCGCCTGCGGGTGATCCGCAGTGCATTCGGATTTGGCCGACGCACCCTCGCCGGTCGTCCCAACGCCCTGCGTGCCACGTTACTGGAAACCGCAGCGGCCGGATCAAGCCCCGATAGGTCCGGGACGGAATCCGATCTCTGCGTCCTGGAGGCGAACCTCGATGACTGCAACCCGCAATGGGTGGGTGACCTGATCGCCCGCGCCCTGGCTGCGGGCGCCTGCGATGCGTGGGCGACCCCGGCCACGTTCAAGAAGGCGCGTCCCGGAATCGTTTTCTCCGTCTTGGCACCCATCGGACTCATCGCGGCGATCGAGGCGCTTGTATTCACCGCGACCACGACATTCGGCGTGCGCCGTTATACGGTCTCCCGCACCATCCTCGACCGCCGTTTTGAGACGGCCTCCACGCCTTGGGGGTCGGTGCGGGTCAAGATCGGCTCGCGTGACGGACGGGATCTGACGCGGACGCCGGAATACGAAGACTGCGCCCGTTTGGCCGATACCGCCGGAATCACACCCCGGCAGGTTTACGAAGCGGCGGCAACCCGCCCGCACAATTGAATGACGCATCAATCGGATCATAAACTTGGCCCAGCGTGGCCAGCAAAGCCACGCACGCGGTGTCGGTGCGGAGGATTCTGCGCCCCAGGGAGAGTCGCCGAAAGCCGTGCGCCTCAAACAGCGCCACTTCGTCATCGATCCAGCCGCCCTCGGGGCCGACCGCTATCACCGGGCGACGTCCATCCGAGACCGTCGGCCATCCCGATTCGGCCGAAGGCACCGCATCCGGGTGCGCGATGAAGCAAACCGCTCCCGCCGCAATCGCGGGCAGCCTCAATTCGGCAAAGCGTTTCAGCTTCGGCTCGATGAAAATCTCCGGAACCTGGGTTGTCCCGGCCTGCATCAATCCTTCGATGAGGAGTGGACGGTAGGTTTCTGGAAGCAGTCCATGACTGCTGAAATAGCAGGCCTCGACCCGCGCCGCGTGGATCAGAAACAACCGTCCGACGCCCAGAGCCGCGACTTGCGCCCACAGCCGTTTCAGGACACGCGGACGTGGCATCGCCAGGATCAGGTCGCACCACGGCTTGGGGCTTTCGCCCTCCAGTGTTAGCACCAGTTCGACACCCGATGCGTCGCAGCGGACGACCTCACCGGAACCGAGTTTGCCGTCGGCAACGCCAATCTTCAACGGCTGTCCCACGGTCGCGCCCAGCACATTCCGTATATGGTCGGCGCGGTTGTCACGCAGCTCGACGCGGCCGTTCTGAATCTCCCCGGCCTCGATCAGAATCCGGTTCACTCCATCTCCCGTTCCAGTCCATCCAGGTCGATCTCGCCGGTGAAGACCTCCCGCGCCGGGCCGGTGAGGGTCAGTCCCGTGCATTTGCGATCGCGCCAGTCGCCGCCGATGATCAGCTCATAGCCCGTGGGCGTGCGGGCGTGGATCGGCAGGGTCAATCCGATCCGCTCGACCGCCGCGACCGCGCAAGCCACGGCACCTGTACCGCAGGCACCCGACTCCCCTTCGACGCCCCGTTCATAGGTCCGCATGGCGAGCCGGTCGGGCGCGCGGTACACGACAAAGTCGACATTCGTCCCCTCGGGATCGAACATCGGGTGCTGCCGCAGCGCGCGGCCCCAGGTGAGGATGTCGACCGACGCGAGGTCGTCAACCGGAACAACAAAATGCGGCACTCCGGTGTTCATGAAATCGCCTGTAAACGTCCGGCCGGCCGCCTGCACGGCCAGCCCGTAGGTCTTCCTAGTCGGCTCGGGCATCCACACCTTCACCCCCTGGGGCACCAGTTCCGCGTCCATCAGCCCGCACATCGTCTCCAGGGTCATGGCCCGTCCCGCCGCGCCGATGCCGTGCGCAAACGCCGCCGCGCAGCGCGAGCCGTTGCCGCACATTTCCACCTCGGTTCCGTCGGGGTTGAGAAACCTCATGCGGAAATCGGCCTTGTCTGAAGACTGGATCAAGATGATCCCCTCGCAGCCGACGCCAACCCGTCGCGCAGCCAGGGCGGCCATCAGAAAATGATCCTGCCAGGGGACCAGCCCTTGACGGTCGTCAATCATGATGAAGTCGTTGCCTGCACCGTGCATCTTGGTGAATGCGATCTTCATGATGCCTCCCTTTTCCGAACGTTTACTCTTTGCCGAACACCCGGAGCATCAGCGCGCGCAAATCATTGGAAGACGGGTCGGACGGCACCTCCGAAGCCGCGCTAACGTCGACCAGATCCGACAAGATGGACAGGGCTTCTCGGAGAATCAGGTCATCTTCCTGACTTTTGCGCCCCGTCCGGGTCGCGCCCTCCTCCGCTTCCTGCATTTTGCGCATTTCCCGTTCGGCGGCGGCCTGGGCGCGCCGCGCCTGCCGTTCAAGGGGGATCGTGGTGTTCTCAGACATTTCACGCACATGCTGCACGAGCCGGCTGTAGATCCGATACCGTTTGTTCGCCGCCAGTCTTTCTGCTGCGCGGGCGCGCAGCTCGGGGATCCAGGCCCGCATGTCAAAGATCGGGGCATAGACCGCTTCGGGAACCTGCGTCCAGGGCAGCGGATTCGTGAGCTGGTCTTCACCGATCTCCAGGGCGTCCAGGAGCGACGGCACCACCACGTCCGGCACCACGCCGCGCAACTGGGTTGACGCGCCGTTCACCCGGTAATAGTTGGCGGTCGTCAGCTTGAGCGACCCCGACTTGGATCCGTTCAAGGGGAGGACGGACTGCACTGAACCCTTGCCGTGCGTCTTGGAATCGCCCACAATGACCGCCCGGCCATAATCCTGCAGGGCGCCGGCCACGATCTCCGAGGCCGACGCGCTGGTGCGGTTGACGAGGGTGACCAGAGGCTTGCGAAATGCCGGGCCCGCTCCGGAATTGGGCAGGGTCAACACCTGAACCTGCCAGGCTTCGCGCACCTGGACCACAGGCCCCTCACGCAGAAAAAGCCCGGCCAGATTGACGGCCTCGCGCAACATCCCGCCGCCGTTATTGCGCAGGTCCAGCACCAAGCCTTCCACCTTCGCGTCATTCAGCCGCGCGATCTCCCGCGCCACATCCAACGCACAGCTCCGGTATCCCGGCGTATTCGGCGGTTGCATCGATCCATAGAACACCGGTAACGCGATCACCCCCAACGCGCGCTCCCGTCCGTCTGAAAGCGTGATCCGCTCTACCCGGCCGGTGGCGGCCTGCTCCTGCAGATTCACATCATCGCGAACGAGGTCCACCCGCCGCGTGGTGGCTCCCGTCGGATCAGAAGCCGAGACCACCAGCAGCACGACCCGAGATCCCTTCTTGCCTCGAATCTTGAGCACGGCCTTGCTGAGCGGCAGGTGGAGAATGTCTTCGATCGGCTCGTCGCCCTGACCGACGCCGATGATCTTGTCGTTGGGGCGCAGCCGGATGTCACGCGTATCGCGCGCGGCCGGCCCGCCGGGAATGAGATCGACAATCAGCGCCGTGCCGTCCTCGGGACGCAGCGTCGCGCCAATCCCGCTCAGCGACAGGTTCATTTCAATTTCAAAGTCCTCGCGTTTCTCCGGCGAGAGATAATCCGAATGCGGATCATAGGCGGCCGTGAGCGCACTCATGTACCGCTGGAAGACCCAATCCGAATCGCTGTCGTCCAGAACGATCTTGAACTGCTCGTAGCGCTGTCTGACGAACTGCTCGGGGGTGCGAGCCAGCAGTTTGATCGCGGCCGCCTCGATTGCGGCGGCCGGGTCATTGCCTGCGGAAGCCGGCTCCGTGGCTGCGGCGGCCACATTGGTCAGGGCCGCGGCTGCGGCCGCGTCCCGTTTTTCCGAATCCCCTTCTCGGGCCAGCAAAAAGCCCAGATACTCATTCTTGATCCGCCGCCGCCAGAGGTCGTCCTGATCCGCAACCGATGCGGGCCAGACAGCGTCTTTCCGCTTCCAGTTGAAGGACTCGTCAACCGAGAAATCAATCGGGCGGGCGAGCATATTCGTGACAAAGACAAACCGCTCATTGAGCCGCTCGCGAAATACGGCAAAGACATCGTAGGCGAACTGCACGTCGCCGCTTTTGAGCGCATCGTCAAGCTTATAAAGCATGGGTTCAAAGCGCGCGAGGTCTTCCTGCCGGAAATACGCCCGATCATAGTCGATGGCCGTGAGCAGATTGGTCCATGCGCGCGCCGAGAGGGCGTCGTCGAACCGCTGTTGCAACAGGTGCCCCCGCTGCATCGCGCCCACGATCTGACGAACAACCGCCGCAAAATGAGGCTGCGGCTGAAGCGGACCTCGGCCCGGCTCCGCAGCCGCCCGACACGAGGCGCACACCAGCATGATAAGCGCCACACCATACAGCTTTCGCATCATTAATTCTCTCCTCAGGTCAGCGGCGCCCGTGTGCCGCCCTTACAACGCCTGTCTCAAAATTTCGACGATCCGGATGCGGTCGTCGTCCGAAATCGGGGTGACCGTGTCGGACGACACCGTCGAATACAATCGGCTAATGCCGCAGACCTCTACCTCGCCAATCCTAGCCGCGCCGTCCGCAAAACCACTTCCGGCGAAGCACAGCAACGGATGCACTGGAGGCACGCCAGGCAATCGCCGCGCCAAGTCTCCGACGACCTGTGCGGCCAAGCGTCGGACCTGTTCGACCGGATCATGCGACGGCGGCGCCCCGTCAAACAGGACTTTCGTCGTTCCGACCTCCACTCGGCCGTCCCAACACTTGGTCTCGACCACCCACACCCCCGAGGGTCCCACGACGACATGGTCGATATCCCCTGCGCCGGAACCCCGCTGCCCGGTGCCACCGTCGACGCCGTGGAACACCGCGAATTCCCCGGGCAGATTGGCCAATACAGCCGCCACTCGCTCCTCGCCGCGCGCGCCCTTGAAAAACGAGCGCACCCGCCTCATGCTCCTCGCCGACGCGACAATCAGCACGACCGCCGCAGCAATAAAGAACGCTCCAGACGTAACGACCCGCGGTCCGGCCAGCAAGCCGACGGCCACGCCGGCCAACCACACGCCGGCCAACACCGGCCACAACGCACGCATCAACCCCGTCAGGCGCGCACGATCACCCGGTTCTCCGTAAACCGCCGCCTTCCCTTCCGCTCGTGTTAGTGCTCGTTCCATAGGCCTCTTCTAGATAAAGATGAGATTATCCCCTATTCCGGCCTGTTCTGGCAAGTCACGTCTATTTGCGCGTCAGACGGGACTCCAGCAACGCCACGACGTTGGAAGACACCAAGTAGATGACGTCATGACCGAGAACGCTGACGTAGCGTCCGCCGTTCGCCGCAACCCGGCCCACCCGCACACTCCGCCGCAGCGCCTCGTCGGAGGCGACATCCACCGTCAGTTCCAGCCACGGCTCGGCCATGCCGAATGCCGCCACATCCTGTGCGCCTGCGCCCAGCCGCACCACGCTTTCGGCCCGCCAACGGCTCAAGAGCGTCGCCCACGTCTTCAACACCTCGGCATCCGCCGCGCCGACTCCGGCGACCCATTGCCCATCACCGTCGCCGCCCTTCCGTTCGACGGACTCCTGTCGATCCGGCCCCTTCACGGTAATCCGGCGGATGGTTTGCGCGGGCAGCGCGAGGATGGTCCGATTCACCAGTTCCAAAACGCCCACGTTGCCGATGATCTGCGGCGGCATGTTGCTCGCGGCCACGACAAACATCATCGGCACCGGCGGAAGCGTGAGGTCGTAACACCCGGTCTCATGAACCGATTGCGCAACCGCCACACGCTGGGTGGATCCGTCTGCAAAGGCAATCTCCATCCGGCAGAGCGGCTCATTCGTGATCGCTGCGGCGTTCACATCGGGATCGACCAGCCGTTCCGCCTGGAGCGCCAGGAATTCGGCCACGGTCTGCTCGACCGTCGGTCCGTCGGCCTCGCCCTGAACCGGCGCTTTCATGAGCCAAAGTCCAGAGAGACCGGACTCGTGGCGATTCAGTTCCACCGTCTCGTCCGCATGCTGTATGGTCAGCCAGCGCACGGCGGCCGAAGACACATCAAACAGCCTCCGACTGCGAATCGCCCCGATACCCGCCGGCAGGCTGCGCAAGACCGCGTTGCTCACCGCCACGATGCTGTTGTCATCGGGTGTCAGCGCGTACACCAGCCCCGGACTCCCATCGACCTCGCGACCAAACCGGATACGCGCTCCCACTGGATTGCCGTTCTCCCACACCTGGGCTTGAACGGCCGTCTCATTGTCGAGTCCGTAATACACCAGACGTGACCGCAGGACACCCGATGCCAGAACGAGGCCATTGGTTTCCCCATCAGCCGGGATGAACCGCTCGATCCGGGTGGCCTGCAGCGCCTCGATTGCAGATCCCACCGCCCGGGTCGCCGCCCGCCCGGAAAGCGGCTGCACGAGCTGCCAGAGGTCGCCCTCGCGCACCACCTTGAGAAAGGGAACACCCGGTCGGCGGATCTCCAGCGCCGTCACCTTGCCGGAAGGCTTCCGCAGCAGCGTGCGGTCGCGCCAGTGCTCAAGCGAGGTCGGGAAGGCGTTGAAGATCCGGCGATCGGTCACACACACCACCTCTTCGGCACGATCCACCGCCGCATACACCTCGTTGCCCGAGGGGGTTGACGAGCCAAAGGCGATCTCGGCCCGGAACAGGGGCCCCCGGAGAACCACGCGCCCGACAGACGGCGCCAGGCCGAAGTCGGCCATGGCCAGATTCCGCCGGCGGATGTCGTGCAGCGGCAACCGATCCAACAGCGGAGCCCGCTCCAGCAGATCCAAAAACCGCATCACCTCGGTCGAATCCGCTCCGGTGGTCACCGGCTGAACCAGATTCCATTGCGTGCCGACCCGCTGCAGCTCCAAACGAAAACCGTCACGCTCAACAACCAACGAATCGACCTCGCTAAACCGCATCGAAATAAGCCGTCCGGACGGGCCGGCGTTCGCCGCTGCCCGGATCTTCCAATCCGGTGAATCGGCAAGCCGCAAGACGATCAGCGAAACGCCGACCGCCACGAGCAGCACACCGATTGTCCGGAATCTCACCACGCAAACCCCCGTCTGTCATTTCGGGTCGTCAGCCAGCCCTGCGATTTCTGATCGCCACCACGCCTCCGACCACCAATACCGCGCCGGGAAGGACCCCGACCACCCAGAAGATCACCCGCATCCATCCGGCGCGATCCAGACCGCAGGCCAGCGCCGCGTCGTCGCCCAGCGACGGCTGCCCCGCCGAGTCGATGCCCGTGAGCCAGTTGAGCATATTGAGCAACAGGTCACGATTGGCGTTCAACCGCAAGCCCAACATGCCGTTCGAGATAAACGACGCCTCCCCCACCACCACGATTTTCGTCGGTTTGAAGCCCAGCTCCGCAGACGTGCCGCCGCCCCGTTCTGCCGACGCCGCGACCACGACCGGCCCGACGATGTCGGTCTCCGGTTCGAACCGAGGCGGCGACTCTGCGCCCGCCTCGCCCCAGCCGTCATCCGCGGTCTGCGCCAGCGATGTCACACGAATTCGATCCGCTCCCTGAGCGTCTCCGGCACTGACCGTGCCAATGCACCAAGGCATCAGGAAAACCGTCGCCGTGTTGCCGAAACTCCGCGTGATCGGATGGTCGGCATATGCCGTGATCACCCGGTCGCCCCCCGAAAACGTGCGCGTGCTGACCGCCCGGAACGGCGTGATCACCAGACTCCAGCGCGACAACACTTCTTCCAGACCGGACCGGCCGCGAGAGGGTGCCAAGTACAGCAGGCGGCCTCCCTTGTTCAAATAATCCTGAACCCAGCCCACCTCTTCGGGCGCAACCGCGTGCTGCGGCGCGGCCACCACCAGCGCGGCCGCATCGCCGGGAACCCCCTTGGTATCCCACAACCGGATGTCGCGCAATTCGAATCCGTTACGCGTGATTTCCCGAGCCACATCGGAATACCCAGTCTGGGGGTTGTAATCGCCCGTGGCGGCCTCGCCATGGCCGGTCATCCAATAGACAATCTGCGCCCCGCCTCGTCCCAGCCGCTCGATCGCCGCCGTGCAGACCGACTCGCCCGTAAACAGCCGCGTTTCCGCACCGGAGGCATCCGTCGCCGTCGTCATCAATTCTCCGGCGCCGACCACCAGACGCTGACCGCTCCCCTCGAACACCAGCGAGTCGGGCGCGACTCCCTTGTCGATCAGCCGCCGCGCCTCGGCCATATCCCGGCGCGGATCAACAACGGCGACAGTCAGCGGCGCACGTCCTCCCGCCGTCGCGACGGCCAGCATGCCGCTCAACAACCTCACGGCGGGACGCTGGGCCGGGTGCCCGGCCGCGATAAAGCAGGTAATCCGAACCGGCTCGGTCGCACGCGCCAGAATCTCGCGCGTCCGCTCCGAGATTCGCCCGGTCCCTCCGATCGGCAAATCCCACACGGCGTTCAGCCGGATCGCCACGACGGTTACGGCGACGACCGCCGAGACCGTCAGCGCCGCCGCCACACCTCCCGTCAGACGCACCATCATCCGCCGCACGCCAACCCGCTCTGTTTTTCCTGACCCCATCTTAGCCTGTCCGAATCTGCCGCGCCTCAAGGAGCAGCGTCGTTAGAAAAAGAAAACCCCACGCCGCCAAGCCATAACACACAACCGGGGCCAGCGCCATCAAGCCGCTCGCGGCATCGGCCGCCCATCCGGCGGCCGGAAAACCAACTACAGCAAGGGAAAACCCGGGGAACCAGGCGGCCGCCACAGCCTCAACCGCCAGCGGCACGACGAGGCAGACGAACAGCGAGCAGGCGGCCGCAGCGGCCTGCTGCTCCCAAGCGAGGGAGAAAAAAATCCCAACCGCCGTCCAAAGCGCAAGCTGAACCATCAGTGTCACCAACCCCGCAATCAGGGGCCCCGTCGCGATTCCGGCGGCCAGTCTGGGCGTGAGCCAAGGCAGCAACACCATCGGCGCAAGGCCGGCAAGCAACAGCCCCGAAAGCCCCACCAGAAAGGCCGACTGAAACTTGCCACTCACCACCTGTGACTCCGAAATCGGTGCCGTCAGCAGCGTCTCCAGCGTGCCGGAGGCTCGCTCCGCGCTGAAACTCCGCATCGTGGAGAGCGCGCTCAAAAAGGGGAGCCAGAACGCGACCGATCCGGCCCACAGCGCCGGAACCAGAACAAAACCGCCATCGCCGCGGCGCAACGCATCCACCAGCGACCAGCCACTGGCAGCCAGAAAGGCAGCGGTCTGCACATAGAACGCGACCGATGCAAACGCGGCGCGCGACTCGCGTTGGAACAAGACCCCCGCTGCCGTCATCCGACACCTCCTTGAGCCGCCACAGAAACCTCGTCCGTGTCCAAACCGGCAACCGCGCGGGAAAGCGATTGCACCAGTGCGCTCGTATCACAATCGGTTGCGCGCCGTGCCGTGATCAGCCGCCCCTCGCGCAGCACGAGAAATCGGGTGCAGATCTCGGCCATCCCCGCCACGTCATGACCGGTGAGTATAACCGCCGACCTCACCGACAGGGTCGCCACCGTCTGCCGAATCGCGTGGGCGTGAGCCAGATCGAGGCCGGCGAATGGGTCGTCCAGCAGCAACACTTTGGGCTGCGCGATGATCGCATCGGCCAGACCCACCCGTCGCCGCAAGCCGGCCGACAACGCTCCAACCGGCCGCCGGACCACCTCGTTCAGGCCACACGCTGCCGTCACATCCTTGACGCGCCGCGCTGTCCGTCGCCGGCCCAACCCCCGCAACCGGCCCCGGAATGACAGATAGTCGCCCACGCGCATTTCATCATAAAGCGGGCATCGCTCGGGAAGATAGCCCAGAATGCCGTAGTAGCCCACCTTGTCGGCAAAGACGCTGCGGCCGTCGAACATCACGTCGCCCGACTCCGGCTGGAGATAAGCGGCCAGCACCCGCATCAACGTCGTCTTTCCCGCCCCGTTGGCGCCCAAAACGCCCACGACCTCGCCCGGCGCCACGTCGAACGAGACACCGTCGAGAGCCGTTCTCCGGCCAAATCGCCGCACAATCTGTCTGACCTCGAAAAGCATGGACATCCTCGATCGGGCCGGCCCATCGCGCAACCCCGACATCAACCCGCAGCCGCGATCGCCTGCACCAGCACCGCCGCCTGTTGCAGCCCGACCAAGGTCTGGGTGACCTGACCGTCCTTGAAGATCAACAGCGCCGGGATGCTGCGGATACCAAACTTCACCGCGAGCTCGCGGTTGTCGTCCACATTGACCTTGGCAATCACCGCCCGGCCCGCGACGGCCTCAGCGACCTTTTCCAAGATCGGCGTCTGCATCTTGCACGGCCCACACCACGGCGCCCAAAAATCAACGACGGTCACACCCTTCGCCACCGTCGCATCAAAATCGGCCACGCACAAATCTTTCAATGCTCCACTCACGACACACCTCCCCGAGTTATCTGAAAAGGGGGCTAGTATGGCACTTCTGCCCCCCGGTGTCCACCCCTCAATAACGATCAAAATAAACTTTGCTTTTGGAACGAATCTGTTGCATAATCATCAATCACTTGACCTAAATCAGGTTTGGGTGTTGTGTGTTTTATTCAGGAGGATCTCAAATAATGAGTAATGAAGCGATTTGTCAAGCCTTGATGAAGGGCCGCGCGGCTGAAGTCAAAACACTGGTTCAGCAGGCTATTGATGCGGGGGCCAAGCCGGCCACAATCCTGAACGAGGGGTTGCTGCAGGGCATGGGCATCATCGGCGCGAAGTTCAAGAAGAACGAAGTCTATGTTCCCGAAGTGCTCATCGCCGCCCGCGCCATGAAGGCGGGCATGGAAATTTTGAAGCCCCATCTGGTCGCGGCGGGCGTCAAGCCCCTGGCGACCGCTGTCATCGGCACCGTGAAGGGCGACCTGCACGACATCGGCAAGAACCTCGTCGGCATGATGCTCGAAGGCGCCGGGTTCCGCGTGGTTGACGGCGGCATTGACGTCCCGCCCGAGAAGTTCATCGAATTGGCCCGGACCCACGGCGCCAGTGTGATCGGCGTCTCGGCGCTGCTCACCACGACGATGACCAATATGAAGCTCGTGGTAGACGCCGTCAAGGAATCGGGCATTGCCTGCAAGGTGATTATCGGCGGCGCGCCGGTCACCCAGGCGTACAGCGACGAGATCGGCGCGAGCGGCTACGCCCCCGACGCCGCCTCTGCAGCCGATCTGGCCAAGAAACTCTGCGCGGCATGAAAAGCCCCGCCCGCCCAGGGCGGAATCACTGACTGAAACAGGCGGCGGACTCCGGTCCGCCGCCTGTCTGCTTTTCCCCGAAATGGGTATCCGCCGTTTACCATTTGGACAGCCCTGTGACGTGGGCTAGCGCCCTGGCCGACGCGGCAGCGGTGGCGCGGGACGTATCGGACCGCGCAGACGGTGTGAGCGGTCTCGTAGATCCCGCTCACGCGCCGACCGGTGCGGTAGCGACGGGCGATCGCAGGTCAGTGAAACGGGGATGCGCCCCTTGGGAAACGGTGTGCTTGACGTGATTTCCTACTTCTGGCATGCTGTCCGTCATGAACTCATTGCGCATGATCGATTCTGGCAGGCGTTCGTTCCCCATGGGCCGGCACCCATCGAAAAGCGTCCTTTTTTCCATTATTACGCTGGCCTGTCTGATGGTGGCTGGTGCGCAGGCGCAGGGGTTGGTCAAGAAGGATGCCTCCCCCGTCAGGACAAATGGCTTCCTGGACGATTTTGCGGCGGCGCAGAAGAAAGCCAGCGTCATGATGACGAATGCGGCGGAGACCGCGCGATCAGGTCCGCCCACCGCCAGACCCCCGGCCGAGGCCGCCCGTGAACGGGTCCTGAACCTCGGAAACACGGTCACTCTGAAACTGGCGCTGATTCCAAAAGGGATCTTTCTGATGGGCAGCCCCGCGACTGAGAAGGACCCGGAGCATGGCCACGCCGACAATGAAGTTCAACACACGGTCACGATCAGCAAGTCATTCTACATGGGCGTCACCGAAGTTACGCAGAAGCAATACGAGACCGTGATGGGCAAGAACCCCAGCACGTTCAAGGGACCCAACAACCCGGTGGATCCGGTGACCTGGGATGAGGCGGTCGAGTTCTGCCGGAAACTTGCTGCAAAGACCGGCAAGACGATTCGCCTGCCGACCGAAGCGGAGTGGGAATACGCCTGCCGGGCGGGAAGCAAGACCCGCTTCAGTTTTGGCGACGCGGACGCCGACCTGGGCGTCTATGCCTGGTACACGGCCAACAGCGCGGACAGGACGACGGGGGTGAAATCCACCCATCCGGCGGGCCTGAAGAAGCCGAACGCCTGGGGACTGTACGATATGCACGGCAACGTGTGGGAATGGTGCTCGGACTGGTATACGGCGGATTATGGACCCGATAGCCAGACAGACCCCGCCGGACCCGCGAAAGGCGCCATCCGCGTGTTGCGCGGCGGTTCCTGGAACTACTGTTCATGGGGCTGCCGCCTGTCGGGCCGCGGCCGGATTGGTCCTGACGGCCAATATGACGTCAACGGCGGCGGCTTCCGGGTGGTGGTTGCTGAGAAGGACTGAGCCACCGCAGGGACGCCTAAGGAAGGGTCTTCCATGCACCGCCCTTGGGCGTGCTGCGCGCTGACCCGTTTGCTCCGGCACGGTGGGAACACCGCTATCCTACCCCGAGCCCGCACCGATTATCGAACTTTCAGCGCGGCGTCTGCTCCACTTCTGCCCTGCGTTTTTGTTCACGCTTTGCACCCGTGGAAAACAGCGTGTATGAATTCGCCGTCGTGTTGGAATAGACGTACGGCTCGCCCCAAGGATCTCTGAACGCGAATGATTTCGGAAGTCCGTTCGTGATATTGGTCCACGTTTTTGCGTCTGGGTAGGTGCCACGCATCACAAAATGCTCTTGCAATGCGGTGTCCAGAACTTTCAGCTCCGCCAGGACCTGATTATTCCTGTTCGTTTCTGCCAATGCTTCCGCGCGCCTCTGCCGGATTCTTTCCTGATACGACAGACTCGTCTGCGGAACTGATGGATCAAACCGCCGGGCAACCACGTGGTTCGTACTAATTGCCTGTTCTTCCATTTTGAGGGCAGTGACAACGCCGTCTTTTTCGATCGCTACGATGGTATTTTCATAATCGGCAGAAACGACAGTGTAACCGTCAAACGACTCGCCGATGCGGAGCATGAAATTGCGAGGGGGCACGGTGCCAACATCAATGAACCCGACGCGTGTGCCCCCTGAAGCTTCTTTCACGATACTCACCAGTTTGAGATGAACGACCGACGCCTCCATCCGCCCGCCGACCCCGGCTCCCGACAGTTTCGCATCCTTGCTCGCCGCCTGCGCCACGGCGATCCCCACCGGCACCGCCGTTCCTGTCACGATCACTGCTGCCGCCACCGCCGCCACCATCTTGACTTTTGCTAGGTACATGGCCTTCATCGCTCCCTTCGCCAGCATTCCTGCTGTGGATGTGGCGGCCGTGGCCGTGGCGGATGTCGCCACGGCCGTTTTCACGGCCGCCAGGATGGAAGGAAGGAGTGTTTCCGGTACGGCTGCCGAGGCTTCGGAGGTGAGCAAACCGACGAGGGCCACGCCGCCGAGCGCGACGCCGCGCTTGGCCAGCCGTTGCCGCAGCCGTTCGATGCCACGGCTGGCCCGCGACGAGAGCGTGCCCACGGCACAACCGACTCGCCGTGCCGCTTCGGCTTCGCTGTGATTCTGCAAATAGCGAAGAATCACCGCCTCTCGACACCGTTCCGGTAGACTCAGCAACGCCGCGTCAACCAGCCCCAACAGCGCCGCGTCGGCGACGTCGCTCGCGGCGAACCCACCTGTTTGGATGGCTTCGTCCACGGCGTACGATTCTTCCCGTTTTGCCCGATGCATGCGTTTCCTCACGGTTTCGGCCGCCACGAGATGCGCCACGCGATACAGCCATGCGGCCAGATCGCCTTTTCGCAGTCCACCCGCTTTCCGTGCCAAAACCACGAAGACCGCCTGCGAAGCATCCTCGGCTTCGTGAGCATCCTTCAGCAACCGATGACAGGCCCGGTACACCATGGCGCCGTGCCGTCTCATCAGTTCTCCAAAGGCACCTTCGTCCTGCCGGGACGAGTAGGCCTCCATCAATTCCGCATCTGTCAGGGTTTGCATATCGTGTCAGCGTACCAGAACACTCCTGTTTCCACAATATGCCTGCAGTCAGATTCCATTCCCTGCATTTTATTTTCGACGATTAACAGGAGAGCCGCTTGCAAAAATCTGTTTTGCAAGCGGAGTGTTCAGGTGTCAGGTTTCGGGTGTCAGGAAGAACCACACGCTGTTGCGTCTTCCTGAAACCTGAACACTGAAACCTGAAACCGGCGCTTGCAGGGGTTCTGCAAGCGCCTCAAATGTGAATCCTATGTCACATTTGTATTGATAAATATGACCTGTGTGTTATATTTATCGCATTCAAACCAATCGGAGGAGAGCCATGTCTGACCAGCGAAAAAGATATCTTGAAACCGCGATCCATGAGGATCTGGCCCAGAAGATGGTGTTTCTTGCCGGACCCAGGCAAATTGGTAAGACCACGTTGGCCAAGATGATTGGCGGCAGGTACCGGCAACCCGTGTATCTCAACTGGGACAACCGGGTGCATCGCAAGGCCATCCTTCAACAACAATGGCTGCCGGAAGCCGATCTGCTAATCCTCGACGAGTTGCATAAGCATGCTCGATGGAAGAATCTCATCAAAGGCATCTGGGACACCCGGCAACATCAGGAACACATTCTGGTAACCGGCAGTTCGCGCCTGGACATCTTTCGCAAAGGAGGCGACTCCCTTCTTGGTCGCTATCACCACTATCGCCTGCACCCGTTCTCATTGACCGAAATGACTTCCACCCGGCTTCCGGTCCCAACGGACAAACCACCTACTCTGGAATTCGCGGATCCCGGGCGCGAAGCCACGGATCTGCTTTTCCGGTTCGGCGGTTTTCCGGAACCGCTGTTTGCGGCCAGCGAGCGCGTTCTGCGCCGTTGGCACAGAGAAAGGTTCGAGCGTGTGCTGCGGGAAGACATCCGGGAAACGGAAAACGTGCGGTCGCTGTCCCTTGTGGAACAGTTGGGCAGCATGCTCCCGGAACGGGTTGCCGCTCCGCTCTCTCTGCGCTCGCTGTCCGAGGATCTGGAAGTCAGTCCCAAGGCCGTGGCCGCCTGGATGGAACTTCTGGCCCGCAATTACTACGTCTTCCGCGTTCCGCCCTGGCATCGCCGGCTGGCCCGGGCTTTGAAGAAGGAATCCAAGTATTACCTTTGGGATTGGTCGGAGACGCCCAACGAAGGCTCACGTTTCGAGAATATGGTGGCCAGTCACCTGCTCAAATGGTGTCACTTTCAGCAGGACGTCTCAGGCTTCGACGTCGAACTGTACTATGTTCGGGACCTCGAAAAGAGGGAAGTCGACTTCCTGATCGTCTGGGAGAAACAGCCCTGGCTGCTCGTGGAGTGCAAGCTGGGCGGCAACTACCAGTTTGGTCACTTGAACTACTTCGGCGAGCGGCTGGGAATCCGCGACAATCGCTACATGGTCAGCCTCACCGGAACCGATGACTATGTGGACAAAGCCACCGGCATCCGGGTCATCCCAGCCGCCCGCTTCCTGACCGCGTTTGCGTGAAGTCGAGCCGCCAATGAACTATGATCATTGATACTGCGGATCATTTGGCGTCTCGGCGTCTTCTTTCCATGACGCCCCGAAGGATCAGGGCCACGGCTTCCATCACTCGCGGATCTGGGGTTTGGTGTTGGTTCTGGCTTTCTCTGGCTTTGAACCCGCGACGGGGTTCACCTTTTCCGGCTTGATCTTGATCTGGACGTCAACTCCGAGGCGCGCGAGACTCTCTTGCATCTTTCGGCATCGCGCCTCGGCGTCCAGCGCCCAACTCGAAGCGGGGTATTCGGCAAAGACCGTCGTCAGATGCTGAAAGGCACCGAATGATCGATGGGGGGCGCTGTCCGTTTTCGTGTCTGTCGCTTTTCCCGTCAGCAGAATGATCGCCTTCGCCTTGTCGCCGGCGGCGAGCAGTTTCTCCGCCTCGTTCTGCATGATCACACCCAGCATGTAATGGCAGTTGGCCAGGGGACTGATCTTGAGCCAGTCGATGTCCGGGTTCTCTTTTGCATCCTTCCGCAGCATGTCGTCAATCTGCTTCAAGATGTCCCAGTTCTCGTCCACCACTTTCTGCGAGCCGTCAATGTCGCCCTGCAGCATCTTAATGTGCGCGAGCAGGACGATGGCCTTCCCGAACCAGACGTCTTGTACCCACATGAGCGAGTCTTTGCAGATCCGGGAAGCCTCGTCCATGAGCGACTTCTGCTGCGCGGCGGGAGTCTTGGGGTTGGCGGCCATCTTCACTATCAGTTCCGCCATCTCGGCCTCGATCTGGCGTTGTACGGCCCGTTCCATGGTCTTGTCTTTCAGGATGGCCCGGTAGGCGCCAAGGGCGACGGATTCCTGGCCGGTGAGCAGCATCATCTGGACGTATTTGTAGGCGGACGCGACGTAGACCGGTCTGAGCGTTTCGGTCGGGCCGTCGGGATACTTGTTGAAGAAACTTTGGTAGATCGCCTGGGCGTTGGAGTACATCCCCCAGGTGTAGTAGCCGTCCGCCACGGAGAGTCTCATCGCCCAGACCGGCAGGCTGTCCTGGTCCGGCTGCTTGGCGATGATGGCCAGGGCCTTGGGGAATTTCTTGGCAGCGCAAAGCGATCGGATATCCGAGAGGTTGGTCAATCCGTCGGCATCCTTCAATGTACCGGTTTCGGGAGTGGTCGCCGTGGTCACAACCGCGGTGTCTCCGATATGAACCTTGGATGCCGACATGCTCGCGGTCGACTGCGCGTTTGTCGTCTCGACTATCGCTGCCGCCGCGACAGGCTTCGGCGCCTCCTTTTCTGCCACTGCCACAACCGCCGTCACGCCCGCCCCGCCCGCCGCTATCGCCGCCGCCACCACCATTGCCGCTGTCTTAACGCTGTTCCAGTACATGACTTGCATCGCTCCCTTCGCCAGCATTGCTGCTGTGGATGTGGCGGTCGTGGCCGTGGCGGTTGTCGCCGCGGCAGTTTTCACGGTCGCCAGGATGGAAGGAAGGAGTGTTTCCGGTACGGCTGCCGAGGCTTCGGAGGAGAGCAGGCTGGCCAAGGCCACGCCGCCGAGCGCGACGCCGCGCTTGGCGAGGCGTTGCCGCAGGCGTTCGATGCCACGGCTGGCCCGCGACGAGAGCGTGCCCACGGCACAACCGGCTCGTTGTGCGGCTTCGGCTTCGCTGTGATTTTGCAGATAGCGCAAAACCACCGCCTGACGCAGCACGCCGGTCAGTCCAGCCAGTTCCTCGTCCAGAAAAGGCAGGACCTCTTCATGAGCGGGGCGGTATTCCTCAACGGCAGGCTCCTCGGTCTCGTCCAGCATGGCTTCCTCCTGACGCCTAGCCCGCTTTCGCAGAGCCTCTAGGCAGACGTTCCGCGCCACGCCGTAGAGCCAGCCGGTGAATTCACCCTTGCGGGTCATCAACCGGCTGGCCTTGTTGAGCAGCACGAGGAACACGGCCTGCGTGGCGTCTTCCGCCTCCTGATGGTGCCGAAGCATGCGCAGACAGGCGCGATAGACCATTTGCTGGTGGCGCGCCGCCAACTCAGCAAAGGCGTTTTCATCGCATGCATCCGCATACGCCGCCATCAAATCGCTATCTGTCCGAGTATCCATGTGGCATCCAGTTTACCAGAAACGTTCGTCCTTCCATAAGGTAATGACGATTTTCCGGATTTCCCTGCATGGATTTTGAAAAACAGTTGACATATTATAGTATGTCATATACGATCTTCCCCATGAACGCCTTGGCAGAGGTCAGAAAGCAAAGGGCTATCTCGCAGCGCGCATTGGCAAAGCGCGCGGCTGTGTCGTTCCGTGGATTACAACTCCTTGAAAAAAGGGGCCACAACTGGGAAGTCATGACCGTCTCCCGTGTCGCCGAGGCGCTCCATCTGCCCGGGCAAGGGGTGGATCTGGTGGTGGATCGCTTCCTGCGCATGCTCCCTGATTCGATCCCCGAAATCTCGATTCGCATGATGCTGGACGGATTCGACTCGTGGAAGACGCATCTCTTCGATTTCGTGGACGCCTTCCGGGCGACCACCAGCAACGAGTTGCTGGAACCGCCAGCTTACGGATTGGACGTCCGACTGCAAGCGCTCTGCGCATCCACGGTCGAGGCGCTTTGCGCCGAGAAGCGTCAGCACGCGCCCGCGTGGTGCGCTGGTGTGCCGTCACTGTCCGGCCCATGGTTTGTGTCTGGAATCGAGAATCTCAAGGCCATGTCACTGGTGGAGTCGCCGGTCTGGTTCCGGTCGCGTAATATCTTTGTGCTGGGCAACTTTCTAAGCAGGGCCTAATGTGGGCTTCGCCCACAACCCTCACCCCGTCCTTCTCCCAGAGGGAGAGGGCGGAAACAACTTGCTTTTTATCAACGCTCTGCTTGAATAAGGCACTAAATATGTTGGACGCCAAAACGATCCGCAAGCTGTTCGAGGCGTTGAATGCCGAGTTGGCCGCGCACGGGGTCAAAGGAGAGATCGGCATTTGTGGCGGCGCGGTTATGTGCCTGGTATTTCAGGCACGTGAGGCGACAAAGAATGTGGACGCGATCTTTCACCCCACCCGCGAAATCCGGGAGGCCAGCCGGGCGGTGGCTACCCGGCTGGGCCTGGCTGAAGACTGGCTCAACGATGCCGCCAAGTGCTACTTTCTCGCAACCCCGCCGGTTCACGAGGTCATGGAACTCTCCCATCTCCGCGTCTGGGCGCCGCAAGCCGAATACATGCTGGCGATGAAATGCGTCTCGGCCCGATTCGACTCCCATGATCTGGACGACGCGAAATTCCTGCTCCGGCACCTCGAAATCAAGACCCCCGACCAAGCCTTCCGCATCATCGAGCAGTACTATCCCCGCCACGTCATTCCGCCCAAGACGCAATTCCTACTGGAAGAACTGCTCGACGGCGGCTGACGCTCACTGCTGCGCCCGCGCCCCGGCGTCCTTCAGCGCCTGCTCCGCCACCGGGTCGTCGTGGAAACCTGTGTTCAGCGAATTGCGGATCGCGTCGCTCACTGCACGATCTTTCTCCAGCGTCAACCTGCCGATAAGCAGGTCGCGCGCACGTGCCCCGCCCATCCACCCCAATACGTACGCCGTTTCTTGGCGCGAACGGACGTCCTTGTCACGGATCATCGCATCCAGAAACGCATAACCCTTTTCGCCACCCACGACCCCATAGCCGTCAATGACGGCTTGCCGGACAAAGCGATCCACATTGAGTTCCTCTCGTTCCAGAAATGCGCGCATTCTGATCCTATCCTTCCTTGGCAACGAAGATCCTCTGGCACCCCTTCCGCCGCTACAGTCCAATACTCCCCCTCCGCCGCCCCATCCGCCGCCCCATCCCCATCCGCCGCCGCATCCCCATCCGCCGCCGCCATATCCGACGCCCCATCCGCCGCCATATCCGACGCCCCATCCGCCGCCCAAGAAGCCGTGCGAAACCTGGTCCCCGGTCAATGCTTCGTGAGTCAGCCCACACCATTGCGTAGGTTTGCCGCAGAGGAGGTCCTTTTCTGCAACCGCAAACACATCATCGCCCCCAATCATCAGCAACGCCTCCCATGCGTCTCCTGATTCCGATGCCGCCTTTGCCAGTAGCGGGACGGCCGTCGGGTCGGATGCAATGGCGAGTCCATAACACGCCCAGGAGCGGATTTCGCGGTCGCGAGAGTGAGTGAGTGCGTCGGCGAGAATGGCCGTCGCCCGCTTGTCTCCCAGACTGCCCAAGGAAGCCAGAACTGCTGAGCGTACGAAGGTGCTGCTGTCCTTCGCAAAGAGATCCCTTAGCAAGGCCAGGGCCTCGTCGCCGCCGATCCTGCCCAGGGACATGACGGCGGCGCCCCGCACACGCTCATCCTGGTCGCGCGTCGCCTTTTTTGCCAACACCAACACCTGATTACGATCCAATACTCCCGTTTCGGCGCCGTTCGCGTATTCCCGGCCGCCCGAATGAGAATCATCCCATGCCCCGCCCAAGGCGTATGCGGCCGTCTCGCGCATGATCTTGTCCCTGTCGCCGAGCGCTTGCTCTAGAAGCCGAAGCTTCTTTTCGGCAGGACCTTGCCACAGTAGCGTCAATCGGGCAGAGAGCCGAACGGTCAGGTCCGGGTCGGCAATCGCCTTTTCGAGAAGCTCGATTGCCCTCTTTCCCCCCACCCGTCCCAGGGCAGCCGCGGCGCCCCCCCTTATTCCAACATCCTGATGGCGCAACAATTGCTCCAGGATTGGCAGTGCCTGGTCATCTCCCGGTCTCCCCATGGCCCATGGGGCGGAATAGCGCCGCAAGTTGATGTCGGAATCCCCCAACGCCTTCTGCAAAATCGCGCGCGCCTTTTCGCCGCCGATCTGTCCCAGCGCCCAGACAGCGTCGTGGCGCGAATCGCCGGAATCTTTGCGTGTCCCGCCGGGAACGGGAACATACCACTCGGCCATCGCCAATTCCAACAGGGGAATGGCACCCTCGCCCCCAAAACCGAGTCCATGGGCGAGGGCGGAACGACTGTATTCGTCACGCGACTTCAGTCGAATGGCGGCCAGCGGCAATGCCGCATCGCCCAAGAGAAGAAAGACATTGTCCCAACCGAGCGTCTCTAATCCGGCCATCGCCTCGCGGACGACGTCGGCGTTCTCGTCCCGCGCCGCTTTCGCGATCAACGGCACGACGCGCACGTCCCAGGTCCGGACTCCATCCCAGACAGCATTCCGCCGCACGAGGGCGTTCGTCGAGGACAAGTCCTTCTCGACACGCTGGAGATCCTCGTCTTTTTCGGCGCCCGCGTAGATGATGACGTGTTGCCCGTCGCGCAGCCAGATGGTGTTGAACCCGCGACCAGCGGCGACGGCTTCCACCAGTTGCCGCCCCGCGACGGGGCGAAACCGCAACTCCGCCGGAACGCACAGTTCGCAAATCCTGCCAAGCGCAGAGACCTTGGGTCCTCCTTTGTGCGCAAGTTCATTGAATGTGGGCCATGCCCAAGCCCCTCGGGGAGAAACATAAACCCCGGTCTCATTGGTGTAGTTCGTCGGCTCCGAGCCTGAGATGACTCGCGTGTCTTGCTTGGAATCCGATGCTGGCTCTTTGCCGGGTGGCCCATGCTTCTTGCCCGGGGCGTTGGACAGGCGCGAGTTACCGGAAGATCCCGGCACGGCGCGCGCTTGCGCCAGTACGGCGGAAGCATGCGCTATCATGATGATAACAGCGATCAATAGGTGCACCTGTCGACTGGTCATAGAAACCTCCCCAAAACGTTGCAGCGCAACGGAAGTCCGTGTTACGGGTTCGGGCATCCGAAACCGTGATTATTCATGATGCCTGTGGGCGTCCATCGGACGAACGGTCACCGCCATGACCGCAACATGCTCTGGAGCTAACCGGCCCCCCTTCACCGTGACCGGGACCAGGACCGTTCCATTCGGCACTACCTTGGTGTCGGCTATTGCGCTAAGCGAGAGGGTCGTACCATCCGGAAGTTCCCGTTCGATGTCCTGCAAACAGACCACCGCGATCTCTTGCGCCAGATCGGTGCCAGAGCGCGCTTGCGCCTGCAATTCGTCGGAATCGGAACGCCTGGTTCCCGCGTCACTCGCGCCTGATTCGACGATGTGCGACCACCTCACCATGCTTTGCATACCATTCACACTGTGCGTAGCCAGCGCGGACAGGGTCACCGCATCCGGGCACTGACCCACTATCGAGACCATTTTCCCATACTGGGCCGGTGTCAACGGGATGGGCGCAGACGCATCAACTCGAATTCCGGCGCTTTCCAGACTCTTGCGGGCGGAGGGTCCCAGATCGAAAATCCTGCCCGCGACCGTTGCACACGTACACAACACCGGTTGAGGCCGACGGTTCTGGGTCGATGACGTCTTCGCATTGAGACACAGCCATAGGAAGCATTCTTCTTGTTGACCGGCTGCCCCATCTTGGCCTCGATATCCCGATGTGGCGCGCGACAAATGAAGAAGATACACGGTTGGGCGATCAAGACCGCTGAGCAGCTTCGTGCTTAGAACCAACCTGTCCGTGCCCAATGCCACGGACGCCGAGTTCCACTCCAGAGTTAGCGTGTGAGATGCCGATGGATTGCCTTCGGACAAACACGTCAGACTTGTTTGACCTTCCGCTGTTTCCTGTCGAATCATGCTTCCCTGGCCAAGCGGTGCGTTGGTGCCGACACAAAACACCAGACGGGCGGATGGAGAATCCCGCAGAGCCGCCATGATTCGCTTGGCGTCGTCTTCGCCCAGTTGTACCGGCCCAGATTCTGAGTTCAACTTCCTTCCGATCTGTGTCTCCACGCGGGCGACATCGGAGGCGGTCAGCGTGATCAGTTGCGCGCCGATGTGCGCCTGCCCCATTCCGGGTGAAGACCAGAACTGTGAATCCTCGACCGTCGTGCGATGGGGACCAGCCGCTGGTGTCTTATTCGATGGGGGGCGAACATCACGCAACTGCTCCACGCCAACGGAGACTGTTGCCGCCAATAGAACTGCCGCCGCCGCCACCGCCGCCACCATCTTGACTTTTGCTATGAACATGGCCTTCATCGCTCCCTTCGCCAGCATGGCTGCTGTGGATGAGGCGCCCGTGGCCGTGGCGGTTGTCGCCACGGCAGACTTCACGGTCGCCAGGATGGAAGGAAGGAGTGTTTCCGGTATCGCTGCCGAGGCTTCGGAGGTGAGCAAGCTGGCGAGCGCCACGCCGCTGGTCGCCACGCCGAGTTTGCCCAGTCGCTTGCGCAGCCGGGCGATGCCTTCGCTCGCCCGACGACTCAGTGTGCCCAGCGGACAACCGACCAACCGTGCTGCTTCTTCCTGGCTGTGATTCTGCAAGTACCGCAGAATCACCGCCTCCCGATAACGTTCGGGGAGACTCAGCAATGCCGCATCCACCAGTCCCATAACTGCCGGATCGGCGCCCTCATCGCCTGTACTGACGTCCATTTGAATGGCCTCGTTCCACGCATACACCTCTTCGCGATCTGACCGACGCATCCGTTTTCGCACCGTCTCCGCCGCCACATGGTGCGCCACCCGGTACAACCACGCGGCAAGCTCGCCTTTTCGCAAGCCACCCGCTTTCCGGGCCAGGATCACGAAAACCGCCTGCGAAGCATCCCGTGCTTCATGATGGTCTTTCAGCAGCCGATGACAGGCTCGGTACACCAGCGTACCGTGCCGCCTCACCAACTCGGCGAAGGCCGCTTCACGCCTGGCCGCGCCGACGGACTCGTCCTGCCGGGACACGTAAACGTCAATCAATTCCGTATCTGACATGTTTTGCATGGTGACAGTCTACCAAATCACTCCGTCCTTCTGCACTATACCTGCCGCGGAACCGCATTCACTCGCAAAAAACACGGGAAAATAAATATTTTTTATTTTTTTGTGGAAATGAGCCTTCCTTAATACTTTAAGGGGGTGGAAGGGCCGATGGTCGGCCTTACACAACAACCGAAAGAGGAGGGTTATCATGAGAGCTCCACACGTCAACCACATCTGCATCGCCGGCTGTCTGACCCAGGATCCGGTGTTGCGCAAAGTCCCGTCCGGCGCATCGGCCGGCGATTTCCGGCTCGCGGCGGACGATTCCTACACCGACAAGGAGGGGAAGACGGTCGGACAGACCTGCTTCTTGACGGTTAAGACCTGGGGGAAGACCGCCGATCTGGTGCACCAGTACGTCAGCAAGGGCGACCCGGTGCTGGTCGAAGGGGTTCTGGCCTACGAGACCTGGGAAAGCAAGACCGGCGAAAAACGGAGCCGTCTGTTCGTCCGGTCGCACCGGGTGCATTTCCTCAAGCCGCGGCCAGCCGGGAGCGAGCCGATCCCCGCCGCGGAAAACCTGCCTGCCGAATCGGCCGCAGCGACTGGGGCGACTGCGGCGGCCGGCACGGGCGATGAGGACGTCATGCCATTTTGATCCAACACGCGAGAGGTGAACCATGAATGACACGGCTTATCAGACATTCCAGGGACGGCTGGCGTATTACCATCCGAACCAGACGGGCAAGGGGTGCGCGGTTCGTTTCGAGCTGCGCCCGGCGCGGCGCGGCCGCGAAGGGTATGTGTTCGCCGAACTGGCGCGGCAGAAAAGCGCCGCCAGCCGCCAGAACGGCGCGATACAGGGGGCGACCTTCGACTGGGAGAGCCGCGTCGCGGTGAAGCTGGGCCTCACCGACGTCTGTGCCCTTCTGACGGTGCTCGAAAACCGGGTCGCGGCCGCCGGCGGGGACAAAGGACTGTTTCATCAGACCGAGGGCGCGACCGCGGTGATCACCTTCCGGCGGGTGGAGCAGCCGTTTGCCGGATACGCCTTGGAGGTCTCGCGCAAGGAGAAAGGAAAGGAGGGCGCCGAACCGGTGCGGCTCCGGATCGGCCTCTCCGAGGCGGAGGGATGCGGCCTGCGACAGGTGCTGGCCGCCGCCGTCTTCCACCTCTGCTTCTACGAGACGACCGTGTTCCCGGCAGATGCCGACGCGGAGACCCCGTAGGAGACAAGGAAGCAGAGTCATGGTCAACGTCGAGCATCCGATAATCACCTGGTAGTCAATTGAAAGTAGAATTAATTTCGGTCTTTGAATGATGGATGGCATCCAGCGCACCGAGAGCCAGCAGCGCATAGAAGGTGTATTCGACATCGGAGACCGGATCGGCGGCATGACTGCGAAATCCGCCATCGCTGTTCCAGAGGCTTTCAATGAAGGCGGTAGTCGGGAGAAAAGGCGGTTTCTCCGTGAGCGGTTCGCACAGGCTTTCGGCGTAGAGCGCGGTTGCGGTCGAGAGCAAGTCGGGCAACGACACCGACGGCGCCGCACGGTAGCCGCCGTCGGGATGTCGTAGCTTCGCCAGATAGTCCACCGCCTGCCGCGCCTGCTCGCGTTTTCCGTAACGGGTCAGCAGCACGGCGGCAGCCGCCGTGGCTGTCGTGGTGCCGCACGGCGTTCCGGAATGATTGGTGTAGCCGCCATCAGGTGTGCGGAGTGTGTCGAGCGAGGCAATTGTTCGTTCAGGATCGGGGCAGGCGATTCCGGCGTCCTGATGGGCCTGTTCAACCAGATAGGCGGCGTAGACTGTCCCCTGCGCGGCCTGTTCGCGTTCATGCGAGTAGCCGCCGTCGGCGCTGCGATAGCGGTCCAGCCGGGCGATAGCCTGTTCGAATCGCCACGCATCACCCGGCTGCGCATTGCCCAGCAGGCTCAGACAGTGAAGACACCGGATGCGCGAGACACAATCGATGAACGATGCTCCCGCCGCGGCACCGTCCCCCGTGTCGCAACACGGTCGCAAGTCACGGGGTTGCGGCAGGTCGGCCCCCAGTGCGACCAGCCCCCCGAGGCCGAAGACCGTGTAGTAGAGATCCGGCTGGCCGGCCCGGTCGCAAAAGAGGCCGCCCGCGCCGCGAGCCGACAGAACAAAGACAGCCACTCGATCCGCGCCCTCTGAACTGATCAGAACGCGGGATCGGGCGGCGGTGCTGATAATATCAGGCAGGCGGATGTTTGCGGACATCGGCGCCTCGTTCCGTTCGTGGGAGAATGCGTTTGACCAGCCGCGTCAGCAAGCTCTTCAGGCTGACGACGCGAATGGGGGCCAGCGCTTGCAACGCGCGGTCGCGGTAGTCTTCCCGCAACGCCTCGGCCGCGGCGGCCACACCGTACCGTTCAAACAGCGCACGCGTCAATGCCTGCGAGCGGCCGGTCTGAGGTGCCTCGCGCAGCGCGTCCTGAATCTCCCGGCGTTCGGCAGCGGTGCATCTGTCGCACAGCAGCGCCAGCATCATCGAGGGCTGCAGCCCGCAGGCGCGGTCTCCGCCTGCATCCTGTTCGACATCCTGCTGGTCGTCGCCAATCTGGTAGGCGATGCCCATCGCACGGCTGAAATCGGCCAGCGCCGAACACGTTGCGGCATCGGCGCCGCCGGCAATGGCGCCGAGCAGGATGGCCACTTCAAAGGCTGGCGCCGTCTTGCGGCTGAACATGTGAATGAGATCGGCAGAAGCCGGCACGTCCAATCGGCCTCGCCACTGCAACTCGTCGCCTTGCCCGACACAGAGGCCGCAGTGCGCCATCGCGGCCGCCGTCAACATTCGCAAGCGGGCGGAATCGTCAGCCGCACAGGTTGCCAGCAGCCGGTAGCCGACCCCAATCAACAGATCGCCCGCGTTCAGCGCAATGGGCACGCCGTGCTCCTTGTGCAGCGTCGGAGCGCCGTTTCGAAAATCGTCGTTGTCTTCAATGTCGTCGTGAATCAGCGAGGCTTTGTGAAAACATTCCGCAGCCACGGCAACGGCCTGAATCAGATCCGGCGCGACGACTACGGAGGTATCCCGGAGGGCGTAATACACGGAAGCGGACAGGAGCGGCCTCCAGCGTTTTCCCGATCCGGCCAGCCACGTCCGCGCAATTTCCAGCGCGTGGCTGGATTCGGTTCCCAGCAGGGAGCGGAGCGCCTCGGGATCAAACCAAGCCTGCACCGCTGCCTGCACGGCGTCCACGGAGAGGCCGGGCGAAGCGGTGTCGGCGCGGGTGAGCCGAATGTGTTCGAGCAGCATCTCCACGTCCACGTCGGTGTCGTCACACCCGTCGCGCAGCAGCGGCACGGCCAGGGCGGGAAGCGCTTCGTCGGCGATCCGCGCAAACGTCTGCTCCAAGGCCGGCAGACAACTCACACCGATGACGGCATCCACAAGCCCCTCCCGGAGCATGCCGGCGGCGGCCTCCGCGCCCTCGGCGATCAGGACTGCATAACCCAGCGCCGTCGCCTCGCTCTGCAGCGCTCCCAACGCGCAGCGTCCACAGGCGTCGCAGAGCAATCCGTATTCGTCCCGGCCCGCCGGACACGCATCGCGCGACCGCAGGCATTGGGGCAACAAGAGCAGCCTCCTGCTGAACGGGATTCCGGCAACCGTCTCCCGCCAAGCTTCATTGTGGATCAAGATCGCCAGCAGTTTGATGTCGATCTCGTCGCGAACCCCGATTCGCTCCGATAGGGATTGTGCCAGGGACACCAGATGCCGCAGCGAAAACGGCGGCACGTCCGTCAGGCCAGCGACTTCGTCGGCCGCGTGCTGGCGCAATTTCCGCCAATGCCTGATTTGCCGTTCCCGCGCCAGCGCTCTGTCGGCCGTCGCGTCCCGTATGATCGCATCATCCATAGGTTCCAAATCCCCAAAACCACCGTTTCTTGGCGACCCGGTACAACCAATGTTTCTCAGGAATTTCCTGACCGGTCAGATCGTGACAGGGCCGCCTGCCCATCGCGGCCAACTCGCAACGTCCTGAACCGCGGCCACTGGTGTCACGGGCGTTCGTCGCATCGACTACGTCCTGCAAAGCGGACGGATCGGCAAGCAGGATGCATCCGCGCCCTTCGGCAGCAGCCCGCTGCCGAAACTGATCCAGAAAGACGGAGTTCTTAAACAGCGTGTTGAGACTGCTTCCATCGCGGATATTCTCACAACTGAACTGCACGGGCGGACACGGCTCGATATCACCCCCCGGTCCAATGTGGTGACTCATGCCCTCGGCGGCGGGACAAATCGCGCGCCCGTCGGCATCCCAATAGGCGTCCACCAGCATGATGGGATAGCGGCAGCGGGCCTCGACCAAAAAGCGCCGCAACCTGAGAATGTCGGCCTCGTCAAGCGCCAGCTCCGGAGCGGGATCGGGGCCGACCGGACGATAGATGTAGTACCACAGATAATGCGCGCCACGTGCGATCATGTCCTCGACAAACGCATCCGACGCCAGATCGGCCAGGTTGTTCTTGCAAATGCTGGTCGCCACGCCAAAGATCAGCCGGTTGCGTCGGCAGGCCTCGATGGCATCCATGCCGCGCCGCCAGACATCGTGCGCGCCGCGCCGCACGTCACTCGTTGACTGATCGCCCTCGATGCTGATCAGGGGCGTCACGTTGCCCAGGCGACGAAAGGCGGCGGCCCGGGCGTCGTCCAGCAGCATGCCGTTGGTCAGGATCTGAAAATAACAGTCGCTGTGTCGGGCGAGAATCTCCATCAGGTGCGGATACAGCAGGGGTTCGCCGCCCAGCAATCCGAAGAAATGCGACCGGTTTTCGCGCTTCCATTCCCCGATCGCGGCGTGCAGCGCTTCGGGGGCCAGTTCGCGCGGCGGTTGGCCCGGTGTGACCCAGCACCCCCTGCAAGCCAAGTTGCAACGGTCGGTCACGGAAAAAAAGAGCACGGCGGGGGACCGCCCACCGCGCACGGCCCGCCGTTGAAACGCCGCCATGGACCGGCACCCCATCCAGGCGAAGAGGTACATGAATTTTACGAGAATGCGCGTGTCCGGTTCGACGAGCATCCGTTTGATCAGCGAAAGTATCATGGTTGTCTCAGTAGTGTTCGTTCTTGAGCAGGCGCGGCCTTTGCTGGCGCGCCCGCAGCTTGTCGAGCGCGTTGGCACCAAACAACTGTTCCCGGGTCAGCCGCACTTTTCCGGCCGCCCCCGCGTCGCCGGAAGCACCGCTCACAGGCGACTCCTCGTCGATTTTGGGAAACATGATCGCTATGTGCGGACACAGGCGGGCGCAGGACGGACAGTTGTTCTTGCAGTGATCTGGATGGCGGACGGCGACACGGCCGTCCGCCTCGGTCTCGTAGACGCCAAAGAGGCAGAACTCGAGGCACTGCCGACAATTCACGCACCGCGCGTAATCGATGACCGGAAACCACGGCCGCCAGAAGTCCCCGGCGTCGGCAGCCGTGTCGGGTTCGCGTTTGATCGCCGCCGGGGCGCCTCCCCCGCTGGCGATTGCGGCCAGCAGCCTCTCGACGGACTCCGCGCGCATATCCAGAAACTGGACGCGGGCGGGGTCGACCGGCGCGCCGGCCCACGCGAAGAGTGCCTGGACGGCCCTCGGATGGCAGGCGATGACCGTCGCGCAGCCGGCGTCGGCGATCTCCCGCAACACCGGATCCCGCCGGGCGGCGCAGCCGCACACATCGGGAACGATCACCACCGGACGGCCGCAGCTTTCCAGACCCGCAGCAACCGCGCATCTCTTCTCGGCCGGAATGGCGTCCGCATGCGAACAGGCGCAGAATAAAATGGGGGCGTTTTTCATGGAGTCGCTCTTGGCTTCACGGGCGGATGCAAATCATCGCATCCAGCGTGCGGATGTAGACCCGGTCATTTTCAAAGACTGGGGTCGTCCTGAACGAGCCGATGGTGGATGCCGCAACCTCCTTCATCTCGACTCCCGGCTCCAGAAAGACTGCGCTGCCGCTTTCCGCGCCGAGACAGATGTATGCGCCGGCGAGGGTGACGCTGGGATACGCCGTTTGCCGGAGGCTCTTGATGGTTTCGCTCTTCAGAACCTTCCCGTTCTGCGCATCAATGATGCTATAGACGCGTTGCTGGTTGATGCAGTAGATCACGCCGTCGTGATAAAGCGGCGAGGCGTAGTACCGTTCTTTCGGCGGCGCGGTCTGCCACAACAGCTCGGGCTTCTCGGTGCCGTCGGCTTTCGCGGGCAGCCGAAAGGCCTTGCCGCCATTCTCGATGAAATAAACCACGCCTTCGTGAACGAGCGGCGCGCAGTATTCCAGCCCGTGCAGCCCCGAGGCCAGCACGAGGCCATCTTTCGCGCGGATGATCTCGCCGTTGGCGGTGATCACGACCCCCTGCCCGTCAATCACCGCGCCCACGCACGCGCCCCAGCGAGGCTTCGACTTGGCTGTCCAGACGGTCTCGCCGCTGGCGGGATCGAGGCCGTGGACATCGCGGACCTGAATGACGAGGCGGCCTTCGGTCAGAACCGGCGACGCGCTGTGGCCCCATCCCTCGGTCGGCTTCTCGACAACCCGCGCCCACAGACGCTTGCCCTCCAGATCGTAGGCGACCGCCACCCCGTTGCCGAAAAAGGTGAAGACCCGGGTTCCATCCGTCACCGGGGTGCATGAAGTCAAGCCGTTGGCTCCGTGCGTACTGGGCAAGGCGTAGTCTTGGACGGCCTTCCGTTCCTCCCGCCGCAGATTCTGTTCGACCTTGTTCGTGGCTATCGCGGCCTGAATATCTGCGTCGTCGGGCTTCTCTTTCGCCGTCTTCTCGAGCTGGCGCAGCTTGCCCTGGAGATCGTTGATCTGCTTGTCGCGCTCGCCAACCTGCGCCATTTTCTTTCGGATCTCTTCGCGACCCGCCTCCGGAGCGATATCCGCGTAGCTGTTCGAACGCTGCCACAGAATCTCCCCGGTGAGCTTGTTCAGGCAGAGGAGGCTGTCGGGCTCGGCACAAATAAAGATCCGGTCTCCGACAAGGATGGGGCTGGCGTTCGACCACTTGGGCGTGGGCGTCTTCCACACCACGCACTCGGCCTTGTCCCAGTGCAGCGGCGCGGTCACACCGGGGAACCGTCCGGTGCCGTCCATCCGCCATCCGACATTCCCGGCCGATAAAGCGCCCGCGCCGAACCCTAGGGAAGCAACCGCCATCCAGATCGTTCTTTTCATTGACTCTCCTTGTCGCATTTGCACCCGGTGCTCCGCACGCAGAAATCGTGCGTGGAATTTATTGTATCAGACGGCGGGGGGGCTTGAAAACAGGTAACCTCGAGGCCCCAGCCATTCGCACTTCACAGGTCATTCAGAATCGCCGTCCCCTTCCCCTGGAACAGCGAAGCGTCCGTGCGGCGGCGGCCCGCCGTGCCGCTGATGATGGAGAGGAATAGCACTCCGCAATCCTACAGGATCGGCGTCGACTTCCGGCACGCGAGCGGCGACTGGCCGGTATACTTCCGGAAGAGCTTCGAGAAGTAGAAAGGATCCGAAACGCCCACGCGCTCCCCCACCCTGGCGACCGGAAGGCGCGTCGTCGTCAGGAGCGTGCGCGCACGCTGGATCCGGAGATGATTGATCCAGTTGACCGGCGAGAGCCGGACGTGCGTACGGACCAGGCGCCCCAGGGTGGACTCGCTGCATTCCAGCAGCGCCGCGAGATCGCCGACGACGAGCGGCGCATTGAGATTCGCGGTGACGTGATCGGCCAGCCGCCGAAAATCTGCGTCGGATCGACGCGCTTCCGGGTTGTGACCGGTCGCGAGCGTCCGTTCCAACTCCCGTAGGTAGAGACCAGCCAATTCCCGCATCTGCTCCTCCTGCCAGTCTTTGGCCAGGTAGCGATGGACCATGTACTCCGAGAGGAGCCAGAGAGGCTCATCCTCCCGCACCTGCAGGTGCACCAGGCCGCGCAGGAAGGTGAACCCCACGTCGCGGCGCCAGGAACACCGCGCCAGAGGATGATCGACGTTGTGCGGCACCACAAATTCGACAGGATGCTGACGGGAATGATCGGGCACAATGTGAATGCCGGCCAGCAGAAACGGATGGCGTCGATCAGGCTCGTATTCCACCCGATGTGCCCACGGAAGGAAGAAATAGTCGCCCACCTTCACCTCATGGCGTGCCCCATTGACGGTGATGGCGCCGAGGCCAGCCTTGACCCAGAGAGCCATACGGCTTTTGACATCAGGGTTGCAGTACGTTGGTCCAGGCCGGAGCGCCGCATAATTGGCAATGCATACGACCGCATCAGGAGCAGGGTCTAGCGCCAGTCTGTTGCTTGATTGAGACATAAAAGTTTTAATATAGTATCAATAATGACCGAATAAAACAAGAATTAACGATCGACGCCATGTTCCTGACCGGCCATTTCAGGATAGTATGACGTCGTTCCAACACGTGTGATCAGACGGAACTACAAAGCGAAACGAGGTGCACATGAAACCAGTCATGACATCCAAAGAGCGTGTGATGACCACTTTTTCTCACCAGGAGCCAGACCGGGTGCCGGTCGGCTACTTCGCCAATGGCGGAATCGACCGCCGACTGCGCCAAGCGCTTGGCCTGAAAGAAGGCGAATGGGTGGGCGCGGCCTTGGGCGTGGATTACCGCGGCATCTGGGTTCCTTACAAAGGCAAACGGCTTCATCCGGAAGTCGAAGGTCGCGGCGTGAACGAGGAGTGGGGTATCCGCACCCGCTGGATCGAGCATCCGACCGGCGGCTATTGGGACTACTGTGACTTTCCTCTGTGCGAGGCCGACGAGGAGACCATCGCCAAGTGGCCCATGCCCGATCCCGACGATTTTGACTACAGCAGCATTGCGGAACAGTGCCGGCGGAACGACTCCTTTGCCCTTCACGCCGGCCACGGCGGTCTGGGGGACATCATCAACATGACCGGCATGCTCCGGAGCATGGAGCAGGTGCTGGTGGACCTAGCCACGGACGATCCGGCCGGACTGCTGCTGATCGACCGCCGGATCGACATCATGGTCGAGGTCACCCGGCGCACACTGGAAGCCGCCAAGGGGAAGATCGACTTCCTCTGGCTGGGCGAGGACCTGGGCACACAGAACTCCCCGATCATGAGCCTGGAGATGTTCCGCAAGCACATCCGGCCGCGGCACCAGCGTCTCGTGGATGTCGCCAAGTCTTTCGGCATTCCAACGATCATCCACACCTGCGGCTCGAGCAGTTGGGCGTACGAGGATTTCGTCGAGATGGGCATCAACGGCGTGGATACGCTGCAGCCGGAGGCCAAGGATATGTCACCCGAGTATCTCAAGCAGCGCTTTGGCGGACGTCTCTTCTTCCATGGCTGTATCTCGACCGCGGGTCCGGTGGCCTACGGCACGCCAGCGGAGGTCACGGAATATTGCCGCCGCACGCTGGAGATCATGATGCCTGGCGGCGGTTATTGCTTTGCGCCGACCCACGCCCTGCAGGACAACTCGCCGACGGAAAACGTGCTGGCCATGTACGAGGCGGCGCGCCAGTACGGCGTCTACCGGTAGCGCTCCCTGTGCCTCATCGCTGATCCGTTGGCGAGGCCGCCGGTTTTACACGCGCCACTTTCCCGGCGCACTCGCGCTCGGTCGTCTAGACGCGCAGGCGCATGTCCAGGTCGAAGCGTACGGTTTCACACGTGCGTGCGTCATGCACACGGCTGACGACGATTCCCTCACCCACCGGCCAGCAGTAGGATGGCGATGGCGCTGAAGAAGAGGCCCAGGATCACTTTGAGCATCACCAGATTGCGGCGGGTCCAGTCCGTAAGCCTGTTGATCTGCATGCCGCGATGGAAGCAGATAAAGACCACCGCGAGGGGAACCACGAAGAGCAGGTTGTATAGGACGATGAGCCACCAGGCGTGGAGTTGGGAGGTGTCGTTCTTCACCAGAACCATCAGGACCGGGAGGTAGCCCTGTCCGGTGCAGACGCTCTCGAGGAGGGTGACGACCGCGCCGATGAGGAAACCGCTGATGACCGGTCCCCCGAAGCCGAGTCCGCTGCGCATGACTGCGTGGATGCGCGTCTTGATGACTGCGGGAATCTGAAGCGTGACGTCGTTCGCGCGACCCGTTTTTCTAAAGCGGACGGCGTCCCGGAACGAAAGCACGGCGAGCGGGATCATCCCGAAAAGCCTGCGACGAAGTGTGGGACGACGTGTGGGAGCTAGATGTCATCCCTGACCGCCTTTGAGAGTTGTCTGAGCATGCCGCAACCCGCCGGGGCAGGTCGTCCAGCAGCGTCTTGCGCATGGACGCGAACGGCATGCCTTTCTGGTAGACTTTCAGTCTCTCGTGGCCAAAGTGCTCTGCCATACCTGCTGCTCCTATCCATGCCACGCCACACTTCGTCGCTTTCTTCGTCCCACACGTTGTCGTCTACGCTTCGTCGCAGGACTTTAAGGATGACTGGCCGGAGGCACGGCGATGATCCTGCTCGACACGCATGCCTTCATCTCACGCTCTTCTGCACATCGCACAGGTTCTGGTAGACACCGCCTGCGGCGTAGAGCGCGTCGTGGCTGCCCTTTTCAATGATGCGTCCCTGATCCATCACGAGAATGGTATCGGCGTGACGGACCGTGCTGAGCCGGTGCGCGATCACAAAAACCGTGCGGTTTTCCATCAGCCGCGTGATGGCCTCCTGCACCTGCTGCTCGGTCACGGTGTCCAAAGCACTCGTCGCCTCGTCGAGGATCAGGATCGGCGGGTTCTTGAGGATCGCACGGGCGACGGCCACGCGCTGCCGCTCGCCGCCGCTGAGAACAAAACCCTTGTCTCCGACGATTCGTCGGTATCCGTCGGGATGGGCGATGATAAAGGCGTGCGCGTTCGCCAGCTTCGCGGCCTGCTCGATCTGTTCCTGCGTCGCACCTTTCGTGCCATAGGCGATGTTCTCGGCAATGGTTGTGTTGAAGAGGATCGTTTCCTGAGTCACCACCCCGATCAGCTTGCGAAGATCGGCCATGACCATCTCCCGCAGATCCACGCCGTCCATCAGGACCCGGCCCTGGGTGGGGTCGTAAAAGCGGACCAGCAGGTTGGCCAGCGTGGTCTTGCCCGATCCCGTGGCACCCACAACCGCAATCGTCTGGCCGCGCCCCAGAACGAAATTCGCATCCTGCACGACCTTTCGATCCGTGACCGCATAGGAGAAGTCCACGTGCTCAAAGACCAGGTTCGTGTCGAACGACTTCTTCGCAACCGGGTGCTCGGCCACCGGCAAGGCCGTGTCCATGTCCAGGAACGAATAGATGCGCGTCAGCGCCGCGCGACCCGCCTCGATCGATGCCTGTATCTTCCCGATCGACTTCAGGGGCTTGTACGCCATGATCATCGGAGTCAGCAGCGGCACAATCTCGGCAAACGTCTTGCCGCGCCAGAAACAGATCGCGAGGAACAGGATGGACAGCAGGATCGTCACGCCCTCCATCATCGGGTTGATCAGCAGACTGATGCGGATTCCCCGGAGCGCGACCTTCACACACTCCTGATTGGACCGCTTGAACTTTTCCTTCTCTTCTTCTTCGGTATGGTACGCCTTGACCACGCGGATGCCCGTCAGATTCTCCAGCATGTTCGATCCCAGAATGGCGCCCCGCTCCAAGCCCTTCCGGGAATAAACGCGGATCTTCCGCCCAATCGTGGCCAGTGGCCATATGACCAGCGGATAGCCGACCAAAGCTAGCCCGATCATTTCCACCATGTCGTTCTTGATCGCAAAATAGGCCACAAATCCAATAGACGCCAGGATCTCGAACGGCGCCTTGCACAGTTCGACAACCGTCTGCGCGATCACGATATGCACGGTCAAAGGATCGCCGTTGCAGCGGCTCATGATGCGGCCGACATCCATTGTGCCAAAGAATTTGAGCGACTGGTTCTGCAAATGGGCGAACATGTCATTTCGCAGGTCCCGCACCACCCGTGCGCCCGCCCATTGCAATGTATAGCTATTCAGATACAACATGCCCAATCGAAACACAAACGCCAGAGGAACAGCCAACAGCACCAACAGGAAGAACGAAACCCGGACATCTCCAGAATCATTAAAAATGGTAATGCCACAGCTTGCCGCCACCTGCTCCACTTTCTTGACCCACCCCGGCATCGCCCCCTTGGCCCGAATGTCGGCTGCCGGCTTCACGCTACCGTCCGCCGCCTTCACGTTGCCGTCCTCCGTCGGCCGTCCGACGCCGATCCCCAACCCACCACTTTGCATCTGCATGATCGCGGGCTGCAGCACCTGATAGATGGGCACCAGGGTCCCGCCCAGAATCATCCCTGAAAGGATGCCCATCGCCAAAGCCCAGCGGTACCTCCCAGCCTGTTTAAACAGCCGGCCATAGACTTGTTTCGCGGTAAAATCCTTGTCAAACCATTCCTGCATAGGCGTCCTAAGTATCCGAATCTACAAATTGAAGAAATGACTTTATTCTGTTGGCAGGCAAGAATCAATCTTAAACTGCCGTATTTGCGTTATCTGATTGCAGATTTGACAAAATACGGTATGATTAACCCCGTTTCGTATTATGATGCACATCCTACAACTTCTACCGGCCCTGAATGAGGGCGGCGTCGAACGCGGCGTCGTCGAGATCAACCGTGAACTGGTCCGGCGCGGCGTCCGCAACACCGTCATCTCCTCGGGTGGACGGCTGGCTCCGCAGATCGATGCTGATGGCGGGAGGCACATCGAACTGGACGTGAAATCGAAGAACCTCCTGACCGTACCCCTGCGGGTTCGGCGACTGCGGGCCCTGATTGCTGAACTGAATCCCGACATCATCCACGTTCGCAGCCGGGTGCCTGCCTGGCTGGTGCGCTTGGCCAACCGCAACCCGCGACGGCCGGTCGTATCGACTGTGCATGGCTTTTACAGTGTCAACTCCTACAGCCGGATTATGACCCGTGCCGACCGGGTGATCTGCGTGAGCCAGGCCGCTGTAGACTACGTGCGCACGAACTACGACACGCCCGAATCGATCATCCGTCTGGTACACCGGGGGATCGACCCGATCGCCTTCGACCCGGCGCGGCTTGACGCCAATTTTGTCCGCGACTTCAAGACGCGTCATGCGCTGAACGGCCGGTTTGTCGTCCTCGCGGTCGGCCGCATTACCTCCCTCAAGGGGTATCTGGAGCTGATCGAGGCTGCGGCCATTGCGCGCAACGCCCTGCCGAATCCGGCCAGTCTGGCCGTGGTCATCGTTGGCGGCGTGCAGCAGGGACAGGAGGCGTATGCGGCCGAATTGCGCGCGCGGGTCACCCGGCTCAAGCTGGACGACGCGGTGATCTTTGCCGGTAGCCAGACCCGCATGGCGGAAATTTATGATGCGTCCGACGTGGTGGTCTCGTGCAACACCAGCAAACCCGAGACGTTCGGTCGCAGCATGGTCGAAGCCCTCGCCATGAATCGCCCCGTCATCGCCACCCGGCATGGCGGCGCGCTGGACATCATGCAGGAGGGCGTCACCGGCTGGCTGGTCGAGCCGGGCGACATCGCCGGACTGGCTGCCGGGCTGGTCAAAGCCGCGCAGACCCGTCTGACAGGCCTGCGGGCTTCTGCGCTCGAGCGCTTCTCCCTCAACGTCATGGTCGAAAAGAATCTCACGATTTACCGGGACGTTCTGGGCGGGTCTGAAGGTCGATAGGACCGGAAGCACGGAGCAACACGGTAGACAGCGGCGTCCTCGTCGCGCCGCAGGCCACAGGGTCAGCGCGAAGCGAGGTAGACGCGACGTCCCCGTCGCGTCACGGGTGGTGAGCGGGCCGGTGACGCGACGAGGACGTCGCGTCTACTGAAGACGCTCGCCGCAGATCGTCCGTCTTCTCCATCATCTGCGGCGCGGCGGGACGCCGCTGCCCTACCCGCTTCGCGCATTCCCTATTTTCGCTTCGAGGCGACCTCAATGGCCACGGCCACGGCGACGGTGGCGCCGACCATGGGGTTGTTCCCCATGCCGATCAGCCCCATCATCTCGACGTGAGCGGGAACCGAGGAGGATCCGGCGAACTGGGCATCGCTGTGCATCCGGCCCATGGTGTCGGTCATGCCGTACGAGGCCGGACCCGCCCCCATGTTGTCGGGGTGGAGCGTCCGCCCCGTGCCGCCGCCCGATGCCACGGAGAAAAACTTCCGACCACGCTCGACGCATTCCTTCTTGTAGGTCCCGGCGACCGGGTGCTGAAAGCGCGTGGGATTGGTGGAGTTTCCGGTGATGGAGACATCCACGCCCTCTTTCCACATGATCGCCACGCCCTCGCGCACATCATCTGCGCCATAGCACCGCACGGCGGCCTTCGGGCCCTTGGAGAAGGCTTTCTCTTCGACGATCGTCAATGCGCTCGTGTAGTAGTCGAACTGCGTCTTCACATAGGTGAAGCCGTTGATGCGGCTGATGATATAGGCGGCATCCTTGCCCAGACCGTTGAGAATCACGCGCAACGGCGCCTGACGCACCTTGTTGGCGCTCTTGGCAATTCCGATCGCCCCCTCGGCGGCCGCGAACGACTCGTGTCCCGCGAGAAAGCAAAAGCACGACGTCTCGTCACGGAGGAGCATCGCGGCCAGATTGCCGTGACCGAGACCGACCTTGCGGTCTTCTGCCACGGAGCCGGGAATACAGAATGCCTGCAATCCCTCGCCGATCGCCTCGGCGGCGTCGGCCGCCTTCTTGCTCCCCTTCTTGATGGCGATCGCCGCGCCGACCACGTAGGCCCAGGCCGCGTTCTCGAAGCAGATGCCCTGCACACCTTTGGTGATGGCATACGGATCAACGCCCAGACCGTCGCACACCTTCTTGGCATCCTCGATGGACGCCATGCCATATTTCTTCAGCGCCGCCTCGATCTGTGGGATCCGGCGTTCATAGGATTCAAACAGTGCCATAAAAATTCACTCCTTTCAGACTCGCGGTTATTCCTCACGGGGGTCGATCGACTTGACCGCGCCATCCGCGGGCGTCGTGCGGCCGTATGCGCCTGTCGCTTTCTTCAGCGCCTCGTTCGCATCCGTCCCCTTTTTGATCAGATCCATCATCGCGCCCAGGCGGACAAATTCATAGCCACAGATCTCGCCGTTGTCATCCAGGAAGCAGCGCGTGACATACCCTTCGGCCATCTCCATGTACCGGGGGCCTTTGGCCCGCGTCGAATACATCGTGCCGATCTGAGAGCGGAGACCCTTGCCCAGGTCCTCCAGACCGGCGCCGATGGGCAGCCCGCCTTCGGAAAAAGCGCTCTGACTGCGCCCGTAGACGATCTGCAGGAACAATTCGCGCATCGCGGTATTGATCGCGTCGCAGACGAGATCCGTGTTCAGCGCCTCGAGCAGTGTCTTGCCGATCAGGATTTCGCCGGCCATGGCGGCCGAATGCGTCATTCCAGAACAGCCGACCGTCTCGACCAGCGCCTCTTCGATCACGCCTTCCTTGATGTTCAGCGTCAACTTGCAGGCGCCCTGCTGCGGCGCGCACCAGCCGACGCCGTGTGTCAGTCCCGAAATGTCTGTGATCTGCCGGGCCTGAACCCACTTGCCCTCTTCGGGGATGGGCGCAGGACCGTGGTTACAGCCCTTGGTCACGCAGCACATGTGCTGCACTTCGTGCGAATAAGTCATCATATCCTCCTCGTTCCTCCACAACCCGTCGCTGCGAAAATGAACGATTAATTTTAGCATGGTTCCAACGACTTTATCCACAACTTTCGATCTGACAAATGACCGACAATTGTCATTGCTTGGGTTCAGTTTGGTTAAATTGCGCAATTTGCCTCTACCCAGCGGGGTGGTTTGTGGTATGATCCTCGCAATCAAGGAGGTCTTTATGTCGTTCAAAAATTGTGTGTATGCAATGATTCTGGCGTGCGGGTTTTCGGCACGCGCGCAGATGGAGGCGATGCCACAGCCCAAGTTGGCGTCGGCCTATCTGGTTAAGATCACCGACATGGTCAAAGAGGATTCGTACGAGGTGATGTCCGGTGAAGAGGTCAAGGCGCTGCAGAAGGCGATCAGCGACGAGACCCGTGTTTTCAACGCGGCCATGCTCGCGGTCAAGAAGGCGTGGAGCGAGGACGAGTTGACGAAGGGGACTGCTTTTCCCGCAGCCGCGTTCAGCGTGCGAAAAATGCAACAGCAGGGGCCTTTCTCTCCCGATCAGGCTGCAAAAAAGAAAGACCTGATACTGGAGCGCGAATCCACTGCGCAAGATCGGAAGCGGGAGCAAGACAAGAAGAATGGCGTCAAGGCGAAGACGCCGTCCGCAAAGGAATTGGAGAAGGACGCCAAACGCGATACGGCCCGGCAAAATGCCCAAGATCAATTGCTGGCGAAGATAGCCGAATTGCTCAAGCGGGATGTCCCGAAAAAAGGGCTGTGATTCGAGAAATCCGTTTGCAGGATGCGATGGAGTGTGCGATGGCCTTTCGACTAGCAGCTTGGTCTCTGAAGCGGCGCAACCGGGCGGTCGAAGCCTTTCTCAACCGACCGGCATTTGACGCGCGGGCCGAGGCGGCGGCGGCAGAGGTTCTTGCGGCGATCCGACGTGAGGGCGAGCCGGCGGTACTGGCAGCGGTGAAGCAATTTCAGGGCGGCGTCGAGCTAACGGGATCGGCGTTGAAAGTGACGGCGTCGGAGCTGCGAAAAGCCCTCCAGTGCATTCCGCCTGCCTCAATCCAGGCCGTTTGCGAGGCCCACGCCCGTGTGGAGGCGTTTGCTCGCGCGGGATTGCGCAAGCCGTGGAAGATGCGGACTCCCGGCGGCGGCTTTCTCGGCGAACAATTCACGCCGCTCGACCGGGTCGGCGTCTATATCCCGGGTGGCACGGCGCCGCTGGCGTCGACGGCGGTGATGACCGCGACGCTGGCCCAGGTGGCGGGAGTGCCGGAAATTGTGGCCTGCACGCCGTGCGCTCCTGATGGGTCGATCAATCCGGTGTTGCTCTTTGCCCTGAAGTTGTCGGGAGCGACGGAGATTTACCGGGTCGGCGGCATCCAGGCGATTGGCCTGATGGCCTACGGCACGCGGCGGGTGCGGCCGGTGCAGAAGATCGTTGGCCCCGGCAATGCTTATGTCACCGCCGCCAAGCGCCAGGTGTATGGCACGGTGGCGATTGATCAGGTGGCCGGCCCGAGCGAGATCGCGATCCTGGCCGATGCGTCGGCCAAGCCCGCCTGGGTGGCGGCGGATCTCCTTTCGCAGGCGGAGCACGGCAGCGGATTGGAGAAGGCGCTGCTGGTGACGGACAGCGCGAAGCTGGCCCGCTCGGTGGTGGCCGAGGTCACGTGCCAGACGGCCCGGTTGCCTCGGCGCGCGGCGGTCGAGGCCGTGATCAGCGGCGGCGGCATGCTGGCGGTGATCGTTCCGGATCTCGACCAGGGAATGGAATTGTGCAATCGGTTTGCGCCGGAGCATTTTGAGTTGATGACCGCCGACGCGCCGACGCGCGTCGCGGCCGTTCGCGCGGCGGGTGCGGTATTTATTGGCGTCTGGACACCCGAATCGGCCGGTGATTTCGTCGCCGGACCGAGCCATGTGCTGCCGACCGGAGGCGCGGCGCGGATGTTTTCGGGACTGACGGCGGATGATTTTCGGAGACGGACCAGCCTGGTTCGGTTCACTCGACGCGACCTGGTCGAAACGCGCGGGGTGATCGAAACCTTCGGCGCCGTGGAGGGGCTGGACGCCCACGCACGGTCGGCTTCGGTTCGTTTCGACAAGGGATGAACGGAGTTTACCCATGAGCCGGTATGTGACACGCGCCGTGCAGGCGTTGCAGGCCTACACGCCGGGCGAGCAGCCCCAGGCGCCAGGCATCGTCAAACTCAACACCAATGAGAACCCTTACCCGCCGAGTCCGGCGGTGGGCCAGGCGCTCGCGGCTTTGGATCCGGCGCGTCTGCGCCTCTACCCCAACCCGCTGTGCGCCACGGTGCGCGAACGGATCGCCGGCATCCACGGGTGTTCGTCGCGACAGGTTTTTGTCGGCAATGGGTCGGATGAAATTCTGGCCTTGTGTACGCGGGCGTTTGTGGAGGACACCGGTTCGGTCGGTTACTTCGATCCCTCCTACTCGCTCTATCCGGTTCTGGCAGACATCCGCCAGGCGGAGAAGCGTCCAGTCGCCTTGAGCGACCATTTTCTCTGGCAGATGCCGGCGCGGTATCAGGCGTCGTTGTTCTTTTTGACCAACCCCAACGCGCCGACGAGTCTGTTGTTTGAGTACGCGACCGTAGCGGCATTTTGCACGTCATTCGAGGGCGTGGTGCTCATTGACGAAGCGTATGCCGATTTCGCCCGAAGCAACTGCATGGCGTTGGCGATGCGGCCGGATAATGAAAACACGCTGGTGATGCGGACGCTCTCGAAAGCGTTTTCGCTGGCAGGCCTGCGTTTCGGCTATGTCGTCGGTCCCGAACCGCTGATCTCCGCGTTGTACAAGATCAAGGACTCCTACAATCTGGATGTGCTGGCCCAAGTGGCCGGACTGGCCGCATTGAACGATCTGGAGCACATGCGGGCAAACGTGCGTCGCATCCAGGAGACCCGATCGCGCCTGACGGCCGAGCTGCGGCGGCGCGGGTGGACGGTGCTGGACTCCGAGACCAACTTTCTCTTTGCACGACCGCCGCAGGGCCGCGCGGTCGAACGTTTCGAACAGTTGCGCGATGCCGGCATCTATGTCCGTCATTTCCCAAGCCCGCGCACCGGTGACTACCTGCGCATCACAATCGGAACGGATGAACAGATTGATGCCTTTCTCCGACAGATTCCAGCCTAACGACGTTTTTTGGAAGAGCCTCCCATGTCACAACCACGGCCCACCGAAACCCTGAATCAGCGCAACCCCTCCTTCGACAACCGGCTGCGCCCCACGCGCTTTGAGGACTTCGTGGGGCAGGAACGGGTACGCGAGCGGCTGTTACTGGCCGTGGAGGCGGCCAAACGGCGCGGCGAGTCCCTCGATCATGTGATTCTCTCCGGTCCGCCCGGTCTGGGCAAGACGACGTTGGCCTACATCTTAGGCGAGGCCATGGGGGTGCATGTGAAGGCCACCTCGGGGCCGGTGATCGACAAGCCGGGCGATCTGGCCGGGTTGCTCACTTCGCTCGAACCGGGGGATATCCTCTTCATTGACGAGATCCACCGGATGCAGCGCACGGTCGAGGAGTACCTCTACTCGGCGATGGAGGATTTTGTGATCGACATCATGATCGATCAGGGCCCAAACGCCCGGTCGGTGCGGCTCGACCTGCCGCGGTTCACGCTCGTGGGGGCGACCACTCGCAGCGGACTGATTTCGGCGCCGCTCCGCTCCCGGTTCGGCCTCGCCAACCGGCTCGACTATTATTCGGCCGAGACGCTGCAAACCATCGTCATCCGGTCGGCCGCCCGCCTCGAGGTGGCTATAGACACCGACGGCGCGCGGGAGATCGCCTCGCGCGCCCGCGGCACGCCCCGCATCGCCAACAACCTCCTGCGCCGCGTCCGGGATTATGCGCAGGTCCGCGCCGACAGCTTCATCAATCGCGTGGTCGCCTCCGAGGCGCTGGCGATGCTGGAGATCGATCCGTACGGCTTGGACGAGATGGACAAGCGGCTGCTGGAGGCGCTGGCGGTTAAATTCGGCGGGGGTCCCGTCGGGTTGACCAATCTGGCGGTTGCGGTGGGAGAAGAACCCGACACGATCGAGGAGGTTTACGAACCCTACCTGATCCAAGAGGGGTATCTGGAACGCACCTCCCGCGGTCGATTGGCGACTGACCTGTGCTATGCGCGCCTCGGGCTGACGACAGAAAACCGCAGAAGCACCCCCCAACCTATCTGAACTGCGGTTGTAAACGGGGTCGCTTGAGGCGCTTGCAGAACCCCTGCAAGCGCCGGTTGAAGGTTTCAGTGTTCAGGTTTCAGAAAGACGCAACATCGTGTGGTTCTTCCTGACACCCGAAACCTGACACCTGAACACTCCGCTCGCAAAACAGGGTTTTGCAAGCGGCTCGCTTAATAAATGAGCGCTTCGGCGCCGTACATCTGCTGGTAGAATAGGTAGATCAGAATCCCCGTCACAATGATGGATGCCGCAGCCGCGACAATAAAGGCGGGGTTGCACGTGTCGGCGATCGGGCGCTGCACCAATTCCGGCTGCAGCGGCGTCAGGGTGACGTCTTCTGCAGGTTCACCGGCCGTGAGAGCCGAGGCGGAATCCATGCCGGGGCGCTTGACGCGAATCGTTCTTTTTTGCGTCAGCGGAACAGCACTGACCGTTGTCGAAGCCAAAGGAATCTCTGGCTCGGGCAATCGGGATGTTTTCCGCGACGGGGGCGTCCCTGAGACGGACGGGGTGAACCGCGGGGTGGGCACAGGAACGTGAGTGCCCGGTTGAACCACAGGTACTTTCAAGGTCGGCATTTCGGACGGGCGCTTCAGCCGGATCGTTTTCGGCGCGCCTTCAACGCCTGCCTGCGCCACAGGCACGGGATTGGAGATGTCCGCCTGAGCGGAACTGATCGCCGACTCCAAAGAAATACGCGATGTTTTTGCGTTGACCGCCTGCATCTGCTGCGCAGACGGCTGTAGCGGGCCGGGTGGCATCGGATTGGATCCCGGGCGCGGTGTTTGTCCGGAAGGTCCCGGAAGGGTCGGACGAACCATGCGGATGGTCTTTGGCGTCGACTCCGTTGCCCGTGGAAGCACAGGCACCTGAGGCTGGATTGAGTTGGCCTGAACTTCCAACAAAGCCGTGATGCCGGGATTGGACGCGGCCGGTTCCGGCTTAGGGAACGGCGATTCTTTCGGGGGAGGAGTCGGGGTGGGTGTCGTATCCTGTTCTGCCATAGGGTGCCTCCGTTTACACAGGCGGTCAGACCGCCATCACTTCCATTTCCTTGTGCTTCAAATCGGTGTCAATCTGACCGATATGCGTATCGGTCGATTTCTGAATTTCAGCCAATCCGGCGTCGCGGTCATCTTCCGTGACGGCGCCCTTTTTCTGGAGCGCCTTGACCACGTCATTGGCGTCACGCCGGACATTGCGGATGGCGACACGGGCTTCCTCGGACAACCGCTTGGCCACTTTGACGATCTCCTTGCGGCGTTCTTCGCTCAACTCGGGAATCGGCAACCGGATGACGCGGCCGTCATTGCGGGGAGTGACGCCCAGGTTGGCCGCCAGAATGGCCTTCTCGATGTCGGCAAGCGCAGTCGGGTCGTAAGCGTTGATCACGATCAGACGCGGTTCGGGTGCCGAGATGCCCGCAATGTCGCGCAGTCTTGTCAGTGTCCCGTAATAAGGCACCTGCACGTTCTCCACCAGCGAGGGCGACGCCTTGCCGGTGCGCAGACCGGCAAACTGCTCCTTCAACACCTTGACGGTGTTGTCCATTTTCTCCTCGACATCAAGAAGCACATCATCCACGGTTTCCATCTCGGCTACTCCTCGTAAAACAACTTAGTCCTCGGCGGCGTCCGTCACCAGCGTGCCGATCTGCGCGCCGCAGACAATCCGTTCCAAGGCCAGCTTGTCAAAAAAATCGAATACAATGATGGGGATTTTGTTATCCATGCACAAGGCAAAAGCGGCGGAATCCATGATCCGAAGCCGCTTGCGCAATGCGACTTGATACGACACCGTCTCGTAGCGCACGGCGTCCGGGTTTGTTTTGGGGTCGTCGGAGTAAATGCCGTCGACCTTGGTGGCCTTGAGCAGCACATCGGCGCCCACTTCATTGGCCCGGAGCGCGGCGGCGGTGTCGGTGCTGAAATACGGGTTTCCTGTTCCGCCCGCGAAGATGACCACCCGGCCTTTTTCCAAATGGCGGACCGCTTTGCGTTGGATGAAGGGCTCTGCCACCTGAGGCATGTCGATCGATGTTTGCAGGCGGGACTCAAGGCCCACGCGTTCGATAGCGTCCTGCAAGGCAAGACCGTTGATGATGGTCGCCAGCATGCCCATGTAATCGCCCGTGGTCCGGGCGAGTCCGCTGGCCTCGCCGGCGGCCCCGCGGAAAATGTTACCGCCGCCGAGCACCACCGCGATCTGCACGCCCAGTTCAGAAATGCGTCGTATGCGCTGGGCGACATCCGCCACAACGGCTGGCGCGATGCACTCGCCGGTTTCGGCGTTGCCAAGCACTTCGCCGCTCAGCTTCAGCAAAATCCGGTTGTAACGAATCTCTGGTTTTTGCTCTTGAGCCAAACGTCACCTCAATGCTAGTTTTTTTCAGTCGTGGTTAGGATAGCGGAAAACGGGCGGCAGGACAATACGAAAAAAGAGGCTTATCTCACATTGACACCCGTCCGTCGTTCTGTTATCTTCTGCGCTCACTTTGTGACGTTAGCCCAAAGAGGAAATACGCATGGCCATTCAAAAGAAGGCAGCAAGCACTAAACCCCAAAAATCGATCCCGCCGGCCGCTGCGGCGAAAAAAAAGGGCAGCGTAAAACCGATGGGTCGAAAAGCAGCCGGCAAGCCGGCTGCGGCTGTTCTGTCGGTCCGGAAAGCCCGGCCGTCGGCGGCTCTCAAGAAGAAGGCGGTGGCGTCCGCGGCGGATCGGAAGCCGGTGGTCGCCCGCCCGGCTCAAGCCCCAGGAAAGAAATCGGCCGCACCCCATCGATCCCCCGTGAAGCCTGCCGCGAAGCCGGTCTCAGCTCCTGCCTCGCGCGTCCCGGAGAAAAAACGCAATCCGGGAGATGTCAAATTTTCAAAGAAAGATCTGGATGGTTTCAAGAGTCAACTATTCGTTCTGTACGAGGACCTGACCGGGCAAATCGGCAAGATGCGGAAGAACGCCCTGCGACGAGACGACGAAGTCAACGTGGAAGAAGACGGGTCGGATGCCTTTGACCGGCTGTTCACCTTGGAACGGGCCGGCACGGAACAAGAGACGATCAACCAGATCACGAATGCGCTCCGCGCCATCCGCGAAGGCGCCTACGGTGTGTGCGACGCCTGCGGCGGCCTGGTTGAAAAGGCCCGGCTTCAGGCATTGCCTTTTGTGAAGAACTGCATGGGCTGTCAATCGGAGATGGAACGTCACCGGACACGGGGCGGCGCCCTCCCGCGCAGGAAAATTCCATGATTGCCCGCGCACTGGCCGTCATGAGTTTGATTATCGCTGCCGATCAGTGGACCAAAATGCTGGTCTTGCGCGTGTTCCCCGCGACGGGTGACGGAATGGTGCTGCTCGCAGGCGTTTTTGACATTCGCCATGTTCAAAATGCGGGCGCGGCTTGGGGCATGCTTCAGGGCCGACAGGCGCTGCTCATCGTCTGTGCAGTTGCCGCGCTGGTCTGGATGGCCCTGCAGATGAAGCGTACGTTTCTCCCCCTTCGTTTCGGTTGGGTGACCTGGGGGCTTCTAGCCGGGGGCATCATCGGCAACGTGATTGATCGATGTTATCGCGGGGTTGTCGTCGATTTCATCGACTTTCACTGCATCCGTTTTCCCACGTTCAACGTGGCCGACATGGCCATCTCGGTGGGCGTCGCGAGCTTGATCCTCTCTCAATGGCTGCATGAACGGGAGCACAAACGATCCGCACCGGAAAGCTGACGGCACGATGAAAACGATGCAGGTCATGAAACGCAGTGTGGGGGCCGTCTGGAGCGTCTGCGGCACCTATTTTCGGAGTGTTTTCGACTTGACCTCGGAAGAGCGCCGGGTGGTGATGCTGATCGCGGCGCTGTTTATTCTCGGTCTGGTCGTCCGGCTGCTGCGGGGGTGATCAGTCGCCGTCAAACGGGCAGAGCGTGATCGCCTCGACATACGGCAGTTTGGCTAGTCGGTCCAGAACGGCCTTGAACGACGGCTGCCGCGTCGATCCGATGCACAACACCCCCCGTGAGCCGCTGACGCTTTTCCCACGGGGACTGTCATCAAACCGCACACTCGGATCAATCCGGGCGACTTGCGACCGGGTCAGGGCGTTGTCGGGGATGCAAAACATGTACGCCAGTTCGTCACCCGCATCGCCTGTGCCGTCGCACGGGGTGTCACGCAACGCGCACAACCGGGGATCAATCACCAAAATCTCTGCGTTCACCGGCTGCAGGACGCATCCGGCCGACAGTCCCGCACAGAGGATGGCCAAGACACGAGAGGCGCTTGCAAACCCTCTGTTTTGAGAAAAGGCTGAAAACATATCAGACCTATTCGCCAGGCTTTTCCATTTTCGCGATCGCCACCAGACGCGACTCAAGATCAGCGACTTGCTTCTTCAGCCGTTCGATCTGGCGCGGTACCGCCAGCGTGGCGACAAACGCCCGCTTCGATTGGGCGGGGGCGCCCAGGACAAATTCGCCCGGAGGCACGTCCTTGCTCACGCCTGCCTGCGGTCCGACCTGCGCCCGGTCGCCGATGGTGATGTGACCGGCGATGCCGGCCTGTGCCCAGATCATGACCCCTGAACCGATTTTCGCGCTGCCGGCAACACCGGTTTGCGCCACAATCCCGCTCATGTCGCCGACTTGCACGTTGTGACCGATCTGAACCAGATTGTCGATTTTGACCGAATGGCCGATCCGCGTGCGCCCGAAGCGCGCCCGGTCGATCGTCGTGTTCGCGCCGATCTCCACGTCATCGCCCAGCTCTACAATGCCCATTTGCGGAATCTTCTCCACACGCACGGCACCGCCCGCATCCTGCTCCACGGCATACCCATAGCCGTCGCTGCCGATGCGCACGCCGCTGTGCAGAATCACACGGTCACCGATCAGACAACCCTCGCGGATGGTCACCTGAGGGTAAACCAATCCGTCGCAGCCGATGCGGGCGTTCGCGCCGATCCAACACTGCGCCTCGATCCGGGTGCGATCCCCGATGTGCGCTTGATCATCGATTACCACGTACGGGCCGATGAAAACATCCCGTCCGATGCATACACCCTCGCCCAGCACGGCGGTCGGGTGGATTCCGGGCTGACGCGTCACGGGCTTCGGACAAAAAAGCGTCGCCAGCGCGGCGAACGCCGTATTGGGATTGTCCACACGAATCAACGCGCGGCACGACCAAGCCCCCTGCCAATCGGTTCCGACCAGGACGGCCGATGCCCGCGTGTGCGCCATGAGAGGCTCATAGCGGGGATTGGACAGAAACGACACGTCTCCCAAACGCGCGTCATCGAGCGCCGACAGCGCGACGATCTCCTCCGTGGCGTCACCCTCGACAGATCCCTTGAGCCAGGCGGCAAGCTGAGCGATCGTCTGTGCCATTTCTCATTCTCCATCGGCCACGTGACTCAACACAACCTTACCGGGGGGTCGGCTCCGTTTTCACGGGCAAGGCCTCTTTCACGGGTGCGACCTCTTTAGATGCCGCCGCATCCGGGTCTACCGCAGCCGGGTCCACGCCCAGCGCCCGCAGCACATCGGCCGTGAGATCCAGTGTCTCGTCATAATAGAGAACCGGAGCCGTCGGCAACACGACCTTGATCTTCTTGTCGTCGGCAATTTTCTTCACGACCACACGAATGGCGTCGGTCGTCCGTTTCAACAGCTTGCGTTCGCGCTCGTTTAACTGCATCCGGTGGAGGTCTTCCAACTGCTTCAATTCGTCGCTCTCGATTTTGGCCTCATCATATTTCTTCTTGGCGTTAGCTTCGGCCTTCTTTCGTGCCGCCTCGCTGAGAACCGGACTTTGAACCTCCTTGGCGGCTTCCTCAAAGGCCTGAACGGCCTTGCTCACCTTGGCGGCCTTGACGTCACCTTCGCCCTTGAGGGTGTTGTAAACCTCCTCAATCGTCTTGCGGTCGCCGGCTGTGTTCGGGTGCAGTTTGACAATGCGCTCGAAATCAACCACGGCGATTTGCGCCGTCGCTGAACAGACGCCAACACATGCGGCGATTCCCATGATCTGTGCCCAATTCAAATGATTCATAACATCTCCTTGTCGGCGGTGTGAAACCTGCTTTATTCAAAACCAATCCAAAAAACAAATGCCTGTTCTTCCGTGTTGCCCGGCTTAACCAGAGGCTTCGCGTAGTCCACGCGGATTGGGAAACCGGGAATGTCGACGCGCAGGCCAAAGCCGATGCTCGCGGCGTAGTCCGAGAAGTCCGGCGAGAAGGCACCTGCGTCCAGACTGCCTGCATCAACAAACGTCGCGAACCGCAGCGCCTTGAAGATCGGAATCGTGTATTCGCCGGACACGAAGGAAAGCGTCTGCCCTCCCACCGAATGCCAGGTGGCACCGTTATCTGCGGTCACTTTCGGACCCACGCTCCGGTGTCCAAAACCCCGAACGGTGCGACCGCCGCCCAGGAAGAGCCGCTCGTTGATCGGCACCTCGTCTTGGCCGTACGCATCCACCGTCTCCATCCGGCCGCGCAAACTCAGCACGTGGCCGCCCTTCCACGGAAGCCCGTACCATTTGCGGACCTGGGCGCCCGTCTTGTACACGTCGTACACGCCGCCCAGCATCGATCCGCCGACTTCGCCGAACACCGTCGCCTCCATGCCACGTGTCGGCACGAACGGCTTGTTGCGGGTGTCGTGCGTCCAGTATACCCGAAACATGCTGTTGAGGCCGGATTCGGAATCAACGTAAGTAAAATCCCGCCCATCCGCATACGTATAGGTGCCGCCGTTCATGAAGATTACGTCATTTAAACTGACCTGCTCGAACGTCTGTTTGAAGCCGATTTTCCCAACCTTGACCGGGTACGAGATGCCGGCCGCCACGCCGCTGCGCAGATCCTCATACTCATCGTAGCTGTTCATCCGCCGGTAGGCGTCGACCTGCAGCGCCATCGGACGGCCGTACAGCCACGGCTGAATCCAGTTCGCCTCGATGGTCTGGCGATTGGATCCAATCTCGGCACCCAGACGGGCCTTCTGGCCGCCGCCTGTGAAATTGGGCCAGTTCAGGATGTCAAAATTGTTCTGCGAGACTTCAACAAAACCCATGACTCTGTCGATGGTCGAGAAACCGGCGCCAATCATGAAGTTGCCGGTGCGCTGTTCCGTCACGTTGACGACCAGATCCCGCACGGTGTTGGTTTCGGTCGCGACCAGCGAATCGCGCACCTCGCTGAAGTAATTGAGGTTGCGCAGACGGTTCACACTGCGCTCGATCCGCACGGCATCGGCCTCGTCGCCGGGCACGACGAGAATCTCACGGCGGATGACCTTGTCCTGGGTGCGGGTGTTTCCGTTGATGATGATGTTTCGCAGGGTGACCAGCTCGCCTTCGGTGACCTGTAACTGGACATTGGCCACGCCGGGCGTCCCGGGTGGCGTGTCGATCGTCGTGCGCACAAAGGTGTCAATATATCCGCGCGAGGTAAAATACTCCCTCACCCGCTTGATCGCGGCAACGACGGGCGCGCCGGCATTCTCGCCACCGCTGATTGCGGCGGAAGCCTGAACCTGCTCGACCGGGAAAAGCGTCACGCCGGAGATGGTGAACGTGCCCAGTGTGTAGCAGACGCCCTCGGTGATTTCATAAACCGCGCGCACCTTCTTGGGGTTATTCGGCAGAGGCTCCAGCTTGACCGGCGCGATGGTGACGTCGAGATAGCCGCGCTCGCGGTAAGACGCCAGCATGCCTTCACGGGCGTCATCGAACTGTTGATCGTCATACATCCGCTCGCTGAACCAGTTCCGAGGATCCCACCAGTTGTACTGTTTGAAGATGCCCTTCAACTCGCTGGCCGTAAACGCCGTGTTGCCCGTGAAGAGAAAGCCCGCCAGCACAATCTTGTCACCTTCGATGATGGTGACGGTGACGGTGGTCGCCCCGGTGGCCGCGTCGACCGAACCGATCTGCCCGGTGACCTGCACGTTGGGGTATTGCCGCTTCATGTACTCATCGCGCACCTTAGAACAGCGGACGCCGAGGAGCTGCTCGTCAATGTAGGAACCCTCCTTCAGCCCGATCCAGTCACGCACCTTGGAACGGCTGACCGCGCTCATTCCATTCACATCGACGGGAGTCGCTAGACGGAAGCGGCGCCGGACCACGTAAATCACCTTCACTCCCTTATCCACCTCGGCGATTTCGACGCCCGCATAGGAGAAGCGCTGCGAATCGTTCAGCCGGCGCACATCATCAAACAAGACCGACTGAGACAATTCGGCGCCTTTTTTCGAACCGCACATCGTCAACACGTCGCTGGTGTCGGCACTATAGCCTTCCAACTGCCGCACCGCGACCTCTTGAATCACCTGAGCGCCCGCCGTAACGGCCGCCAACACTGCCACTGCCACCCATTTTGTCAGACGCATTCCCATGCTCCTTTGTTGTTCCCGACAGACGGGCGAAACACCCCGTGCCCGAAACTGAAAAGCCAACCCCGTGTGAAGTGAGATAGTGTACCGCAACATCCCCTTGACGTCCAATCGGAAATCAGGGACGTCATGTTCGCGGCGTCGTTTTGTAAAGACGGGTCATTTTTTCGCCGATATCACGATAGGCGATGTCGGCGCCGTAGATCTCCTTGTACAGCACGAGCGCACGCGCCGTATTGCCCGAATCCTCGGCAATCTCGCCCAACTCGAAGAGGACCCGCTTGCGCGCCTCGTCCATCGTGGGCAACTGCTCCAGAACGGTCTCCAATTGCATGGTGGCCAGATCGGCCTGGCCTTTCTGCCGGAAGCAACGCGCGAGAAAATAGAGCGCGTCCGTGCGTTCCCGCGGACTCCGCTGTGCCAGTTGGAGTTGTTGGATGGCCTCGTCCCATGCGCCTTTATCGAAATGCTGAAGCCCCAGTTCGAAGCGCAACCGCAAATCGTTCGGATAGCGTGCAACGCGAGCCAGAACATCGTCAAACACAAACTGGTTACGTTGCGCCTCCAGCGCGGCGGCTTCCCCGGGCGTGCCGGTCTCTTTCAGCGCGGCGATCCGCGCGTCGAAATCGAGCGCCTTCAGTTCACTCAGCATGCGATCCAGCTCGGGATCTGCGGTGTTGACCGCCAGCGCCTCTTCCGCTACCGCGATCGCCTCGGGATATTTCTTGTTCTGTCGGTACACGCGCATGAGAGCACGGTAGGCGTTGATGTTGGTGGCATCCTTGGCAATCGCGGCGCGCTGTTCCGCCACCAGCGTCTCCAGATCGTTTCCGGCGACGACGGCCTTCGCCTGAATGTCCTGAGCCTTGGCCTCCGCCTGATTTTTAATCAAGCTCCGATACGAATCCGGCTTGTCCGAGGAATCCGCCCACCCGCCGCTTTGCATGGAGTCGCGGGCTTCGACGTCTTTAAATAGCTGGGCGGTCGCCGCATCATGCGGCCGTAAGGCCACCACCCGTTCATAGGCGCGCCGGGCCAGACGGTAATTGCCGACCTCGTTATAAAGATCGCCCATCGCCCGCAGCAGAACCGCGTGATCGGGCGAGGCCTCTACCGCCAGCTCGAGCGTTGCCACGGCCGCGTCCAATAGATTGGCCAGTCGTGCTGCGTTAACATAGTACGCCAGAAAGACCGGGTTCAACGGGTTGACCGCCATGAGCTTTTCGGCATTCGCCATCGCCTGATCGGCATTGCCCTGCCTCAGCGCAAGTTTCCCAACGAGGTAGGCGGGCAACCCGACCAGATCCGCGAACGGGCGAAGCAGCCCTTTCTTGTCGACCTTCTTGACTCGTTGGATCTCGACGATGCGCAGAAAACGCCGGGCACGGGCGAACGTGGGTGCCTCCGCCACACAGCGCGTGAGCAGATCGACCGCGATATCCAAATTGCCACGCTCAAACGCCGAAAACCCTTTTTCGAAGAGCTTTTGCGTCAGAGCGGGGATTGCATCCGTTCGCACCTCTGTCATGAAACGCCTCTCATGGTCCACGCATCCGGGGGTTCCCATCAATGACTGTTTTTCAGTTTACCCTGATCGTGCGGAATCGGCAATGCTAAATTTGGCAGGACTGCCATTTAACCTGCGGAAAGAGTTGACAAAACAGCCGTTTCTCACGACACTTCACGCACGTCCGAACCCGGCGCGACCCCGCGCACCCCGGCTACACCCTGATTATGGCGACATCTACACAACATCAGTACGACGAGAGCAAGATCAAGACCCTTTCGTCCGTCGAACACATCCGCCTCCGTACCGGCATGTACATCGGCCGGACCGGTGACGGTTCGCAGTATGAAGACGGCGTCTACATCCTGCTGAAGGAGGTGCTCGACAACGCCGTCGACGAGTTCATCATGGGCTATGGCAAGCGGGTCGATATCGCCATCAACCCCACCACCGGCGTCTGCTCGGTCCGCGACTACGGCCGCGGCATCCCTCTGGGCAAGATCGTCGCCTGCGTCTCCGAGATCAACACCGGCGGCAAGTTCAACAGCGATTCGTTCCAATTCTCCGTCGGCATGAACGGCGTCGGCACCAAGGCCGTCAATGCCCTCTCCTCCCACTTTCTCGTACGCGCCTACCGTGACGGCGAAATGGCCGAGGCGACCTTTACCTACGGCAAGCTGGCCTCGGAGAAAAAAGGTAAGACCGACGAGCGCAACGGCACCCTCGTCCAGTTCACCCCCGACGGCGATATCTTCAAGAAGTTCCAGTTTCGTGACGAGCACGTCTCGCGCCGCCTTCGGATGTACGCCTACCTGAACGCCGGGATGAGCCTCCTCTGCAACGGCAATACGTTCCGCTCCGAAAACGGGCTGCTCGACCTGATCCACGACGAGGCCCAGTTCGAAAAGATCTACCAGCCCTTCCATTACCGCTCCAAGACGCTGGAGCTGTCTTTTACCCACACCAACCGCCTCGGCGAGGATTACTATTCGTTCGTCAACGGCCAATACACCAACGACGGCGGCGTTCATCTCTCGGCCTTCAAGGAGGGGTTGCTCAAGGCGGTCAACGAGTTCGGGAAGAAGAAGTACGACGGCGATGAGGTGCGCGAGGGGGTCATTGGCGCCATCGCCATCCGCCTCAAGGACCCGATTTTTGAATCCCAGACCAAGAATAAGCTCGGCAACCAGGAGATCCGCTCGGACCTGGTCGCCGAAATCAAGCGCGTCATCGAGGAGATGTTCCACCGCGATCCGGTCAATGCGCAGAAGCTCATCGGCAAGATCGAGGAGACCTCCAAGATTCGCGCCGAGCTGAATTCGGTGCGCAAGCTGGCCCGCGAGCGCTCCAAGTCGGTCTCCGTCCGCGTGCCGCAGCTCAAGGACTGCAAGCAGCATCTTCACAAGGCCAAAGGCACCGGCCTCGACACCATGCTTTTCATCACCGAGGGCGACTCCGCCGCGGGTTCGCTGGTTTCCTGCCGCGATGTCTCCGTCCAGGCGATCTTCACCCTCAAGGGCAAGCCGCTCAACACCTGCGGCCGCAAGCGCGAAGAGCTGTACAAGAATGTCGAGCTGTACAATCTGATGCAGAGTCTCGACATCGAACAGTCGGTCGACAACCTTCGTTACCAGAAGGTGATCCTCGCCACCGATGCCGATGTCGACGGTCTCCACATCCGTAACCTGATGATCACCTTCTTCCTCCGCTTCTTCGACCGCCTGCTCCGCGAAGGCCACCTCTACATTCTTGAGACCCCGCTGTTCCGGGTGCGGAACAAGAAGGTCACTCACTACTGCTACTCCGAAGAGGAGCGCCTCGCCGCCATCGCCGAACTGGGCAAGTCGGCGGAGATCACCCGCTTCAAGGGTCTCGGCGAGATTTCGCCCAAGGAGTTTCACGCTTTCATCGGCCCGGAGATGCGCCTGACTCCCGTCGACGCGACTCAGGACTACGGACTGGGTGAGACGCTCGAATTCTACATGGGCGACAACACCTCCGAACGCCGTCAGTATATCATGGAAAACTTGGTGATCCCCGACGAGGTTTGATCAAACGTCATGCGCCGACCCCCCAACAAAAAAAGCCCCGCTTCAGCCCCCGAAGGCGAGAACGCGCCTCCCGTCCAGGTGACCGAGGATTTCCTGTTCGATCTCGACGCCCCTCCCCTACCCGCCTCGGCGGCGGCGGCGACGAAGGCCGACGGCGAACCCGCTGCGGCGAAGCGGGGCGGGAACGGCGACGCGAAGAAACGATCCGATGCCACGCCCGACGTTTTGCCCGACGTTTCGCCCGACACTCCGCCCGATGCCGAGCCACTCTTTCCCCAGGCGGAAGGTCCCGTCCCCAAGAGCAACGTCCCCCCCAACAGCCGTGGGCCTCTTTCGCGCCTGATGGACTTCAACTTCATCCAGTTTGCCTCCTACACCATCTGCTCGCGCGCCATCCCGACCATCGAGGACGGCCTCAAGCCGGTGCAGCGCCGAATCCTCCATTCGTTGTGGGAACTCGACGACGGCCGCTTCATCAAGGTCGCCAACGTCGTCGGCAACACGATGAAGTATCACCCGCACGGGGATGCCTCGATCGGCGACGCCCTGGTCAACCTCGTCAACAAGCGCTACCTGATCGAGGGGCAGGGCAATTACGGCAACATCCACACCGGCGACTCCGCCGCCGCCCCGCGTTACATCGAGTGCCGCCTCACCGAGCTGGCCCGTCACGAGGTGTTCAATCCCAAGACGACCCAGTACATCGCCTCCTACGATGGCCGCAACCAGGAGCCGGTGCTCCTTCCCTCCAAGATTCCCCTCTTGCTCATGCTCGGCGCCGAAGGAATCGCGGTGGGACTCTCCACCACCATCCTGCCGCATAATTTCATCGAGCTGCTCGAGGCGCAGATCGCCATTATCCAGAAGAAGCCGTTCCAGGTGCTCCCCGACTTCTACACCGGCGGCGTGATGGACGTTTCGGATTATCGGGACGGCCTCGGCCGAATCAAGCTTCGCTCTCACATCGAGCACCGCGGCAACAACCGGCTCGTCATCCGAGACCTGCCGTTCGGACAGACCACCGAGTCGCTCATCAAGACCATCGAGGATGCGATCAAGAAGAAGAAGATCCCGGTGCGGCAGATCAACGACTTCACGGCCGAGCATGTCGAGATCGAGATCGTCCTCACCGTCGGCGCCGCTCAGGACGCGGCGGTCAAGGCCCTCTACGCCTTCACCGCCTGCGAGTCGGCCGTCACCTCCCGCATGGTCGTCCTGCACGGCGGCAGGCCGCGCGAAACGACCGTCTCCGAAGTCCTCCGCCTCAACACCCAGCAGCTCCTCGACCTGCTGCAGCGGGAACTGGAGATCCGGCGCAACGAACTGCACGAGGATTTCCACAACCGCACGCTCGAACGGATCTTCATCGAAGAGCGGATTTACAAGCGCATCGAAGAGATGCCGACCTACGAACAGGTCCTCCAAGCGGTTCTCAGCGGCCTCAAACCCTTTCGCAAGGAGCTGCGCCGCGACATCACCCCGGAGGACGTCGAACGGCTGCTGCAGATCCGGATCAGGCGCATCTCGCTCTTTGACATCAACAAGAACCGCGAGGACATCGCCAACATCCTCACGGAGCTGGCCGACGTCGAGGGCAACCTCAAGTCGCTCAAGGCCCATGCCGTCAAATACCTCAAGGCCCTGATCAAGCAGTACAAGGCGCATTATCCGCGGCTGACGGCGGTCGCCACCTTCGGCCAGATCGAACTGCGCGAGCTGACCGCCCGCGAGCTGACCCTCAAGATCGACCGCGAGAACGGCTACATCGGCACCGAGATCAAGACCGGCGAACCGCTCTTCGAATGCTCCTCGCTCGACAAGATCATGCTCGTCTGGAACGACGGCCGGTACCGCATGATGCCCCCGCCGGACAAGTTCTTCATTGACCAGAACATGATCTATTGCGCCATCTTCGATCGTGACCGGGAGATGACCTGCGTCTACACCGAGCCGCACTTTGACATCTCCTACATCAAGCGATTCACCTTCGGCGGCGCGATCCAGAACAAGGACTACCGCCTGGCTCCCGAGAAGGGCGTCGTGCAACTTCTGGAAGAGGGAACGCCCGAGACGATCTATCTCAAATACAAACCCTCCAAGGGGCAGAAGATCCACCAGCAGGTGTTCACCCCGTCCGAGGCGCTGCTCAAGGGCGTGTCAGCCAAGGGCCAGCGGATGACCACCAAGGGAATCGCCAAGATCGCCACCGTCAAGCCGCGCTGGTGGGAAGACGGCGACGCCTCGCCCAAGGGCGTGCTGCTGTAACGGACCCTATTTTCTGACACACTTCCGACGAAAGAATTAGGGCACTATGCATGTGGACAGGCATTACGATGTGATGGTCATCGGCGGCGGTTCTGCCGGGGTTATTGCGGCGATCCAGGCCGGACGGGCCGGGGCGAAGACACTGCTGATCGAGAAAACCGGCCTGCTCGGCGGGACCCTGACAAACGGAGGGGTCAACTTCCCAGGCCTGTTCCACGCGTGGGGGCGCCAGGTCATCGCCGGGATCGGCTGGGAACTCGTCAGCCGCAGTGTCGCAGAAGCCGGGGAGACGCTGCCGGATTTCACCGATTACAAGCGCGGGCACTGGCTGTTGCAGGTGCGAGTCAATGCCTTCCTCTATGCCGCGCTGTCCGACGAGGCGGTGGTCGCGGCCGGGGTGGACATCCTCTTGCATGCGATGCCGGCCGCCCTGACCGAAGCACGCGGCGGCGACGGCTGGGACGTGACGCTCTGCACCAAGACCGGTCTCACCACCTGCCACGCCCGCGTCGTCATCGACGCCACCGGTGACGCCAATGCTGCGTCGCTGGCCGGACTGCCGGTCGTGATTCCGGAAGAAACACAACCCGCCACGCTCTCCTGCCTGGCCAGCGGCTACGATATCGCGCAGCTGGATCTGGCAACCATCAACCGCGCCTTCGACGCGGAGGTCAAGGCCGGGCGATTAGACTACACCGATGCATCCTGGGACACCACTGCTGCCAACGTGGGCGCGTGGCTGGGGCAGCGCGGCGCCAACGCCAGCCACGTACACCACATCAATGCCCGCGACAGCGCCGGCAAGACGCGGCTGGAACTCGATGGGCGCGGGCGCCTGCTGCGCCTCTACCGCTTCCTGCGCCGGCAACCCGGGCTGGAAAAACTGGACATTGCGCATCTGGCACCCGAGTGCGGGGTGCGCGAGACTGCCATCATCTGCGGCAAGCGTACCGTGACCGCTGCGGATTACTGCTCCGGCCGGCGCTGGGACGATGCCGTGTGCTATGCCTTCTACCCCATCGACCTGCACACCTCGGATGGAGGCGGTCTGCGCGTCGCGCCGCTCAGCGAAGGCGTGGTCCCGACCGTGCCGCGCGGGGCGCTCCTGCCAGAAGGAAGCCGCAATTTCCTGGTTGCCGGTCGCTGCCTGTCGAGCGATCGCCTCGCAAACTCTGCCCTGCGCGTGCAGGCCACGTGCATGGCCACCGGCCAGGCCGCCGGCGCGATGGCCGCGCTCAGCGCCGCGAAAGGGGTTGATCCTGAGGAAGTTCCTGTGGTGAACGTGCATGCGCTCCTGCGTGAGCATGGTGCGATCATACCGGAATGAAGGTGGTCACTCGGTCCCTTTTTTTCTCAACCGACCCAACCTTTTCTCATTTATTGGGAGCATAGGTGTGGAAGGTAGAGTGTGTTCTACCCCGATTGCGTCGCCACGATGGAACAGGAAATGCGCGAAGCGGGTAGGGCGACGGCGTCCCCGCCGCGCCGCAGAAGATGGAGAAGGCTGATGGAAGGTCCGTCCCTTGCGGGGCCTTTTTAATAATGCGGCGATTGAGTTATCGGGGTCGGGGTCGGTATCGGAATCGGGGTCGATTTTCCGTTGGTTTTAGGCGCTTCTGGGTTTGTGGGGGATTTTTCATTGAAGGGTAATCGGGGCCATGCTCAAGCCTCCGAACGGGAAGAGCCGACAAAATGTGCGACGAAGCGTAAACGACAAAGTGTGGGACGAAGTGTGGGACGAAGTCCTGCTGCTCCTATCCATGCCATTTCGCCCCACAAACCCGGAAGCGCCGTTTTCCAGCGTGCTTTATTTGCGCTCGTTCTGGAACTGCTTGCGCAGCAACCGGTCTGTCTGGCTGGCCAGATAAAGCGGCAGGGATAGGAGCGTGAAGGAGATATCTTTCACGCCGGTCTTGTCGCCGATGTCCATCGAGAATGAACCCAATGAGGGGCGGTCCTGAAAAGAACAAGAGCGTCTTGTCCGGCACAATGGGCTGATTAAAATACAGGCTCAATTCCTGAACGATATGTTTGGCATCCATGCGGTTGAATAGCGCGTGCAGCTCATCTTTCTTTTTCGGATTACAGCCTCATCAAAGCGGTGTCGCGCGGAATACCGCTTGCCACCGCACTGGTATAAGCACCCCCACACGCCTGTTGGTAAGTTGGCCGGGGGCCCTTCAAGGCCCCATAAGGCCAACCTTATCAACAGGACTGGGGGTGCGGATGGCTTTCTTTTTGCTA